>CAYVPO010000086.1:0-15306 GCA_964453825.1 uncultured Holophagales bacterium
AGGACGTCGCGGACGAAGAGGGGGACCTCTTCGCCGCGCTCGGCGCGGACGGCTGCGCGATCGGCAACGGAGACGACCCGCGCGTCGCGGCGCAGATCGCCCGCGCGCCCGGGGAGCGCCGGATCCTCTACGGCTTCGGGGAGGGGTGCGGCCTGCGCGCCGTGGCGCGCGAGAGCCGGGGGCTCGCGGGGAGCCTCCTCCACGTCGCCCGGGAGGAGGGCGAGCCGGCCGTCTACGAGGTCCCCCTCGCCGGGGAGGCGGGGGCTTACGCGGCCCTCGCCGCCCTCGCGGCGGCGCGCGGCCTCCTGGGCGTCGACGCGCCGCCCGAGGCGCTCCGCGAGGCGCTCCTCCGGGTCGCGAGCGTGAAGGACGGGCGCTTCGCGCCGGAGACGCTCGCGGACGGGACCGTCCTCCTCGACGACACCTACAACTCGAACACGGGCTCGGCGCTCTCTTCCCTGAAGACCGCGCGCGAGCTCGCCGACGCGCTCGGGCGGAGGCTCGTCCTCGTCCTCGGCGAGATGCGCGAGCTCGGTGCGCTCGCCCCCGCCGAGCACGACGTCGTGGCCCGGGCCGCGGTCGCGGCCGCGCCGGCGTCGCTCGTCGCCGTGAACGGCGAGGCGGTGCGGTTCGCGGAGGCCGCGGAGGCGGCCGGCATCCCGGCCGCGTTCTTCGAGGCGGGCGAAGACGCCGTCTCGCACGTCGTCGGGACCGTCCGCCCCGGCGACGTCGTCCTCGTGAAGGCCTCGCGCGGGGTCCGGCTCGAGACGGTGGCCGCCGCCCTGCGGGCCGCGCGCTAAGCTGGAGACGGAGGCCGAAGAGATGACCGCTCCGCTCGTCGGGATCGTCATGGGAAGCGCCTCGGACCACGAGACGATGGCGAAGGCGGAGGAGGTCCTCCGCGAGTTCGACGTGCCGTACGAGATCTCCGTCGTCAGCGCGCACCGGATGCCCGAGGAGATGTTCGACTACGCGAAGGGGGCGGCGGCGCGCGGGCTGAAGGTGATCATCGCGGGGGCGGGCGGGGCCGCGCACCTCCCCGGGATGGTCTCCGCGCTGACGACGCTCCCCGTCCTCGGCGTCCCGGTCCAGAGCCGCGCGCTCTCCGGTCTCGACAGCCTCCTCTCGATCGTCCAGATGCCGGGGGGCGTCCCGACCGCGACGTTCGCGATCGGTCCCGCCGGCGCGACGAACGCCGGGCTCTTCGCGGTGAAGGTCCTCGCGCTCTCGGACCCGGCGCTCGCCGTGAGGCTCGAGGCGCACCGGGAATCGCTCCGCGAGAAGGCGCGGGCGGGGAACGAGGAGGTCCGGCGCCCGCGGGGCGGGACCGCGCCGTGACGACGGTCGGCATCCTCGGCGGCGGGCAGCTCGGCGCGATGCTCGCCCCGGCGCTCCAGGACCTCGGCGCCGACGTCCACGTCTTCGACCCCGACCCGACGGCCCCGGCGCTCCGCCGCGCGGCGCGCGCGATCTGCGCCCCGTGGCGCGACACCGCCCGCCTGCAGGAGCTTTTCGACGCCTGCGACGTCGTCACCTGGGAGTTCGAGAACGTCGAGACCGAGGGGCTCGCCCGCGTCTCGGGTCTCCCGAAGCTCACGCCGTCGCTCGACGTTCTCCGGACGACGCAGGACCGGGCGCTCGAGAAGGAGTTCTTCCGCGCCCACGGCCTTCCGCACGTCGCCTTCGCCTCCGGGCGGAGCGCGGACGACCTGCGTGCGGCGGCGCGCGCGTTCGGGCTCCCCGCGATCCTGAAGACCGCCCGAGGCGGCTACGACGGGAAAGGGCAGTGGAAGCTCGCGACGGAGGCCGATCTCGAGGCGCTCCTCGCGTCCCCGGCCCGCGCCGTGCTCGAGGCCGGCGGCTGGGTCCTCGAGGAGCCGATCGAGATCGTCCTCGAGGCGAGCGCGATCGTGGCGCGCGAGAGGAACGGAGACGAGGTCGTTTTTCCTCTCTTCGAGAACGTCCATCGCGACCACATCCTCGACGTCGCGCTCGTCCCGGCGCGCCTCCCCGCGGACCTGGAAGCCGAGGCGAAGTTCGTCGCCCTCTCGGCCGCCCGGGCCCTCGGTGTCACCGGCCTCCTGACGACGGAGCTCTTCGTCGGGCGTTCGGCGCGCCACCGCTCCGCCGAGGTCCGGATCTTCACGAACGAGCTCGCGCCCCGCCCCCACAACTCGGGGCACGTCACGCGCAAGGCCTGTACCTACAGCCAGTTCGACGCCCTCGCGCGCGTCCTCCTCGGAATACCGCTCGTCCCGCCGCGGCTCGTCTCGGCAGGCTCTTTCTGCATGGCGAACCTGCTTGGCGAGGTCTGGCAGGCGCAGGGAGCCGAAGGGAGCCTCGACCTCTCGGCCTGGGAGGGGAGTCCCGACCTCCTCGAGGTCGTCCTCTACGGGAAGAGCGGCGTGGCGACGAAACGAAAGATGGGGCACCTCGTCGCCCGGGGGGCCGGGGCCGACGAGGCGATCGCCGCTGCCCGCGCGTTCCGGAAGGCGCTCTCGCGAAGAGGACCGCAGAGGTCCTTATAATCAAGGGTTCGGATGTCCGGAACCGGCCTCTCCAACTTCCTCTTCGGCCTCCTCGCTCTCGTCTGCTACGGGGGGGCGACGATCCTCTACGTCACCTGGCTCCGCCACCCGAAGGTCTCGGCCGGGCGGCTGGCGACGCTCCTCGCCGCGGCGGGAGCGGTCTTCAACTTCGTCTTCCTTTACGTCCGCTCGCTCGCCCTGAAGACCGTTCCCTACAGCGACCTCCTCGGTTCGATGGCGCTTTTCGGCCTCTTCCTCGCGGCGATGAGCCTGATCCTGGAGACGCGGCACCACGACCGTTCCCTCGGCGCGTTCCTGATGCCCGTCTCGCTCTTCTTCCTCCTCCACTCGTTCCTCCTCCCCGGAGGGACGCCGCCGCCCCCGGAGATGCGCGGCTCCATCTTCGCGTTCCACGTCACGCTCAACATGCTGAGCTACTCGGCCTTCGCCGTGGCGTGCGCCCTCTCGCTCCTCTACCTCGTCCTCGGCCGGCGACTCCGGAGCAAGCGGCACGTCCTGAACGGCCCGGTCTCGCGCCTCCCCTCCCTGAGCTACCTGGAGCGCGCCGCGCGGACCTCGATCGGCGTCGGCGTCGTCTCGCTCGCGGCCGGGCTGACGATGGGCTTCCTCTGGGCCTATCAGGTCTGGCGCGTGCAGCATCCCGACTGGCTCCTGGACGCCAAGGTCTGGGGCTCGGTCGTGACGTTCGTCTTCTACCTCTGGGTCTTCGTTCGCGCGCACCGGGGCGCGGCCCCCGGGACGACCGCGAAGCTCTCGATCGCCGGCTTCGTCCTCGTCCTGATCTCCTACACCGCCGTGAACCTCTTCTTCTCGAAGGTCCACTCGTTCGCCTGATGCCTCCCGAGATCGTCTTCGTCGGCTGGAGCCACCAGGGAGCGGACCTCGACCTCAGGGCGCGGCTCGCCTTCACTCCGGAGAAGGCCCGGGAGGCGCTCGAGGGGCTCTTCCGCGAGCGGATCCTGACCGAAGGGGCGGTCGTCTCGACCTGCAACCGGGCCGAGATCTACGGCGTCAGCGAGGTCCCCGACAGCGTCGACGCCCTCGCCGAGTTCTTCTCCCGCTTCCACGGCGTCGAGGCGAGCGTCCTCCGCGAGAAGGCGTTCTCGGGGCAGGGCGAGGCGACGGTGAGGCATCTCTTCCGAGTCGCCTCGGGGCTCGACTCGATGGTCCTCGGCGAGGCGCAGATCCTCGGCCAGATCCGCGAGGCGCACCGGCGGGCCTCCGAGGCGGGGACCGCCCGCGCCGTCACGAGCCGGCTCTTCCAGAGCGCGCTCGAGTGTGGCAAGCGGGTCCGGACCGAGACGTCGCTCGGCGCGCGCCCCGTCTCCGTCCCCGGAATCGCGCTGTCGCTCGTCGGCCGGATCTTCGAGTCGGTCTCCGACTGCAAGGTCCTCCTCCTCGGCGCGGGAGAGACCGTGGAGCTGACGGCCCGTCTCCTCGCCGACGACGGCGTGAAGCAGATCACGTTCACGAACCGCTCCCCCGAGAAGGCGAAGGCGCTCGCAACCTGCTTCCACGGCTGGACGGTGCCGTGGGAGGAGCGGGCGAAGGCGTTCGCCGACGTCGACATCGTCCTCTCGGCGACGGGAGCGACCGAGCCGGTCGTCACGTACGACATGCTCCGGCCGGTCCTCGGACGGGGCCGGAGGCGCGGGCCGCTCCTGATCCTGGACGTCGCCGTCCCGCGGGACGTCGACCCGAAGGTCGAGGAGCTCTCCGACGTCTACCGCTACGACATGGACGCCCTCGGAGAGCTCGCCTGCGACAACGCGAAGGACCGGATGGCCGACGTCCCGCAGGCCGAGCGGATCGTGGAGGACTCGACGGAGCGGTTCCTCGGCTGGCTCGCCGGGCTCTCCCACGTCGACACGCTGAAGACGCTCCGTGGGCGGCTCGAGAAGGCGCGGCTCGACGAGCTCGAACGTTACGCCGGGAAGCTTTCGCACCTCTCCGCGGAGGACCGGGCCGTCGTCACGCGGATGACCGAGACGCTGATCCACAAGATCCTCCACAACCCCACGATCGGCCTGAAGGAAGGGGACGCCTCCGAGCGCCTCACCCGCGCGGCCGCCGTGAGGGCCCTCTTCCGGCTCGACGACGGGGAGTAGCGTGCCCCGCCCGGGCGCCCTGAAGGAGCGAGGAAAGGACGACGATGAGTGACGGACGACCCCTGCGGATGGGCACGCGCGCGAGCCTCCTCGCGAGGACGCAGTCGGGACACGTCGCCGCCGCGCTGACGAAGGCGACGGGGCGCGCCGTCGAGGAGGTCCTCGTTCGGACCGAGGGAGACCAGCTCTCGACCGAAGGACGCATCCCGTCGGCGGGCGACTCGGTCGGAGTCTTCGTGAGGGCCCTCGACGACGCCCTCCGGCGGAACGAGATCGACTTCGCCGTCCACTCCCTCAAGGACGTCCCGACGGAGTACGCGGAGGACCTCCTCCTCGCCGCCGTCCCGGTCCGGGCGGACGCCCGCGACGCGCTCGTCGTCGCCTCGCGCCACGAGGCGAAGGACGTCCGCTCGCTCCCGCAGGGAGCCCGCGTCGCGACGGCGAGCCCGCGCCGCGTCGCGCAGCTCCTCCGGATCCGCCCCGACCTCGAGACGCTCACGATGGCGGGGAACGTCGACACGCGGCTTCGCCGCCTCGAGGAGGGGCGTGCCGACGCCCTGATCCTCGCCTGCGCCGGCCTCGACCGCCTCTCGCTCGGCGAGCGGATCACCCGGCGCATTCCGCTCGAGGAGCTGCTGGCCGCGCCGGCCCAGGGGGCGCTCGGAATCTCCTGCCGGCGAGATGACACCGGCGCGGCGGCGGCGCTCGCGACGCTCGACGACCCGGCGACGAACGCCGCGGCCGCGGCGGAGCGGAGCCTCCTGAACGCCCTCCGCGCCGGCTGCCGGGCCCCGGTCGCCGCGCTCGCGACGCCGGGAGGAGGCGGCACGCTCGCCCTGCGCGCGCGCGTCCTCTCTCTCGACGGCTCCGCGATGATCGAGGACGAAGCCTCCGGCTCCGTCGGCGACCCGCTCGCGCTCGGCCGGCTCCTCGCGGAGAAGCTCCTCGCCCGGGGCGCGGAGCGCCTCGTCACGGAGGCCCGAGCGGCCGCGAAATGAGGAGGGTGCTCCTCCTCAGGCCCTCGGGCGGCCCCGTCGCCGGGGCCGATCTCCTCGTTACGCACCGGGTCGTCCCGGCTCCCGCGGCGCTCGCGGAGGCGGCGGCGTACGACCCGGAGGGGGCGATCCTCGTCGTCTCCTCTCTCAACGCCGTCGAGATCCTCCGCGACGCTCCCGCCGGGAACCTCCTCGCGCGTCCCTTCCGCCTCGTCGTCTCCGCCGGGGCCGGGACCTCGCGAACGCTCGAGGCGGCCGGCGCCGCCGGAGTCGTCACCCCCGAGCCTCCCGGCGCGGTCGGCATCCTCGCGGAGCTCGGGCGGAGCCGGGAGCGGGGCCGGCTCCTCTGGCCGCGCGGCTCCGACGCCGACGTCGCGCCCCTTGCGGAGCTGGCGGCGCGGGGGTTCGACGTGACGGCGCCGGTCGTCTACGTGAAGGAGCCGCTCGCCGCGCTCGACGCGCGGACTCTCGCGGCGTTCCGCGCGGGGGAGTACGACGCTCTGGCGATCGGCTCGATCGCCGCGTTCGACGTCTTCCTCGCGACTCTCGGCGCGTCCGACCCGTCGGACCTTCCGCCGGTAAGATTCGGCGTCCTCGGCCCGGAGACGGCGCGTCTCCTCGTCGCGCGCGGATTCCCAGAGCCGGTCGTCCCGGAAAAGCCCCTCCTCACCGACCTGATCGCTCTCCTGAAGGAGGCCTGACAATGGCGTTCCCCCTCCACCGATACCGCCGCCTGCGCCTCACGGAGTCGCTCCGGGCGATGGTCCGCGAGACGACCCTCGCCCCGGCCGACTTCATCGCCCCGATGTTCGTCGTCCCGGGCGAGGGGGTCCGGCAGCCGATCCCGTCGATGCCCGGAATCGACCGCGTCTCCGCCGACCTCGCCGCGAAAGACGCCGCCGAGCTCGCCGCACGCGGCGTCCTGTCGGTCATCCTCTTCGGCATACCCGAGAACAAGGACGCCGTCGGCTCGCCCTCCGCCGACCTCTCCGGGCCCGTCTGCCGCGCCGTCGAGGCGATCAAGCGGGCGAGCCCCGCGACCGTCGTGATGACGGACGTCTGCCTCTGCGAGTACACCGACCACGGGCACTGCGGCGTCATCGTCGACGAGGCCGTCGACAACGACGCGACGCTCCCGATCCTCGCGGCCGAGGCGATCGCGCACGCGCGGGCGGGGGCCGACGTCGTCGCCCCGAGCGACATGATGGACGGCCGCGTCCGCGCGATCCGCGACGTCCTCGACGCGAGCGGCTTCCGAAACGTCCCGATCCTCTCCTACGCCGCCAAGTACGCGAGCGGCTTCTACGGGCCGTTCCGCGAGGCGGCCGAGTCGACCCCGGCGTTCGGCGACCGGCGCGCCTACCAGATGGACCCTGCGAACGTCCGCGAGGCGGTCAAGGAAGTCCTCTCCGACGTCGAGGAAGGGGCCGACATGGTGATGGTCAAGCCGGCGCTCTCGTACCTCGACGTCGTCCGGGCCGTGAAGGAGGTCACGAACGTCCCGCTCGCGACCTACAACGTCTCGGGCGAGTACGCGATGGTGAAGGCCGCCGCCGAGCGCGGCTGGATCGACGGCAAGCGCGTGACGCTCGAGATCCTGACGTCGATGAAGCGCGCGGGCGCGGACCTGATCCTGACCTACCACGCGAAGGAGGCCAGCGAGTGGCTGCAAGGAAGATGAGGCGACAGGCGGCCGCGCCGCCGCCCGCGCCGAAGAAGAAGGCCCAGAAGAAGCCCGCCGCCCCCCGCCGCCGCCGCGTCCGCCGGACCGTCGAGTCGGACCGGCTCTACGCCCGCGCGAAGGCGAAGATGCCGGGTGGCGTCAGCTCGCCCGTCCGTTCGTTCAAGTCGGTCGGCGCGACGCCGTTCTTCGTGAAGAAGGCGAAGGGTTCCGTGATCGTCGACGCGGACGGCAACCGCTACGTCGACTACGTCATGTCGTACGGGCCGCACCTCTTCGGCCACATGCCGAAGGCGGTCGCCTCGGCGATCCGCAAGGCGCTCCCGCGCGGCACCTCCTACGGCGCCCCCTGCCGCGCCGAGGTCGAGCTCGCCGAGCGCGTCACGCGCCTCGTCCCCTCCATGGAGAAGGTCCGGTTCGTCTCCTCGGGAACCGAGGCCGCGATGAGCGCCGTCCGCCTCGCGCGGGCGGTCACGGGGCGCGACCTCGTCCTGAAGTTCTCGGGCTGCTACCACGGTCACGCCGACTCGTTCCTCGTCGCCGCCGGCTCGGGCGTCGCGACGCTCGGCATCCCCGGCTCGCCCGGCGTCCCGGCCGACCTCGCGAAGGCGACGCTCACGGCCAAGTACAACGACCTCGACTCCGTCGAGGCCCTCTTCGAGAAGTATCCGGGGCGAATCGCCGTCATTGCCGTCGAGCCGGTCGCCGCGAACATGGGCGTCGTCCTCCCGAAGCCGGGCTTCCTCGAGGGGCTCCGGAAGATCGCCGACCGCGAAAAGGCGCTCCTCCTCTTCGACGAGGTGATCACCGGCTTTCGGCTCGCGAAAGGCGGCGCGCAGGAGCTCTTCGGCATCCGGCCCGACCTGACCTGCCTCGGGAAGATCCTCGGCGGCGGCCTCCCCGTCGGCGCCTACGGCGGCCGGGCCGACCTGATGGCCCACGTCGCGCCGGACGGCCCCGTCTACCAGGCGGGGACGCTCTCCGGGAACCCGCTCGCCATGGCGGCCGGCATCGCGATGCTCGACTCGCTCACTCCCGCGGCGTACGCGAAGCTCGAGAAGACGGCCGCGAAGCTCGAAAAGGGGATGCGGAAGGTCGCGAAGGAGCTCGGCGTCGAGGAGCGCCTCACGCTGAATCGCGTCGGCTCCATCCTGACGCTCTTCTTCAACCCCGGCCCGATCGCCGACTTCGACGACGTGAAGAAGAGCGACAACGCGGCGTTCAACCGCTGGTTCCACGGGCTCCTGAAGCGCGGCGTCTTCATCGCCCCGGCCGCCTTCGAGGCGATGTTCGTCTCGACCGCGCACACGGAGAAGGACCTCGCGAAGACCCTCGCGGCGCACCGCGCGGCTCTGAAGGAGGCCTTCGCGGAAGGCTGAGGTCTGTCCGGGGCACGGGCGTCTTCCCGGCGCCCGCGCCCCGTTCCCGCGCGTGCGACCCGTCGCGACCTGCTCTATCGTCGGAACGTGACGCGCCCTCCCCGGACTCCGCCGGAGACGATCGAGACGCCGCGGCTCCGCCTGCGTCGCCCCCGCGCGGACGACGCGGAGGCCGTCTTCGCGTACGCGGGCGATCCGCTCGTGACCCGGCTGATGGACTGGCCGACGCACGCCGGGATCGAGACGAGCCGCCGCTTCCTCGCGTTCTGCGAGACGGGCTGGGAGACGGGAGCGGAGTTCACCTGGGTCCTGACGCTCCCTCCGTCGGACCGCGCGGTCGGCGCGATCGCCTTCCGGCCGACGGAGCGCGGCGCGGATTTCGGGTACGTCCTCCACCGCGACGTGCACGGCCGCGGCCTGGCGACCGAGGCGTCGCGCGCCGTCGTCGGGTGGCTGACGTCGGTGCCGGAGGTCGTGCGGATCGAGGCGACCTGCGACGTCGAGAACGAGGCCTCGGCCCGCGTCCTGGTGAAGGCGGGCCTCGCGCGCGAGCGGCTCCTTCCGGCCTACGGGGCGCGGCCGAACCTCGGCCCCGAGCCGCGCGACGCGTTCCTCTTCGCCTGGACGCGTCCCGCGGGCTGACGGTCGGGAACGCGCCGAAAGGAGACCCTGGAGAATGCCGCTCAGCGTCTTCGACGACCCGAACCAGCCGCCCGAGCCGGCGGAGCTGCGCCGCCGGCTCGGATCGGCGGCGACCGCGTGGAACGCGCTCGTCGCCGGCGTCGCGGGGCGCTGCCCTCCGATCGAGGAGGTGTGGAAGTTCGGCGGCGCGAAGCTCGGCTGGTCGCTCCGGCTCCTTCGGAAGGGGCGCGTCCTTCTCTACCTGACGCCGCAGGAGGGGCGGTTCCTCGCCGGGCTCGTCCTGGGCGGAAAGGCCGTCGCCGCGGCTCGGGAGGCCGGCCTTTCGCCGGCGCTCCTCGCGCAGGTCGAGGCGGCGCCGCAGTATGCCGAGGGGCGGGGCCTCAGGGTCGAGCTCACGGCGGGCGGCGACGTGGAGGGCCTCCTTCTCCTCGTCGGTCTCAAGGCGGACCCGTCGCCCGCCCCGTCCGTCATTTCGGGGAGCTCTTCGCGAGCCGCGCGACCGCGCGGTGGCGGGGGCATCCGACGAGGTGGTCGTTGACGACGCCCACGGCCTGAAGGTAGGCGTAGACGATCGTCGGGCCGACGAAGCGGAAGCCGCGCTTGCGGAGATCCCTCGAGATCGACTCGGCGAGGGGCGTCTTCGCGGGGACCTCCCGCATCTCCCGGAAGGTCCCGACGACCGGCGTTCCGTCGACGTGCGCCCAGAGCCAGGAGGCGAAGCTGCCGGCCTCCCTTTGCAGGGCGAGGAACGCCTTCGCGCTGTCGATCGCGGATTCGATCTTGAGGCGGTTTCGGACGATGCCGGCGTCGCCGAGGAGGCGCTCCACGTCCCTCGGACCGAAGCGCGCCACCTTCGCGGGTTCGAAGCCTGCGAAGGCCTTCCGGTAATTCTCCCTTTTCTTCAGGATCGTGATCCAGGAGAGGCCGGCCTGCGCGCCCTCGAGGACGAGCATCTCGAAGAGGTGTCCGTCGTCGCGGGAAGGGACGCCCCACTCCTCGTCGTGGTACGCGACGTAGAGAGGGTCGGAACCCGCCCAGGGACAACGGACCGCTTCGGGCACGGTCGGGATGATCTCATCCGGACCCGCGTGAGGCGGCGCACCCCCGCGTCACTCCCGGAGGATGCGACCGTCCGCCCGCACCCTGCCCGCCGAGGCGCTCCTCCCCGGATCGCTCCCCGGCCGGCTCCTCCGGGCCGTCCTCGCCGTCCTCCTGGCCGCGTCTGCCGTTCTCCTCGCGGGCTGAGCGAGAACGGGCCGTCGGCTCAGCCGAGCGCGTCCGCGAGGAGGGCGCCGAGTCTCCCGTACTCCTCCTTCGCGTTGTAGAGCTGCGCGGAGACGCGGACGAGCATCCCTCCGGGTGAGGGCCAGGGGTAGAGCCAGGCCTCGACGCCCCGCTCCCGGAGCCAGCCGCCGAGCCCCTGTGGGCCGAGCCGAGCGGCCGCGGAGCCGGGCGCGGCCGGCGGGAGCGGCACGGACGCCATCGACCCGATCATCTGCCCGGGAGCGGCCGGAGGGACTCCAAGAGCCGTCCCGACCGCCTCCCGCGCCTCGAGGGCGAGGGCGCGGTTCCGGCCCATCACCTCCGGCCAGCCGCCGGGCAGGAGGGATCCGACGCCGTCGAGCGCCGCGGGGATCGCCAGCCAGGGCGTCGGGTCGCACGTCCCGGTCCAGTCGAACTCGGCGCGGAAGCGCGCGAGCGATGGCTGGCTGGAGAAGCCGAGGCTCGTGACGGCGGGCCGGACCGACACGCGGAGGTCCCGCCGGACGTGGAGGAACGCGGCCCCCTTCGGAGCGCAGAGCCACTTGTGCGCGTTCCCCGTGTAGAAGGCCGCTCCGAGCCCCTCGAGGTCGATCGGCACCATGCCCGGGGCGTGGGCGCCGTCGACGAGCGTCTCGACGCCGAGGTCGCGGAGAGCTGCGACGAGACGCCCGATCGGGAAGACGACCGCCGTCGGGCTCGTGACGTGGTCGAGGAGGGCGAGACGCGTCCGGGGGGAGACGGCTGCCACGACGGGGGCGACGACGTCTTCCTCGCCACCGAGCGGGAACGGGACGTCGGCCACGACGAGGTGCGCTCCCGTGCGCTCGGCGACGCGCGCGAGCGCGTTCCGGCAGCCGGGGTAGGAGTGCGTCGTCGTCAGCAGCTCGTCGCCGGGAACCAGGTCGAGGGAGCCGAGGACGGCGTTCACTCCGGTCGTCGCGTTCGGGACGAACGCGAGATCGTCGGGCTCGGCACCGAGGAACGGTCCGAGCCGGGCGCGGACCTCGGCGAGTCGCGCCGGGAGGCTCCGCACGAGGAAGTCGACCGGCTCGCGCTCGAGCTCGGCGCGGAGCTCGGCCTGCCGCTCGAGAACGGCGGCGGGGCACGCGCCGAACGAGCCGTGGTTCAGGAAGGAGACCTCGGGGTCGAGGCGCCAGAAGCGCGCGAAGGGGCTTCCCTCGGGCGCGACCGCGCGAGGCGCCCGTTCGCGCGGCGCTTCCGTCACGCCAGGCCGTACCGCTCGAGGCGGGTGTAGAGCTGGGCGCGGGTCAGGCCGAGGAGCCGGGCAGCGCGGCTCCGGTTGTTCTTCGCCTGCTCGAGCGCCTGGGTGACGAGGGTCTTCTCGAGGGCGTCGAGGTCGAGCCCTCCCGGCGGAAGCTCGATCGCACCGGCCGAGGCGACGCGAGCCTCGCTGCTCCGGGCGACCGCGATCGGCAGGTGCTCCACCTGGACGAGCCCCCCTTCCGAGAGGATGACGGCCCGCTCGAGCGCGTTCCGGAGCTCGCGGACGTTCCCCGGCCAGGAGTAGGCGAGGAGGAGCTCGCGCGCCTCGCGCGAGATTCCGGGGGCGGGGCGGCCGACGTTCCGGGAGAGGTCCTCCAGGAACCGCTCCGTCAGGAGCAGGACGTCCTCCGGCCTGTCGCGGAGCGGCGGGAGGTGGATCTCGAAGACCGAGAGGCGGTAGAAGAGGTCCTCGCGGAAGTCGCCGCGGGCCATCGCGGCGTGGAGGTCGCGGTTCGTGGCGGCGACGATCCTCACGTCGGCCCTGAGGACCTTCGCGCCTCCGAGCCGCTGGAACTCCCGCGCCTCGAGGACGCGAAGCAGCTTGGCCTGGACGAGGGGGCTCGTCTCGCCCGCCTCGTCGAGGAAGAGGGTGCCGCCCGCGGCCTGCTCGAGGCGGCCCGCCCGGGAGGCGTAGGCCCCGGTGAACGCCCCCTTCTCGTAGCCGAAGAGCTCCGATTCGAGGAGCTGCTCGGGGAGAGCGGCGCAGTTGAGCGCGACGAAGGGACCGGAGCTGCGCGCCGAGGCGCGGTGGACCGCGCGCGCGACGACCTCCTTGCCGGTCCCCGACTCGCCCGTCAGGAGGACGGTCGTCTCCGTCGGGGCGACCTTTGAGGCCTGGACGAGGACCGCGCGCCAGGCGGGCGAGCCGCCGACGACGCGGCCGAAGCCGTCGCGCGACTCGAGCTCGTCGGAGAGCGCCCGGACGCGCTCCTCGAGCCGGATCGCCTCGCGCCGCGCCTCCTCGGCCTTCCGCGCCTCCTCGGCGAGCCGCTGGTGGGAGAACGCGAGCGCGACCTGGTCGGCCACGCGCAGGCCGAGGTCCACGTCCTCCTCGCCGAAGCGTCCGGCCTCGCGGGCGTGGAACGAAAGGGCGCCGACGGTCTCCCCCTCCAGGCGGATCGGGACGCGGAGGCTCGACCGGAGCCCGGCGGCGAGGAGGATCGCCCGGCGGGAGGAATCGAGAGGAAGGTCGGTCTCCGCGTCGCCGACGATCTGGTAGTCGGCCACCATCTGAGCGCGTTCCGAATCCGGGATCGGGTAGGTGTCGGGGATCCCGTCGCGGTCGCCGGAGACGGCCCAGATCTGGTTCTCGGTCCGGTCCTCCGACAGGAGCCCGAGCGTCATCCGGTCGTGCGGGAGGACCCTCCGGGCGATCGACGAGACCTGGTCGAAGACCTCCCTCACGTCGAGCGCGCTCGCGAGCGCGGGGGCGAGGGCCTCGAGCTCGCGGTGCCGCTGCAGCCGGCGACGCTCCTCGTCGGCGAGCCGCTCGTGCTCGAGCGCGGCCGAAAGGATGTCGGCGATCGCCTGCGCCGTCGGCTCCTCGGCGGGTCCGAACGCGCCCGGCTCCCGCGAGGCGAACCAGAGGTCGCCGAGCGGCGCGTCGCCACGGACGATCGTCGCGACGAGCATCGAGCGCATTCCCGCCTCGAGGAGCTCGAGATCGGCCTGTCGCGTCGCGTCGAGGAGGGCCGCGGCGTCGTCGATCCTCCTCGGCGAGGCGCCCCCGGGCCAGAGGAGGGGGGAGACGTCGTCCCGGCCGTAGCGGCGGCCTCCCTCGGGGTCGCCCGGGGCCGAGAGGCCCCAGGAGAGGAGCGCCGGGCCGTCGACGAGCCGGACCACTCCGGCGGCGTCGAACGGCAGGACGCGGCGCGCCGCTTCGGCCACGCGGGCGAAGACGTCCGGCAGCGAGAGCGTTTCCGCGACGGTCCGGGCGATTTCGGTCAGGACGCCGACGAGCGGATCGACCGCGCGCGCGTCCGAGGGGTTGGTTGGCACGGAACGGGCATTGTACCGGGCGCGTCCCTTAGACTCCTCCGGCCATGATTCCCGTTCGCGAGCTCGCCGAGCGCGTCCTCGCGGGGACCCCGCCGGCCATCGCCCGCGCCATCACCTGGGCGGAGACCGCGGACCCGCGATTCCCAGAACTCCTCGCCCACCTCTGGCCCCGAACGGGGCGCGCGCGGGTCGTCGGCCTGACGGGCGCCCCGGGCGCCGGCAAGTCGACCCTGACGGCGGCCCTCGCGAAGGCGTCACGCGCCGAGGGGCGGAAGGTCGGGATCGTCGCCGTCGACCCCTCTTCGCCGTTCACGGGCGGGGCGATTCTCGGCGACCGGATCCGGATGCAGGAGCTCTACACGGACCCGGGCGTGATGATCCGGTCGATGGCGACGCGGGGCCACCTCGGAGGGCTCTCGCGCGCCACGGCCGACGCCGTCGACGTCCTCGACGCCGCGGGCTTCGAGGACGTCCTCGTCGAGACGGTCGGCGTCGGGCAGGACGAGGTCGAGGTCTTCCGCCTCGCACAGACCTGCGTCGTCCTCCTGACGCCGGGCATGGGCGACGACATCCAGGCGATCAAGGCCGGCCTGATGGAGGTCGCCGACGTCTTCGTCGTCAACAAGGCCGACCGCGAGGGGGCCGACCGCGCCGTCCACGAGGTCCTCCAGATGCTCGAGATGGGGGAGCACGGGGCGTTCCTGCCCCCCGTCCTGAAAACCGTCGCCCGGACGGGCGAAGGGGTCGCGGAGCTCCGGGCCGCGCTCGCGAGCCACGAGGAGTTCCTTTCCGGGCCGGCGGGAGCGTCGCGCCGCCGGGACCGGACCGTCCGCCGCATCGAGACCATCGTCAGCGGCCGTCTCCTCGCCGAGCTCCACGGCCTCGCCGGGAGCGACGCCTCCGTCGCGTCCTGGGCGGGGCGGGTCGAGGCGAGGAGCGAAGACCCGTTCCGCGCGGCCGAGGCCCTCCTCGAGACGCTGCGGAAGAACGGCGCGCGCAGCGCGCCGACCGGAGGAAAAATGAAGATCTCGCACCTCGGCCTCGCCGTTCCGTCCGTCGACGGCGGCGGCGCCATCTGGGAGCTGCTCGGCCTCGTCGAGACGCACCGGGAGGAGGTCGCCTCGCAGAAGGTGATCACCTCGTTCCGCCCCGTCGGAGAGGCGAGCCTCGAGCTCCTCGAGCCGACCTCGCCCGAGAGCCCGATCGCGAAGTTCCTCGAGAAGAAAGGACCGGGCATCCACCACCTCTGCCTCGAGGTCCCCGACGTTGCGGCGACGCTCGAGAAGCTGAAGGCCGCGGGCGTCCGGCTCATCAACGAGACGCCGGTCCCCGGGGCGCACGGCTGCCTCGTGGCGTTCATCCACCCGGCCTCGACCGGCGGCGTCCTCCTCGAGCTCTCCCAGCCCG
>CAYVPO010000087.1:0-15274 GCA_964453825.1 uncultured Holophagales bacterium
GGCTCCTCCTGCGTGACGCCGTAGAGCGCCTGGGCGGTCTCCATCGTCCTCTTGGAGTGAGTGATGAGGACGAACTGCGTCTCCTCGGAGAGCTCGTTGAGGAGCGCCGTGAAGCGGTCGATGTTCGCCTCGTCGAGCGGGGCGTCGACCTCGTCGAGGATGCAGAAGGGCGACGGCTTGTAGCGGAAGATCGAGACGAGGAGCGAGACCGCGGTGAGCGCCTTCTCTCCGCCCGAGAGGAGCCCGATCGTCTGGTTCCGCTTGCCGGGGGGCTGGGCCATGATCTCGATCCCCGAGTCGAGCGGGTCGCTCTCGTCGAGGAGCTGCATCGAGGCGGTGCCGCCGCCGAAGAGCTTCTGGAAGACCTGCGCGAAGTTCGCGTTGATCGCGACGAAGGCCTGGGTGAAGCGCTCGGAGGACGTGACGTTGATCGTCCGGATCGTCTCGAGGATCTGGTCGAGCGACTTCTCCAGGTCGAGCTTCTGCGTCGACATCTCCTGGAGCCGTTTGCTCTCGACGTCGAACTCCTCGAGCGCGGCGTGGTTGACCGGGCCGAGCCGCTCGAGGGCGACCGTCTTATGGACGACCTCCTCCTGCATCGCGGCGAGGGCCTCGTCGTCGGGCTCCGGCTCGTCTTCCGCCCTCTCCACAGGCGGGAGCTCCTCCGGCGGGACTCCGAACTCGGCGCGACACGTCTCGGCGAGGTGCTCGCGGTCGCCGCGGCGCCGCTCGACGACGAGCTCGGCCTCGAAGCGGGCTCGGCGTGCGGCGTCGAGCGTTTCGCGGGCCGCGTGGGCGCCCCGGTCGAGCTCCTCGAGGCCGCTGCGGCGCTGCTCCGCGGCCGCGTCGGACTCCTTCAGGGCGGCCTCGACCCCGGAGGCGGCGACGACGGCCTCCTCCCGGCGCTCGCGCGCTTCCTCGCCGGCGGCGAGAGCGCGTTCCTTCCGCTCCGCGAGAGCGGTGATCTGCTGGGAGAGCTCGGCGAGCCGCCGGGCGGCGGCGTCGGCCCGGTTCCGGTGGGTCTGGAACGCCTCCTGCGCGGCCCTGCGCCGCTCGCGGAGTACGTCTCGCACCGTGCGCGCCTCGCCGTCGGCCTGCTGGGCCGAGAGGCGGACGGCCCGGGCCGACTCGAGGCCGCTCTCGAGGCCGGCGATCGCGGCTTCCATCGCGGTCATCTCGCCGGTCTTCTGGGCGGAGAGCTCGAGCGCCTTCGCGCGCTCCTCGCCGACGCGCACGAGGTCGGCGCGGAGCTGCTTCTCTTCTTCGAGGATCGTCGCGACCTCGCGCTCGGCGCGCGTCGCCTCGTCGCGGGCGGCGGAGAGGCGCGCGAGCGCCTCGGAGTGCTCCCGCTCGGCGCGACGCGAGGCGGCGATCTCGCGCTCCACGGCCTGGGCCGCCTCGCCCGCCCGGGCCCCCGTTCCGGAGATCTCTTCCTCGAGGGTCGCGAGCCGCTCGGAAAGGACATCCTTCTCGGCGCCGACGTTCTTGAGGTCGCGCCGCACGGTGAAGAGCCCCTCGCCCGGCACCTCGGTTCCGGCCGCCTCGACGATCGAGCCACGGACGACGACGCCGTCCTGCGTCACGAACGTCCGCTCCGGAAGGAGCTCGGCCAGGGCGAGGGCGTCCGCGACGGTGGCGACGACGAGGGCATCGGGGAGGGCGGCCGAAAGGCCCTCGTCCCCCGGGCGCGCCGTCAGCAGGTCGCGGGCGAGGCCGAGGACGCGCGGGTCGGCGGGCTTGAGCGGGAAGGGGGTCTCGGGGATCGGGTGGACGAAGCGGGCCGTTCCGAGGTGCGAGGCGCGGACCGTCTCGATGAGCGTCGCGAGCGCCGCGCGGTCCCGGACGACCGGCGCCTCGAGGGCGCCGCCGAGAGCCGCGTCGAGCGCGTGCTCGAATCCCTCCGCGGCGTCGAAGTGGTCGGCGAGGACGCCGTCGGCCCTCGCGCCGGAGGTTTCGAGGGCGCGCCGTGCGGCCTCGCCGCCCGCCTCGCGCGCCGCGAGGAGCGTCTCGAGGGCCCCGAGGCGCTTGTCGAGGGAGTGGAACTCGCGCGTCGCGCGCTCGCGCTCCTCCTTGAGGGAGGCGAGCCGCTCCTCGGCGGACTTGCGGGAGACGCCCGCCTCCTCCAGACGGCGGCGGGCCTCGTCGAGGCGGTCGTTCGTCTCGGCCTCGAGGTCGCGCGCCGCCTCCATCGCGGAGCGGCGCTCCTGGAGCTGGAGCTCCGCGCGCCCTTTCCGCTCCTCGACCTTCGTGAGCGCGAAGCCGAGGCGGTCGACGAGGAGCGCGGCCTCGCGCTCCCGGTTCGTCGCCTCGGTGGCGCGCGCGGCCGCGGAGAGGAGCTCCCGGCGGGAGCCCTCCCGGCGCGTCGTCGCGTCGCTCTCGTCGCGGGTCGCGGTGGCGAGCGCCTCGCCCGTCTCCTTCGCCTTCGCCTCTGCGGCGGTGAGCTCTTCGGCCGCCTCCGCGAGCAGCGTCTCGGCCTTCGTCGCCTCCTCGACGGAGGAAAGGTGGTCCTCCTCCGCCTCGGTGCGCTGCGAACCGACGAGCTCCCTGCGGGCCTCGGTCTCCTCGGCCTCGCGGGCGGCCGCGGCGACCGCGGCCTCGGCGGCGAGGAGCGCCTCGCGGGCGGCGGCGAACGCGTCGGCCCTCTCGCGCCGGAGGCGCTCGGCCTCCTCGGCCGCATGACGCGCCTCCTCGAAGGCGGCGTCGAGGCGACCCGATTCGGCGAGGGCCGCCCCTTCCGCGTCGGTCGTCGCCTTCAGCGCGGCCTCGGCGGTCGCGGTCGCGGCGACGAGACGTTCAGACTTCAGGCGCAGGAGACGCTTCTTCAGGTCCGAGAGGACGTCGGCCTGCTCCTTCCAGCGGGCCGCCCGGGACGCCTGCCGCTTCAGCGAGGTGCAGGCGCGCTCGATCTCGGAGACGATGTCGGTGAGGCGGAGGAGGTTCGCGCGGGTCTCCTCGAGCTTCACCTCGGCCTGCTGCTTGCGGATCTTGTACTTCGAGATTCCCGCGGCCTCCTCGATGAGGCGCCGCCGGTCCTGCGGCTTGGCCGAGAGGATCAGGTCGATCTTCTGCTGCTCGATGATCGCGTACGCGCGGACGCCGAGGCCGGTCCCGGAAAGGAGCTCCTGGACGTCCTTGAGGCGGGACCGACGTCCGTTGAGGATGTAGTCGCTCGTCCCGTCGCGGGTGACGCGGCGGGTGAGGACGACCTCGCCGCCGGTGTCGGCCCACTGCCCGCCTCGGGACTCGAGCGTCAGCGAGACCTCGGCCATTCCCAGCGGCCTGCGCCGGGCGGAGCCGTTGAAGATGACGTCTTCCATCGTCGTGCCGCGCAGGGCGCGGGCCGACTGCTCGCCGAGAACCCACATCACGGCGTCGCAGATGTTCGACTTGCCGGAGCCGTTCGGCCCGACGATGGCGGTGAGGCGGGACGGAAGCGTGAGGGACGTTCGGTCGACGAACGACTTGAATCCGTGGATTTCGAGCTTTTTCAGTCGGAACATGGCAGCGTCAGGCGGGCGACCCTACCACGACGGAGGGGAGGCGTGTCGGGAACGGCCGGCGGGAGCGGCTCCGCTCACGCGACACGCGCCGGGGGGCGGCCGGGGACGGCGTGGAGGGCGCGGAGGAGCTCGCCGCGGGAGGCGACCGACAGCTTGCGGAACGCGTGCTTGAGGTGGTCCTTCACGGTGTACTCGCTGATGAAGAGCTCGCCGGCGATCTCGGAGTTGCGGAGGCCGCGCAGGACGCCCGAGACGACCTCGGCCTCGCGGTCGGAGACGCCGCGGGCGTGCAGGTGGGGCCGAACGTCGTCGATCGTCGGCGCGGCCCGCTCCTTCAGGAGGACGATGCGCGCTGGCGGGGCCGCGGAGGTCCCGTCGCCCGGGCAGTCGACGATCCGGGCCTCGAGGCAGCGGCCGTCGGTGAGCGCCATCCGCTCCGCCGCCGGGTTCTCGCGCGCCGCGAGCTGGAGGAGCCGGGAGACGAGAGGAACCGTCCGCCGATCGCCGGCCAGGACCGCCGGTCCGTCGTCTGCCTCCCGGGAAAGGAGCTCCTCGGCGGCGCCGTTCGCGTAGAGGATCGTCCCGCCGCGGTCGACGATCATGGCGGGCGCTTCGGTCGCCTCGGCGAGGGCGAGGAGGCGCTCTCGCGCGCAGCGTGCGGCGGGCGCCTCCGCGAGACGCGTCAGGAGCTGGCAGGCGAGCGGGGCGAGGAGCGAGAAGCGCATCGACTCGGCGCCGGTCCAGGGGCGGAAGCGCCGCCTCACGAGGTAGAGGCGGCCCCGCCAGCCTTGCTCCTCGCCGAACGGGACCGTGAGGACGTTCCCGTTCGGAAGCCCGCCGTTGCGGGAGGCCGGGGCGGGGCGTAGGCCCGAGTCCCGCCCCCCCGCGAGCCTCCTCCGGAACCGCCGGCCGGTGGCGGAGCAGAGGAGGACGAGCTCGAAGGCATCGGGGGCGAGCGCGGCGCCGAGCGTCGCCACGAGCGCCTCGAGGTCGGCGTCGCGCGGAGCGCTGAAGGGGACGGCGTCGGTCAGGGAGCGGGGCATCGTGTCACCGGACGGGGATTCTAGAGGGTGTCGCCCGTTCATATTTTGTCGACGCTTCGAGGACAATCGCCCGGTCACCGTGGTAGCCTTCCGTCCGTTCGCGAGGCACCCCCTCCCGAAACGGAGGCCCGACAACATGCTCAGCTTCGAGGTCCGCAAGCCGGGTGGCGAATCGGAGATCCGCAAGGTCCACCGTGACGTGATCCATCTCGGCGCTTCTTCCGGGAACGATCTGGTCGTGAGGGCACGAGGTGTCCTCGGCCGGCACGCACGCATCTCCGTCGCCGGCGAAGAGCTTCGTCTCGACGTCCTCGGAACGGCGCCCGGGTCGGACGTGTACCTGAACGGTTCGATCGTCAAGACCGCTGCACTCGCGGCGGGCGACCGGATCCAGATTGGCGAGGCGACGATCACCCTTCTGAACGGACCCGCTCCGAATCCGAACAGGATCTCGGCGCCCCCGCCGCGCGGCCGGGACGCCTTCTCCGTCGCCTCGGCTGCCCTCTCTCCGCTGCCGCCTCCGCCGGCCCCGCCCGCCGCTCCGGCCCCGCGTGCGCCGGAGCCGCGACCGAGGTCCTACGAGCCGGTCCACGCCGTTCGTCCGGCCGAGAGCCGTCCGAGCTCGCTCTCGGCGGCGCAGGGCTTCCGGCTGGCCGACGTCTGGGGCGAGATCTTCGGGCGCCTCCGCGCGTCGGCCACGCTGGAGGAGAGGCTCCAGGAGGTCGCGTCGTACCTCTCGTCCTCCACGCCGGTCCACAGCGCGGCGTTCCTCTCCGTGGCCGACGCGTCGGCGGGAGAGGCGATCGCCGCGATCTGGAAGGGAACGTTGCCTCGGCTCGGCCGCCGCTCCGTCGACGAAGTTTTCGCCTCCGGCGGACCGACCGACGTCTTCGAGGCCGGCATGCGCCTCCGGGTCTACCCGGTGACGCGGCCGGGCGCCGAAGCGGTGGGCCTCCTCGTCCTGCCGATGGAGCTCGCCGCCGACCCGCTCCTGAACGACCTCGCCGTCGCGCTCGCCGCGGCGATCGGGTTCGTCCACGCCGAGCGCGCCGACGCGCCCTTCGGCGAGCGCGCCAGCGCCCACGCCCCCGCGGCGATCGTGACCGCGCCGCTCGAGGACCCCGTCACCGCGGTCGTCGGCTCCTCGCTCGCGATCCAGAACCTTCGCGTCTCCCTCCAGCGGATCGCGTCGGCCCGCGCGCCCGTCCTCGTGATCGGCGACGTCGGCACCGGCAAGACCCTCGTCGCCGAGACGCTCCACGCCCTCTCGCCGCGGCGCCCCCGCCCGCTCGTGAGGATCTCCGCGACCGCGTCCACCGCGGCGGCCCTCGAGGAGGACCTTCTCGGGACCGCCGGCCCGCCCGACCGGCGGCGCCGTCCGGGCCGGCTCTTCGAGGCCGACGGCGGAACGCTCCTCATCGAGGAGGTGAGCGAGCTTCCCGCCCCGACCCAGGCGCTCCTCTATCGCCTCCTCGAGGCGCGCGAGGTCATCGCCCCCGGCGGCCGCTCCGTTCCCGTCGACGTCCGCGTCATAGGCACCTCGTCACGGCCCCTCACGCGAGCGGTCGAGGAAGGGACGTTCCGGGACGACCTCTATTACCGGCTCTCGGCCCTCACGCTCCGCCTCCCGACGCTCCGCGACCGCAAGGAGGACATCCCGGCGCTCCTCGACGCGTTCGCGGTCCGGCACGGCGGCCCGCCCGCGGCGGCCTTCGACGTGGAGGCGATGAACGCCCTCCTCGACTTCAACTACGCGGGCAACGTCCGAGAGGTCGAGAACGAGGTCCGGCGTCTCGCGGCCCAGCTCGGCACGGGGCCCGTCCGCCTCTCCGACCTCGACGCGAAGTTCGGCGACGAGCACGTCGAGCTGACGCTCGCCGAGAGCGACGACCTCAAGGAGATCGTCGAGAAGGTGGAGCGCCAGGTCATCGAGCGCGTCATGCGGAAGGTGCGCGGCAACCAGTCGCTCGGAGCGCGCCTCCTCAACATCTCCCGCGGCTCCCTCATCGCGAAGATGAAGGAGTACGACATCAAGGACTTCCGGTACCTGAAACGCCAGGATTAGTCAGGAGCTCCTGATGAGAGGTGGGGGGCCGGCGGGCCGAACACCTCAGCCCTTCCCCTTTGAACGCCGTCTCTTCCCGGAGGCGGCGTTTCCCTTTCCGGCCTCCGCCTTCGCGTCCTCCCCGATCCGGAGCGTCAGCGCCCAGAAGACGAACGGCACCGCGAACTTTCCGATGATGTCGAAGAAGTAGCGCCCCGTCGCCACGACCTCCCGCTGCCAGCGCGGCCACGTCGCGACGCTCCACGCTCCGAGCTGCGTCGCGTAGAGCGTCTGGACGGCGAACGAAAGGTGGAGCACCTGCGTCAGGAGGAGGGCCCCGAACGCGGCCGCGACACGAGCGGGGTATGCGTTCGCGCGCAGGTCGCGCGGGGTCGCGAAGAGGAGCGCGAGGAGAAGGACGAGGTTCGCCGTCATCGGCGCGGCCGAGAAGGCCGGCGTCTCGGAGCGGGAGGAGAGGTCGGCCCTCTGGACGACGACCATCCCGTCCTCGAACGCGAGGCGGGTCACCTTCGTCCGCTCGGCGGCGCGGATCCATCCTTCGGAAGCCCGCGTCACGAGCGCGCCCCAGGGACGCCCGACCAGGGCGAACCAGAGGAGGATCGCGAGGCCCGCGGCGAGCGGGAGCCTAGCGAGGAGCTTCCGGAGCCGCGGGTCGATTCGGTCTTGCATAGCGGTCTGCCCAGAGGAGGAAAAGGGCGACGCCGAAGAGGATGACGATCGCCTGCCAGACGACGATGTGCGAGTCCTCGAAGTGCTTCGGGAAGTAGACCCCGATGTAGAAGAGGCTGACGATCCGGACGACGTTCAGGAGCTGGATCGCGAGGAACCCGCCGGCGAGCCCCAGGAGCTTGCGGCCCCACGAGGCGGGGAAGGCGAGGACGCCGGCGAAGAAAATGTAGATCGTCTCGAGGCCGTTGCAGCCCGTCCTCACGTTCACGGCGAAGCGGGGCGAGCGGATCACCGTCCCTTCCATCCGCGTCTCCTCCCCGAAGAGGCCGGCCGCGAAACCGCCCACCTTCGCGACGGCCGCGGTGAACGGCTCGACGAACGCGTCATTCATCGGCTTCGGCGCGGTGGCGGCGAAGAAGACGACGAGGAGGAGGACGAACTTCAGGAGGAACGCCACCTCGGGCCGGAGGCGCTGCTGACGGGACGGCTCGGGCTCGGACGTCGAAGCGCTCTTCACGGCGAGGCGGGAGGATAGCGCACGCCCACGTAAACTCGGGGCCGTGTCGGACCCCGAGGCGCGCCGCTTCCGCCGGAACCTCACCGCCGTCCTTTCGCTCGTCGGCCTCCTGACGGCCGGGTCGGTCTTCCTCTTCGGGCACCTCCTTTTCAAGACGCTCTCGAAGGACGTCGTCGACGAGGCGCTCCTCTACTCCCGCCAGGACGCCCAGCGGATCGCCCGCGGCCTCGCCGAGCGGGCTTCCGGCGATCTCTACACGCTGAAGGTCAACCAGGAGGACCTCGACGTCTTCGTCGGCTCCGCCCTCGCGGAGCGCCGCATCCTCTCCGAGGTCCGCGTCTACGACTCGCGGAACCAGCTCGTCTACGCCTACTCCGGCGTCCTCTCGCGGCCCGAGCGCGCCGGCGCGCACCCGGAGGCGGGGCAGACGATCTCGACGAACCCGCTCGAGCCGGCCTCGCGCTCCACCGAGACGACCGCCCAGATCGCCGACCCGTACGGCATCGAGGTCCCGATCGGCGACTTCGGCACGCTGAAGGTCGGCGTCTCGCAGCGCGAGCTCGAGGCGCGCGTCGAGGTCCTCCGGGTGAAGCTCTACAAGCGGATCTTCGCCGCGGCGCTCGTCTCCTTCCTCGGCATCCTGGCCGCCGCCTGGGCCCTCATGCTCCTCGTCCGCCGGACGCGCCTCGTCGAGGCGGCGCGCATCGAGGCCGAGCGGCGGGCCGAGCTGGGGGAGATGGCGACCGGCCTGGCCCACGAGATTCGGAATCCCCTGAACGCCATGAGCCTCAACCTCGAGCTCCTCGAGGAGCAGCTCGAGAAGGGCTCCTCGGGCCTCTCCACCTCCGAGCTCGCGGCCGCCACGCGGGTGGAGACCGGACGTCTGGCGCGGCTCCTCTCCGACTTCCTCTCCTACGCCCGCCCCTCGCCGCTCGTCACGGTGCCCTCCGACCTGAACGAGCCGGCGGCGGAAGCCGTCGCGTTCCTGGGGCCCGAGGCGCGGACGCGGCGCATCGCCCTCACGTTCCGGCCGTGGCCGGGCGGCGCCCCCGCGCTCCTCGACACGGCGCGGGTCAAGCAGGTCGTCCTGAACCTCGTCGGGAACGCGCTCGACGCCGTGGAGGCCCAGGGAGCCCGGGCGCGCGAGGTCGACGTGGCCGTCGAGGATGGAGGACGCTTCTGGCGCCTTACCGTCTCCGACCACGGCCCCGGCGTCGACGGCAAGGGGAGCGGCGACGTCTTCCGGGTCTTCGTGTCGTCGAAGCCGGCCGGGACCGGCATGGGGCTTCCGATCGCGGAGCGGATCGTCCACGCGCACGGCGGCGAGCTGACCCTCGCCTCTCCGGCCGGGGAGCCGACCCGCGCCGTGGCGACCTTCCCGAAGCACGACGCGCCGGGCTGACGCTCGGCGCCTCACGCGGCGGGACGAGCTCGACTCGCCCGGTCGCCGTCTCCCGGACGCAACGACGCCCGCCGGCTCGAATCGAAGCCGGCGGGCGTTCCGGGGGGGCCGCCCGGGGAAGCTGCCGGGGGAGGCCGCCTCGCCCCGATTCTCCTCCTTTTCGGCCCGGACGGGCTCACCTCCAGTGGCCAGGCACCCAGGTCCAGCCGCCGCGGACCTTCTTCCAGTGCCCCTCGACCCAGACGGCCCGGTGCCGGGGCGGGAGCTGCCAGCCGCCGGCCACCCAGACGTGCGCCCGGCCGTCCCAGCGCCAGCAGCCGCCGACCCAGACGTGGTGCGGCGAAGGGGCGGCGGCCCGCACCTCGACCCGCGCGGCCGGTGGGCCGACCTTGACCACGACTCGAGCCGCCTCCGCGGCGGGGGAGAGGAGCGCGAGGGAGAGGAGCGCCCCGGCGAGGGCGGTGTGCAGGCGCTTCGGGTTCATCGTCGTTTCCTCCTTCGATCTGCGTCTCGAGGGAAGGACGACGACGGAGACCGGCCGGTTGGCGGCGGGAAGCGGGGAGGTGACCCGGATCACCGGCGGGTGGCGCCCGCTCCGGGCCGCCGGATCGTGCGAATCTCGGAAGATGGCCACCGACCTCCGCCTCGTCGTCCAGAACCTCCTCGACTTCTACCCGTTCGCAGGGAAGACCGTCGTCTCCGTCGGGGCGGGCGGCGGGCAGCTCGTCGAGTACGGACGCGAGGCGCGCCGGGTCGTCGCCGTCGACTCCGACGTCGAGGCGCTCCGCCGCCTCGCCGACGTCCTCGGGGCGAAGGGCCTCGCCGAGAGGTTCGAGCTCGTCTGCTCCGACTTCCTCGACGTCACCGCGCGCGGCGACGTCGTCCTCTTCGAGTTCTCGCTCCACGAGATGCCCGACCCGGAGAGGGCCCTCGCGCACGCCCGGACGCTCGCTCCCGACGTCGTCGTCCTCGACCACGCGCCCGGCTCGGAATGGGCCTGGCACGTCGTCGAGGAGGAGAAGGTGAAGCGGAGCGCGGAGGCGATGCGACGCCTCGGGGTCCGCGCGGAGCGGCGCTTCCTCGGCGAGCAGCGTTTCGCCGACCACGCCGAACTCCTCGCGAAGGTCTCGGGCCAGGGGCCTCTCGCCGTCGAGAGGGCGGAGCGGTTCCGCGGGGCGAGCGACATCGTCATTCCGTTCGGGTACGAAGTCGCCTTGCTCTGAGGTCCGGGGCGCGCCTAGGCCGCGATGGCCGCCGCGCGCACGCGGCCGAGGATCGCCACGAGCTCGTCGACCTGCGACGACGGGAAGAGGCCGTCGGGGCCGCGAGGGGCCAGGTCGGTGAAGGGAGACTCGTAGAGGAGCGCGGGGCTCATGACGCCGTGCTCGGTAAGGTGGTTCACGATCAGGTCGACGAACTCGATCTGGCTCGCGTTCAGGGTCCGGCCGTCGAGGAAGCCGGCGAAGGCAGCCTTCGCGGCCTCCCGGTCGAGACCGACGAGAGAGCGGACGAAGAGGCCGAGCCCCTCGCTCTCCTTCTTCGCCTTCTCGATGGAGAGCGGGTCGCCGACGCCGGTCTCCCCGAGCATCCGCTCCAGCTCGTCGAGGTCGGAGCGGGTGAGGGGCCGGTTCGTCCGGAGCTTCCGGATCGTCACGTGGTCCTCGTGCTCGCGGAGGAAGGCGCGCGCCTTCTCGCGGAAGCGCTCGAAGCCGTCGGGAACGCCGAAGCCGGGGAGGTCGACGAGCCGCTCGCGCCCCATCTCGTCGGTAAAGTCGGTGTAGACGGGGGCGCGACGGCGTTTCTCGATGAGCGAGACGAGGCCGCGGAGGTGCTTCCGGGCCGTCTCGAGCATCGTCGGCGTCACGTCCTGCCACCACTCGTCCGACTGCATCGCCTCGATCAGGACGATCCGCTCGGCGACCATCGGGATCGCGGCCTTCTCCTCGAGGAGGCCGCAGATCGCCCGGACCTGCTCGCCCAGGCGCGCCAGCGAGGGGTCGTGGCGGAGGACGGAGAGCTGGAGGTGGAGCATCAGGAGGTCGAACCGCTTCGCCTCCTCCTCCTCGGATGCGAGGCCGTTCGGCAGGCCCGCCACCTCGGCGGCCAGCTCCTGCCGGTCGGTGTTCGAGAGCTCCGTCCAGGCGGCGGGCTCGCGGTACTTCTCGACGAGCCGGCGCTTCGGCCGGACGACGAAGCTCTCGAGGCTCATCGAGGAGACCTCGGCGTGAAGGTGCGCCGCCACCTCGCCGCGGAGGGCGGCGTCGTCGGCGCGGCGGCTCGCGAGGTTCGTCTCGTCGATCGGGCTCGAGCCCGGTGTCGCCGGGGCGGGCGCGAGGCGCTCGTCCAGCTCGCCGATCAGGTCGAGCCGGCGGACGAAGAGCCGTTTCCCAAGGGGGTCGCCGACGGCGCCGTCCGTCGCGGGCGGGTCGAGGGCGAAGAACTCCAGGTTCCCGCAGTAGTCGAAGATGAAGAACTCCCGCTTGTCCTGCCCGGGGCCGAAGAGGTCGGGCCTCAGGCGGGTTCCCCTCCCGACCATCTGCCAGAACTTCGTCTTCGACCGGACGAGCTTGAAGAAGACGAGGTTTACGACCTCGGGGACGTCGATCCCCGTGTCGAGCATGTCGACCGAGATCGCGACGTGCGGGGCTTTCGACGGGCTCGAGAAGGCGTCGATGAGGCTCTGGGCGTAGGGGAGGCTGCAGTGGACGACGCGGGCGAAGTGCCCCTTCAGGTGCGGCCAGCCCGCGTCGAAGCGCTCCGCGATGAACTCGGCGTGGTCCTGGTTCGCGGCGAAGACGATCGTCTTTCCGAGCCGGTCGCCCCCGGCGACCTTCTGCCCGCGGGCCATCAGGTGGGCGAGGACCCGATCGACCGTGTCGGCGTTGAAGAGCCACTTGTTCACGGCCGCGGCCTCGACCCTCGCGGGCGTGGTGCCGTCGTCGCTCCAGTCGACGGCGTCCCACTCCTCCCGCTCCTCCTCCGTCAGGTCGGCGTAGGTAATCCCCTGCCGGGGGAACTTCAGCGGCACCGAGACGGCCCGCGCCGGAACGAGGAAGCCGTCCTTGACGGCCTCCTCGAGGGGGTAGGCGTCGGTCGGGACGCCGCGGTCGAGGTCGAAGAGGCGGTAGGTGTCGCGGTCGATCTCGTCTTTCGGCGTCGCGGTCAGGCCGACGAGGAGCGAGTCGAAGTAGTCGAAGATCGCCCCGTACTTCCGGTAGACGGAGCGGTGCGCCTCGTCGATGACGACGAGGTCGAAGTGACCCGGCCCGAACCGCCGCTCGCCCCCGTTCGTCTCGTCGATGAGCCCCATCATCGTCGGGTAGGTGGAGACGTAGACCCGCCCCTCGCCGCCCTTCTCCGTCACGAGGTTGACGGGGGGCGCGTCGGGGAGATGCGTCTTGAACGCCCCGACCGCCTGGTTCACGAGGGCGACCCGGTCGGCGAGGAAGAGGATGCGCTTCACCCACCCGCAGCGCATTAGGAGGTCGCAGAGGGCGATGACCGTCCGCGTCTTCCCGGCGCCCGTCGCCATGACGAGGAGCGCCTTCCGTTCCCGGTCTCGCTCGAACGCCTCGCAGACGCGCCGGATTGCCCGCGTCTGGTAGTGCCGCTCGACGATCCGTCGGTTCACCTCCACCCCGGCGAGCGGCTTGCGGGTCGTCCGCCGCTGGATCGTCAGCTCCAGCTCGCCCTTCTTCAGGAAGCCGGCCACGCGGCGCGGCGAGTAGCTCGCGTCGTCCCAGATCCAGTGCTCGTAGCCGTTCGTCGTGAAGATGACGGGGCGCTGCCCGAAGCGCTTCTCGAGGCAATCGGCGTAGAGCTTCGCCTGCTGCTGGCCGGCCTGCGGCGACTTTCGCGTCCGCTTCGCCTCGATGAGGGCGAGCGGGCGCCCGTCGTCGCCCCAGAGGACGTAGTCGGCGTAGCCGACCCCTTCGTCGTTCGGCATCCCCTCGACCGGGAACTCCCGGTCGCGCGCCTCGTCGAGCGGCCAGCCCGCCTCCTGGAGGAGAAGGTCGATGAAGAGGTCGCGTGTCAGGGCTTCGGAGTAGTCGTGCTCGTCGGGGCGCGCCGCGTTCGCCTTCTTGGCTGCGGCAACTTCGGCGATCTCGGCGCGCAGGCGCTGGAGCTCTTCGTCGAGCGTCGCCTTCTCGGCGAGGAGGGCCGCGAGCTTCTCGTCCTTCTCCTTCAGCGAGGCGGCGAGCGCGCGCAGCTGGTCGACCGTCTGGCGCGGGAGCGGAGCCGTCCTCGGGAGCGCCGCCGGGTCGAACGCGATTCCGGGCGCGGGCTTCGTGGCGCGCCCGTACGTCC
Organism: uncultured Holophagales bacterium; assembly: GCA_964453825.1. GTDB lineage: Bacteria > Acidobacteriota > Thermoanaerobaculia > UBA5066 > UBA5066 > UBA5066. The sequence continues at coordinate 13,505 of CAYVPO010000087.1, forward strand.
TCGCGAACCAGTACGCCACGTGGAGCAGCTCGCGGACGGCCGCGACCGACTCCGCCTCGCGTACGGGCGCCGCCCGGTGGACCGCCTGGTTCCCGAGCTGCTGGAGGAGGCGCGCCTTCGCGAAGACCGCCTCGCCCGCGACCGCCTTGAACGTCGGCTCGTGGATCAGCGACCCGAGGCTCTCCTCCCACGGCGCCTTCAGCGCCCGGTCGTGCCGGAACGCCCACGTCACCGCCAGCTCGAGCGCCCGCCGCGCGTAGAAGCAGGCCGCCCGCGGGTCGGGGATCGCGGCACCCCACGCCCGCGCCGCCGCCTCGTGTACCTCGGGCCACTCGGGGGCGAGGAAGGCGAAGGGGGAGGTCACGCGGGGCCGCCCGTCATCTCGCCGTGCCTTGTTCAAGCGTCGCTATAACAAGGGAGCCGGCCGATCCCATGTTCAAGTCTGGCGAGCGCATAGCCGTGGCCACCGGCCGCGGACGGGGTCGGCCCGGATGGCGTCTCCACCCACTGTCACGGCTCGATGTCACAGCCTGTCATAGCTCCTTGTCACAGCTTGTCATAGCTCTGTAAGGCGTTTTCGCGCAGGTACGTGCGGTTCGGGTCGGTCGGGGTGACGAAGCCGAGCCGTCGAGCCGTTCCGGGCCCCGTGGAAAGACATCACGGTACGCCCTCGAACCGGGCCAGCTCCCCGGCTGGGGACACCCGCCGAAGGGCGGGCGGTCTCTGCTTCTTCAGGAGCCGCGCGATCTTCGGGATCGCCTTCTCCACGGCCGCGACGATCTCGGCCTTCTTCAGGTCGCCGTAGGCGACGAAGAAGCCGTAGACGCGGGCGGTCAGGTAAGCCGAAAGCTCCGCCGGCTTCCGGGCGATGGCTCGGTCCTTCGTCAGGAGGAGCCACCCTTCCCGGCCGACCTTCGTGAGCCAGACGGTGTCGGGAGTGCCCGGCGCGAAGTGGTCCTGGATCCGCTCGACCTGGTAGCCCCACGAGACGAGCGCTTCGCGGAGCTCCTTGCCGGAGAGGTTCTCGTCGAGGAAGAAGGGCGGGAGACTAGGCCGCTTCCTCGAAGGTGACGGCTGCTTCGACCTGCTCCTGCGAGAGATCGTAGTCCTCCGCGATGTCCTCGATTCGTTCGCCCGCCCTTACGAAGCTCGCGATGACGGCCGTCGCGATGCCCGTGCCCGTGAGGACCGGTCGGCCAAAGGCGACACGCGGGTCGATCGTGACCGGCGTCGTCGTCTCGCCTTCGCCTTCCACCCAAGGGAAGAACGCCGTTGGACCTGTAGCGTCCCGCCGGATCCGCTGGAGGTGATTCCGAAAGGCTGCCCGGATGGCGATCTGCCGCGCAGGGTTCAGCGTGATCAGGTCTCCGACCCTCTCGACGAAGATCTCGAGGCCGTCCGTCAGGAAGTCCTCGAATGCGAGCGGGTGCTCCTTGGCGTAAGGACCGTCGAGAGTCTTCAGGGAGGTGAGCGCTTCTCGGATGACCTTGAAGCGGAGATTGTGCTCCCGGCGGAATGCGCGCAGCGCCTGCCCCTCGAGGAGGTTTACGAAGGAGAGGAGGTTCCGCTCGGGGTCGGCCGGCCGGATCAGCGGCAGGAAGACCTTCCGCCCGGACTTGATCTCGTACTCCCGCCCGACCGTCCACTGGCGGAGCGTCGCCACGGGAAGACGCAGGCAGAGCGCAGCCTCACGCAGGCCGTAGAACGGCAGGAAGCGCGGATCCTCGCCGCCGTAGATGTCCTTCGTGCGCCTCAACCCTGGAGTCCTCC
>CAYVPO010000088.1:0-14749 GCA_964453825.1 uncultured Holophagales bacterium
CTTCACGAGCTGGAGGTTCTCGCGGATCGTCCCGGAGAAGAGCTGCGGGTCCTGGGTGACGAAGCCGATCTGGCGCCGCACGCGGTTGTAGCGCAGCTCGTTCGTCGGGACGTCGTCGATCGTGATGACGCCGCCCGTCGGGGCGTAGAGGCCGACGAGGAGCTTCACGAGGCTCGACTTGCCCGATCCCGAGGGCCCCACGAACGCGATCGTGTCTCCCAGCTTCGCGGAGAAGCCGATGTGGTCGAGCGCGTCTTCCGCGGCTCCCCTGTAGCGGAACGAAACGTCCTCGAACCGCAGGCTCTCGATCTCGCCGACGTCCACCGGCTCCTCCGGGCGCTGCTCGACCGGCGTCGCCATGAGCTCCCCGAAGACCTGGAGCGAGGCCTCCGCCTCCCGGTGGTTCAGGAGGACGTTCCCGAGCTGCTGGAGAGGGCCGAAGATCGTGTTGAGGATGAACTGGAAGGCGATGAGCTCGCCGGGCGAGAGCGCCTCGCGGAAGATGAGCCAGAGCAGGATGAAGAGGATCGACTGGCGGAGGACGTTGATGATCGTCCCCTGCAGGAACGCCAGGCCGCGCACCTTCTTCACCTTCGCCATCTCGAGGTCGAAGATCCGCTTCGTGTAGCCCGAGAGGCGCCCGAACTCCGAGCGCGTGAGGCCGAGGCTCTTGACGAGCTCGAGGTTCCGGAGCGACTCGGTGATCGCGCCGGCCATTCGCCGCGTCTCGCGGACGACCTGCCGCTGCACCGTCTTGATCTTCCGGCTCAGGAGACCCGTGAGGGAGCCGAGCAGGAGGACGCCGATGCCGAACGCGGGGATCAGGAGCCAGTGCCGGGTGACGCCGTACCAGACGAGGAACCCGATGCCGACGAGGGAGGAGTAGAGGATCGTCACCGAGGCGTTTATGAAGCGCTCGATGTCGGTCCTCACCTTCGAGAGGAGCGCCATCGTCTCGCCGCTCGACCGGTCCTCCATCTCCTGGAAGGAGAGCCGCAGCGTCCGGCGCAGGCCGTCGTTGAACATCTCCATCCCGACCGTCTGGACGAGGAGCCTGAGGACGTACTCCTGGATCGCGGAGGCGAGCCGGGCGGCGAGCGCCACGACGGCCGCGACGAGGAGCCATCCGAGAGCGCCGCGGACGAGCTCGGCCTCGGGGCGACCGTCGGGGTTCAGGGCGTAGCGATCGACGATCCGGCCGAAGATGAGCGGGTCGACGAGCGTCAGGACCTGGGCGACGCCCGCGAGGAGGAGAGTGAGCGCGACGAGCCCCCGGTGCGGTCCGAGGTACCGCCAGAGAATCGCCATCGGCCTCTCGCGGGGGGCCGCGGCCCCGTTCGGGTCCTTCATCCCCGGCAAGGTACCACCCCGGTCCCGGGCGGCTGTTCGCCGCTACCGCGCCACGGCGCTTTTCGATCCGCCGTCAGCCGACGGCGGTCCCGCCTGCGGCAGCCAGAACGAGAAGGTCGCGCCCCGCCCCACGGCCCCCTCGGCCGCGACGTCGCCGCCGTGCCGGACGAGGATCCGCTTGACGAGGGCCAGCCCGACACCCGTTCCACCGAACTCGGAAGGCGCGTGGAGGCGCTGAAAGACCGCGAACAGCTTGTGGGCGTAGGCCATGTCGAAGCCGGCCCCGTTGTCGCGCACGCGGTAGACGATCCGGCCCTTCTCGACCTCCCCGTCGATCTCGACGACGGGACGCTCGACGAGGGCCGAGAACTTCACGGCGTTCCCCACGAGGTTCGCCCACACCTGCCGCAGGAGGTCGGGGTCGCCCTGGGCCGGCGGCAGGTCCGAGAGCTTCAGCTCGACCCGCTCGCCCGACGGGACCGTCTGGCGAGCCTCGGCGAAGGCCGCCCGGGCGAGCGCCGCCATGTCCACCCGCGTCCGCCGCATCTCGGCTCTCGAGGAGCGCGAGAACGCCAGGAGGTCATCGATGAGCTGCCCCATCTTCCGGGCGTTCCCGCTCACGATCCCGAGGAGGCGGCGCCCCTCGTCGTCGAGGTGGGACCCCTTCTCCTCGGAGAGGATCCGGGAGAAGCCGTCGATGGCCCGGAGCGGGGCGCGCAGGTCGTGCGAAACCGAGTAGGAGAAGGCCTCCAGCTCCCGGTTCGCCTCCGTCAGGAGCTCGGTCCGCCGGGCCACGCGGCGCTCCAGCTCGGCGTTCAGATCGGCCATCCGCTCCTCGGCGCCCTTGCGCTCCGTGACGTCGAGCGCCATGAGGATGTGCGTCGAAGGCGTCTCGCCCGCGGCCCACATCGGTGAGACGAAGGCCGTCACCCAGATGAAAGAGCCGTCCCGCTTCACGTAGCGGACATCGATCGACTCGCTCGGACGCCGGCCTTCGAGGAGAGCGGAAACGAGCGCTCGGTCGCGTTCCTGGTCGACCGGATCGGTCAGGTCGGAGAGCGGCAGTCCGACGAGCTCCTCTCGAGCGTAGCCGACGATCTCGGCGAAGCGCTCGTTCACCCGGAGGAGCCGGCTCGTGGCCGTCTCGACGTGAGCGACGCCGATGGTTCGCTGGTCGAAGAGCGCTCGAAAGACGCTCTCGCGCTCGCGCGCCGCCGCCTCCCGGGCACGCTCCGCGGTCTGATCTCTCACGATGACGACCGCTCCCGAGACCGAGCCGTCCGCGGCGTGGATCGGAGCGACGCTCCCGAGCACCGGCCTCTCGACTCCGGCGCGGGAGGCCAGGACCGTTCCCGGTCCGATCGTTTGGACGTCTCCCGAGCGAATCGCCTCGCCGACCGGATCGGGCTCTTCCGCGCTCGCTCCCTCGTCGCGGAGCCGAAGGACCTCGCGGACCGGCCGGCCGACCCCGTCCGGCTCGCGCCATCCGGTCAGCGCCTCGGCCACACGGTTGAGCCCCGTGATGCGGGTCTCTTCGTCCGTCGCGAGGACGCCGTCGCCGATCCCGTACAGGGCGGCCCGAGCCCGCTCCTCGCTTTCCCGCAGGCGATCCGCGTTCCGCTTCCGCCGCAGCCGGTTCACCATGAGGAGGCCGAGCGCGGCCGTCGCCGCCGGGTAGATGACGATGACGGGGAGGCCGATGCCGGCGAGGATGCGCGCGCCCAGCTCCCTCGGCAGCGTCGCCGTGAGCGCGAGCATCACGACGTGGACGACGACGCCGAGCGCGTAGAGCTCCTTCGCTCCGAGGTCGGCGAGGGCCGCCCGTCGCCGGTAGCGCCACGCGAGGCCGATGCAGCCGGAGGCCACGATGACGCTGACGCCCATGCGGGCCGCCACGCCGCCCTGCCAGACCCGAAGCGCGGCCGTCATCGCCATCGCGACGACGGTCGGGATCGTCCCGAAGAAGAGCCCCGAGACCGCGAGGAGGATCGAGCGCGTGTCGAAGATGACCTGCGCCTCGAGCGTCCACGACGAGAGCATGAGGGCGATGCCGAGCCCGCCAATCGCCACCCCGACCACGATCTGCCGGAGACGGCTCTCGTCGCCCCACCAGCGCGTCGTCGCCAGGTCGTAGACGAGCGCCATCGCGAGGAGAAGGCTCGCGTTGTGGACGAGCGCGAGGAAGGCCCCGTCAGGCACCCGGCGTCCCCTGTCCCGGGTCGGGCCCGGCCCGATCGCTCAACGCGCCCCCTTCGTCGTATCTCATCGTTTTCCGTGGAGCCTCTCCGCAGTCTAGACCTCGCCCGGGCGGACCGGCGCGAGCATGCGCGATCGCCCGCGCTAGAATGACCGGGTCTTCGATCCCCGGCCCCTAAAGAGAGCTCCCATGGGGCCCGGGACGGTGGGCAGGACCCGGCGGCGGGTCCGACGCCCCGAGGGTCGCCTCCGGAAACGGGACGGCCTCCCGCCTGGAAAGGAGATCCCCGATGCTTCCGTCGACGCTTCTCGAGACCCGATCCGGCTGAAGGGGCCGTCGTGCACCTGCCTCGCGCCGCGAGCGCCGCGACGCTTCGCGTCTCCGTCACCGACCGCTGCAACCTCCGCTGTGCCTACTGCATGCCGGAGGTCGGGGTGCCGTTGCTGCCGCGGAACGAGATCCCGCCGCTCTCCGAGCTGGCCGGGGCCGTCCGTTGGCTCGTCGGGAGCTTCGCGGTCGACCGGGTCAAGGTGACGGGGGGCGAGCCGCTCGTCCGCGGCGGCCTCCCCGCGTTCGTCTCGACCGTCGCCGCGATCCCCGGGATCCGCGAGGTCTCGATGACGACGAACGGGACGCGCCTCGCCGCCTCCGCCCGCCCCCTGGCCGAGGCGGGGCTCCGTCGCGTGAACGTTTCCCTCGACACGCTCGACCCGGAGCGCTTCCGCGACCTGACCCGCGGGGGCCGCGTCGAGGAGGTGCTCGAAGGGATCGACGCCGCCCGGGCCGCCGGCCTCGCGCCGCTGAAGCTGAACTCGGTCCTCCGCCGCAGCTCGTTCCGCGAGGACGTCCCCGCCCTGCTCGCCTTCGCTGCGGAGAAGGGGGTCGAGATCCGCTTCATCGAGCTGATGCAGACCGGGACCGAGGCCGCCTGGGCGATCGCCGAGCGCGTCACCGGAGCCGCGGTGAGGGAGTGGCTCGTCTCAGAGGGGGCGCGCGTGACGCCGCTCCCGGACCGCCCGAACGCCCCGGCGCGCCGGGCAGAGGTCGAGTGGGACGGCCGGAGCGTTGCGACCGGCTGGATCGACCCGGTCAGCCACGCGTTCTGCGACGACTGCGACCGCCTCCGCCTCGACGCGCGCGGACGGCTCCGGCGCTGTCTCATGGACGACCACGCGTTCCCGCTCGTCGACCTCCTTCGCCGCGGGGAACCGCACCTCGCGGCGGCCGCGTCGCTCTACGTGGGCGGAAAGCGCCCGCCCGACGAGATGACGATCGGCTCCGCGATGGCCTCGATCGGCGGATAGGCCCGCCTCTCTTCAGCCGGCGGACGCGCGCCGCTTCGCGAACGCGAGGATCGCGCCGAGCGCCGACGTCGAGACCGGCGAGACCCCGAAGGGTCCTCGCGTCTGGCTGATCCCGGAAGCGGAGCTGTCGGGGTCCGGGACGGGCCACGCTTCACGACTTTCTCTTGACTCCATCGTTGCCTGAAATAGACTTTGTCTCAAATAGTCCGAATCCGAACCGACCTGCCGGGACGCTCGGCAGCAGAGACCCATTGCACGGGAGGCCTGCGACCCATGTCGAACCTGAGCCGTTCCTCCGCCGTCCCGGGAGTCTGCATGCTGGTGAGCCGCCGCCAGTGCACCCGCCTGGCAGTCGTCCTCGCCGTTCTCGGCGCGGCGATCGCGGCGGCGCCCTCCGTGAGTGCCGGCGACTCCACTCTCACCGCGCCCCGCATCGTCTACACGGGTGTCGGCCAGACGATCGAGTTCGCGGGCACCGACCCGATCTCGAACGAGAACCGCGTGATCTCGATGGACGCGTCGATCTCCTCGTCTTGCGACCCGACCGCCGGCAACGGCTGGTCGATCTCGAATTGCGGACGGGTGCAGATCAGCCTCACCGACGGCTTCGGCGGCTCTCTCTTCATGGCGGGCACCACCCAGGTCCAGACCTTGCCCGTCGTCGTGTACCGGACCGCCTCGGGGGCGATCGTCGAGAACGTGACGGACCCTGCCCTCTGGGGCGGGCCGATCCTGGCCATCAGCATGAACGGCACGCTCGACCAGCTGAACGGCGCCCTCGCGGACCTCGAGTACATCCCGGCGCCGGACTACGAGGACGGTACCTGGGACGAGCAGACGCCGCCGGGCGCCGGCACGCCGAACATCGACATCCTCGTCAACGACGGCTCCGTCAGCTCGACGAACGCCACGGCGGAGATCATCCTGCGCGTCGAGGGGCCCAACGGAGGCCCGACGGTGGCCGGACCGGCTTCGGCGCTCACGGCGGCCGCCGGCGTGCAGAACGAGTATCCGCCGAGCACGTCGGACCCGGCCGTGTTCTCGGTCGTGGATCCCGAGCTCTGCCTCAGAAGCCCGAACAACCGGTGCGACGGCGCCTACGATGCCGCCCCCGCTCCATTCATTCCCGAGCCCCACGACGCGATGCTCCTCGTCGCATGGCTTCCCCAGCCGGGCTGCGGCCAGTTCGCGCTGCGGAGCGTCTCCGGCTTCGCGAACCTCGGCGGGGCCGCGTTCCCGTCGGTCAACGCCATTCTGACGAGCCCGGCCGGCCTCGACCTCGAGCAGCCCGCCGCCAACGCGATCCTGGCCACCCTCGGATCGGCGGGCACGCTCAACCTCTCCGGGCAGTCGAGCGGAAACAACCTCACGACGGTGTTCGCGGGGACCGCGGGGAGCATCGCGGACGTCCGCTACGCGCTGTCGCAGCTGACCTACCAGGCCCCGTCCGCCGAGACGAGCTGCACGCTGAACTTCGCCTTCGCCGACCTCGGCAACAACGGCATGCCGCAGGAATGGGTCCCCCCGAATCCGCCGACCGCCGAGTACGAGATCCCGAACGCCCTCGCCTCGTCGATGTCCGTGACGTTCAACGTCGTCGACACCCACCCCGACGTGACGATCGACCAGATCCTGCCGTCCCTCGCGGGCGACCCAGCCGGGCCCAACAAGCCGTCGGGCTTCAAGATCACGTTCGGGGAGCCGATCGACCCCGCGAGCTTCGACACGAGCGACCTCAGCCTCGCGACGAGCAGCGCGAGCGGAGCGGCTTTCGGCGCGCTCGTTCCCGTGACGCCGGGCCTCGTCTACACGGTTCCGGTCACTGCCACCGGAGACGGCACGCTCACGCTGACGATGGCCGCGGGCGGCGCCTGCGCCGCCGGGCACTTCAGCGGCAGCTCGTGCGACGCCGGCTACGACTCGGAGGCGCCCGTCTACTCCGACAACGAGATCGAGTGGGACCAGACGGCACCGACGGCCACGATCGTCCCCGAGGCCGGGCAGCCCGATCCGACGAGCGCGGCCACCGTCACCTTCACGCTCGACGTGAGCGACACGATCTCCACGGCGCCGCTCGACATCGTCGGGAGCGAGATCGGCCTCTCCGGGACGGCGAACCCCACGACGGCGGTCGTCAGCTGGCCCGACATCACGAAGCCCAAGCAGTTCCGGGTCGCCGTCTCCGGGATGAACGGAACCGGGACGGTCGCCGCCAGGCTCCTGGCCGGCGCCTTCGTCGACCAGGCCCTCAACCCGAACACGGCTTCGGCCGACGCGGTGATCAACTTCGACAACGTGCCGCCGACCGTCGCCGTGACGCCCGCCGCAGGCCAGGCGGACCCCACGACCGACCCGCAGATCCAGTTCACGGTCACGTTCTCCGAGAACGTGACGGGCTTCACCGATCCCGCCACCGATCTGATCCTCGGGGGCTCGGCCCTGCCGACCTCGGCGAGCATCACCGGCGGGCCAGCGGTCTACACCATCACCGTCACGGGCATGTCCGTCACGGGCGCCGTGACCCTGAGCGTCCCCGCCGGGGCCGCGAAGGACGCGGCGCTGCTGGACAACGAAGCCGCCCCCGCGGCCGCGACCGTCCAGTGGGAGCTCCCGCCGCCCGCCACCCAGGTCGCGTTCGTCCAGCCGCCCACGGACGCGAGCTCCGGCGCGACGATCACCCCCGCGGTGACGGTCCAGCTCCGGGACGCCGCCGCCAACCCCGTGGCCGTCGCCGGAACGACGATCACTCTCGCCCTCGCGACCGGCACCGGCGTCCTCTCGGGCACGACCAGCCAGGTCACGAACGCCTCGGGCCTCGCCACCTTCGGCGACCTCTCGATCGACCTCGCCGGCGCCAAGCAGCTCACCGCAGCCAGCGCGGGGCTGACCTCCGCCATTTCCGGCGTCTTCACGATCACCGCCGGGCCCGCCACCCGGCTCGCCTACGTCCAGCCACCGACCCCTGCGGCGCCCGGGGCGACGATCTCCCCCGCGGTGACGGTGCAGCTGCAGGATGCCGCCGCCAACTCCGTCGCCGTCGCCGGGACGACGATAACCATCAGCCTCACGAGCGGCACCGGTACGCTCTCGGGCACCACGAGCCGGCTCACGGACGCCGCGGGCCTCGCGACCTTCAACGACCTCTCGATCGACACGACCGGCTCCAAGCAGCTCACGGCCGCCAGCGCCGGCCTGACCTCCGCCGTCTCCAGCGCCTTCTCGATCACGTCGGCGACCGCCACACAGGTCGCATTCTTCCAGCAGCCGACGGATGCGCTTTCCGCCGCCACGATCGCCCCTGAGGTGACCGTGCAGCTGCGGGATGCCGCCGCCAACCCCGTCGCCGTCGCGGGGGTGACCATCACCCTCACGCTCTCGAGCGGCGCGGGCGTCCTTTCGGGCACGACGAGCCAGGTCACGAACGCCTCGGGTCTCGCCACTTTCGGCGACCTCTCGATCGACCTGGCCGGGGCCAAGCAGCTCACCGCCGCCAGCCCCGGCCTCACCTCCGCCGTCTCCGGCACCTTCACGGTCGCGGCCGGTCCGGCCTCGCAACTCGCCTACGTCCAGCCGCCGACGCCTGCGGCTCCCGGAGCGACGATCACACCCGCGGTGACCGTGCAGCCGCGGGACGCCGCCGGGAACCTCGTCGCCGTCGCCGGGACGACGATCACGATCAGCCTCACGAGCGGAACCGGCGTCCTCTCGGGCACCACGAGCCAGCTCACGAACGCCTCGGGCCTCGCCACCTTCCCCGACCTTTCGGTCGACACGGCCGGCCCCAAGCAGCTCACCGCCGCGAGCGCCGGCCTCACCTCCGCCGTCTCGAGCGCCTTCTCGATCACGTCTGCGACCGCGACACAGGTCGCCTTCGTCCAGCAGCCGACGGATGCCCTCGCCGCAGCCACGATCACACCCGCGGTGACCGCGCAGCTGCGGGATGCCGCCGCCAACCCCGTCGCCGTCGCCGGGACGACGATCACACTCACGCTGACGAGCGGCACCGGCACTCTCTCGGGCACGACGAGCCAGGTCACGAACGCCTCGGGCCTCGCGACCTTCATCGACCTCTCGGTCGACCTCGCCGGCGCCAAGCAGCTCACCGCCGCGAGCGCCGGCCTCACCTCCGCCGTCTCCGGGGCCTTCACGATCACGGCCGGCGCGGCCAGCCAGCTCACCTTCGCCCAGCAGCCGACACCCGCAGCACCCGGAGTGACGATCGCCCCCGCCGTGACGGTGCAGCTGCGCGACGCGGCGACGAATCCCGTCGCCGTCGCGGGAACGACCGTCACCCTCAGCCTCACGAGCGGCACCGGCGCCCTCTCGGGCACCACCAGCCAGCTCACGAACGCCTCGGGCCTGGCCACCTTCAGCGACCTCTCGATCGACACGGCCGGCCCCAAGCAGCTCACGGCCGCCAGCGTCGGCCTGACCTCCGCCGTCTCCAACTCCTTCTCGATCACGTCGGCGACCGCCACTCAGGTCGCTTTCGTCCAGCAGCCGACGGACGCGCTCGCCGCGGCCACGATCGCCCCGGCTGTGACCGTGCAGCTGCGGGATGCCGCCGCCAACCCGGTCGCCATTGCGGGGGTGACGATCACCCTCACGCTCTCGAGCGGAACCGGCGCCCTCTCGGGCACGGCGAGCCAGGTCACGAACGCTTCGGGCCTCGCCTCCTTCGCCGACCTCTCGATCGACCTCGCCGGCGGCAAGCAGCTCACCGCCGCCTCCGCCGGCCTGGCCTCCGCCGTCTCCGGCGCCTTCACGATCACGACCGGTCCGGCCGCCGCGATCGGGGTGACCGCCGGATCGCTCCAGAGCGCTCCGGCCTCCGGAGCCTTCCTGTCACCGCTCCTGGTGACGGTGACCGATGCCGGTGGCAACCCCGTGAGCGGAGTGACCGTCACGTTCCTCGCTCCGTCTTCCGGGCCGAGCGCCCTCCTGAGCAACGGCGGGGTCGCTACGACGAACGCGGCCGGGCAGGCCTCGGTCACCGCTACGGCGAACGGCATACCGGGCGGGCCGTACATCGTGACGGCCAGCGTGGGCGCGCTGCCGGCGGCCCAGTTCGCCCTGACGAACCTCTCGGCGGACGCGATTGCGAACGTCCCCGCGCTCGGCGGCGTCGGCATCGCCGTCTTCGCGCTCCTGCTCGCCGCCGTCGGCGCCCTGGCATCGAGAGGTGCGTTCAAGGTCTGATCGCGGACGGATGCGTCGGGGGAACCGGGTTCGTCCGGTTCCCCCCGCGCCTTCGGCGCGCGGCGACCGCGTCCACCAATCGCATCCGACGACACGGCGCGACGGCGGGCCTTCGCCGCGTGATCGCTCCCTTCCTCGCGCTCGACCCCGGCCACGTCCGGGGCCTGTCCCGAGCGGGCCCTTCCTCAGCCGGCCGCGCGGCGCTTCGCGAACGCGAGGATCGCGCCGAGCGCGAGCGAGAGGAAGGCCGCGAAGAGGACCCGCAGCTCCGGCGGCAGCAGGAACGTCACGGTGTGCGCAGGGATCCAGAAGAGCGGGATCGTCTTCAGGAGGACGAAGCCGAGGAACCCCTTCCAGTCGATCGCCGCGGCCACCGCCCCGACGCCGACGGAGGGGACGCGAGCGAGCGAGCCCCACGCGAGGTCGAGCCAGGTGTCCGTGAGCCGGTGGATGAGCATCAGCGCGACGCCCCAGCTCAGGTTCATGACCGTGCTCATCCAGAACGCCGTCGCGACCCTCTCGCCGAGCGCCCCCGGGAGGGCGGGCAGGAGCCCGGCCTTCATCGCGGCCGGGACGCCCGCAGCGTAGACCGGGAAGAGGAGAGCGAGCGCCGCGCCGAGGAGCCCCCAGACGACCGCCCGCCATGCCGGGCCGGCAGGCAGCCGCCAGCCGCCCGAGACCACGCGGATCGCGAGGAGCTCTCCGAGGCTCGCGAGGACCGCGAACTTCAGGAAGCCCATCCCGTACGGGTGCTCGCGGGTCGCCTGCAGGACCCACGCCTGCGATGCCGGAACGGCAAGGAGGGCGACCACCGCGGCGAGAGCAGCGCCCCAGGCGACGGTGCCTCGATTCACGCGCCGGACCTCCCCTCCCGGTCGATCCCGCCCGCCGGCCGGAGGCCGTCGACGGCGAGGGCGACGAGGAGCGTCACGAGGCTCCCCGCGAGCGTGTAGAGCGGCCAGGCGAGCTTCGTCCCGAAGACGACGAAGACCATCACACCCACCCCGGCGAGGAACCCGGCGGTCGCCGCCTGCCGGCTCGTCCGCCCGCGCACGGCGAGGAGGAAGAGGCCGAGGAAGCTGCCGTACGTGAACGAGGCGATGCTCAGGGCGAGCTCGACGACCGCCTGCCCGGTCCCGATGAAGACGAGGGCCGCGCCGGTGAGGAGGATGGCCCAGCCGAAGCTGACCCGTCGGGAGAGCCGCAGCTTCTCTTCCTCGCTCGCGAGGCGGCCCCGCTTGGTGGAGGCCCAGAGGTCGAAGACGGTGGAGCTGGAAATGGAGCTGATGGAGCCCGAGACGGTCGACATCGCGGCGGCGAGGAGCCCGGCGATGATCAGGCCCGAGAGCCCGGAGGGCACCTGCTCGACGATGAACTTCGGGAAGACGGAGTCGCCCTTCAGCGGCAGGTCGCCGTAGAAGAGGAAGAGGAGCGTCCCGACGGCGAGGAAGAGCGCGAACTGGAGGATGACGACGACGCCGCTCGCCACGAGGGCTCGCCGTCCGTCGCGGAGGCTCTCGGTCGCGAAGAGGCGCTGGACGATGATGTAGTCCGTACCGTGCGAGGCCATCGAGAGGACGGCCCCGCCCAGGATCGCCGTCAGGACGTGGTAAGGCGACGTGAGGAAGGAGCCGTCGGTCTGGAAGACCGTCAGCTTCCCCGCCGTGGCCGCCTCGGCGAGCCGGGCCCCGAGCTCCGGGATCTTCGGGACGAGGACGAAGATCGCGACGAAACCGCCGACGACGTAGACCCCGAGCTGGATGACGTCGGTCCAGATGACCGCGCGGACGCCCCCGACCTGGACGTAGATCACGGTGACCGCCGCCGTGAGGAGGATTGCACCGACGTAGAGAATCGGGTCGCCGACCCCGGAGAAGAGGTTGTAGCCGCGGAAGATGACGACGAGCGGGATCGCCGTCGCGTAGAGCCTCACGCCGTCTGCGAAGATCCGGGTCAGGATGAACGTGCCGGACGCGAGCCGGCGGACCTGCGGGCCGAAAGACCGCTCGAGGAGCGCGTACGACGTCGTCAGCTCCCCTTCGAAGTAGCGCGGCAGGAGGACCCAGGCGATGACGATCCGCCCGATGAGGTAGCCGAAGGAGAGCTCGAGGAACCCCCAGGCCCCCTTCCAGGCCATCCCCGGCACCGAGATGAACGTGAGGGCCGACGTCTCGGTCGCGACGATGGAGGCCGTCACGGCCCACCAGCCGATCTTCTTCTCCGAGAGGAAGTAGTCCTTCGCGGACGCCTGCCGGCCTCCCTTGATGAGCCCGAACGCGGCGATCCCGCCCATGTAGAGGACGACGACGGCCCAGTCGAGCACCGAGAAGCCGCTCACTTCGCCTTTCCCCCGCGGTAGAACCTCACGAACGCCTTCTCCATCGTGGCGAGCCCCTCCGGCACGTGTCCTTCGATCTCCTCGAGGAACGCCTCGAGCTTCTCGCGGACGTCGACGATCTCGACGACGACCGGGAGGTCCTCGGAGAGCCGCTCGATCTTGAACGTGTGGAGGCGGCTGTGCGCTCCGAAGCCCATCACGCCCCGGAGGACCGTCGCTCCGGCGAGACCTCTCTCCCGCGCCGCGAGGACGAGCCACTCGTAGAGGAGCTTCCCCTCGTGGCGATCACTCTCGCCGACGAAGATCCGGAGGAGGGCGCCGTCTTCGGAAAGGGTCATCGTCACCTCCAGAGGAGCCGGGCGGCGGCCCGGCCGAGCGCCACCGCGAGGAGGCCGAGGGCGAGCTGCCCGCCGGCGTTCGCAGCCGCCGCGAGGGCGTCGCCGCCGCGGAGGAGGTTGATCGTCTCGTTGCCGAAGGACGAGAACGTCGTGTAGCCCCCCAGGACGCCGACGAAGAGGAACGTGCGGACGTTCCCGGACGGGACTCCGCGCTCTTCCGCCAGCTCGGCGAGGAGGCCGATCGCGAAGCAGCCGGTGACGTTCACCGCGAACGTCCCCCACGGGAAGGTCGCGCTCTTCGAGAGCGCCTGCACCGCGCCGCCGAGAACGTGGCGGAGCGAGGCTCCGATCCCGCCGCCCAGGAAGACGAGCGCGAGGGGCTTCATCGGTCCGGAGAGCCTAGCATCGGCTCGCGGGCGCCCCTCTCAGCGGCGGAGCGCCCGCGCGCTCCGGACGTGCCAGCCGGCCAGGAGCGCCGCGAGGACGCCGCTCGCCACGCGCACCCACGTCGTCTCCACGATGAAGATTCCGACCATGAGGACGAGCACCGGGAGGAGGTAGACGACCGCCCAGCGCGCGACGTAGCCGCCGAAGCTCGGCATCTCGACGCCGTCCGACTCCGCGATCGCCTTCACCATGAAGTTCGGGCCGTTGCCGATGTACGTCATCGCGCCGCAGAAGACCGCCCCGAGGCTGATCGAAACGAGGAAGACCTCGCGAACGCCCGCGACGGCCGGCTCGCCGCCCAGCGCCTTCGCGAGCTCGAAGAACGTGACGTAGGTCGGCGCGTTGTCGAGGACCGAGGAGAGGCCGCCGGTGAAGACGAAAAACGTCACGCGGTTCAGCGGCAGCTCGGGCGCCACCTGGGCGAGGTAGGCGAGCGCCGGGACCATCGTCAGGAAGATCCCGATGAAGAGGGCGGCGACCTCCTGGATCGGCCCCCACTCGAAGCGGTTGTCCTCGAACCGGGCCTTCCGGTCGCCGAAGCGGAACGAGAGGAACGCCGCCGTCAGGAGGACGATCTCCCGGAACGGGATCCACGCCGCCAGCGGGGCGTGCCCCTCGTGGATCGCGTGCAGGTCGACGGACGGGGCGACCGCGACCGCCGCGACGATCACGCCGAGCAGGGCGATGCTCCCCTTCCCCTCGAGCGAGAGGGGCTTCACCTCCGAGGCGTCCTTCACGAGGTCGGGCATCTCCTCCTTCCGGAACGCGGCCGAGTCGAGGGCGTAGTAGGTCAGGAGGAGCATCCCGTTCACGAAGAGCCATTCGGGGAAGAGCTTCAGCGTCCAGAGGAACGGCACGCCGCGGAGGAGGCCGAGGAAGAGCGGCGGGTCGCCGAGCGGCGTCAGGAGGCCGCCGCAGTTCGCGATGACGAGGATCGCGAAGACGACCGTGTGGACCTTGTGCTTCCTCTCGCGGTTCGTGTTCAGGATCGGTCGGATGAGGAGCATGGCGGCCCCGGTCGTCCCGATCAGCGAGGCGAGGACCGCCCCGGCGCCGAGGAAGAGCGTGTTGTTCCGCGGCGTGGCCTGGATGTCGCCCGCCACGAAGACGCCGCCGCTCACGACGAAGAGCGAGAGGAGGAGCGTGATGAACGAGGCGTACTCGACGAGGGCGTGGATCACCTCGGCCCGGCCGCCGAGCGACCAGACCCACGCCGCCATCGGGACGCCGAGGACGAGGGCGACGAGGAGCTGGAAGCGCCGCTTCTCCCAGAGGTGCTTCGTCGCGTGCATCAGCGGGAATGTCGCGATCGCCGCGAGGAGCGCCGCGAACGGGAGGATTCCGTACCAGGGGACCGTCATCTCGACCTCTGGCCCGCGTTCGTCGCGGGCGTGGATTTCATCGGGGAGCCCGCCGCGACCGCCGTGCCGATGACCCCGGCAACGTTCGGCCCCATGGCGTGCATCAGGAGGTAGTTGTCCGGGTCCTCGGCCTGCCCGACGTTGTGGGCGACGCGCGCCGCCATCGGGACGGCCGAGACGCCGGCCGCGCCGATGAGCGGGTTGACCGGGGTCCC
>CAYVPO010000089.1:0-14562 GCA_964453825.1 uncultured Holophagales bacterium
ACGCCGTAGCCGGAGTCCTCGGGGATCGCCTCCTCCGAGAGGGGGAGGCGCGTCCGCTCGGCGGGCTTCTCCGCGGCGCGCCGGTTCGCGACCGGGGCGTCGAAGCCGGTCGCGATGACGCTCACCTTCACCTGGTCCTTCATCGCGCCGTCCTGGACGAGGCCGAAGATGATGTTCGCGTCGTCGTCGGCCGCCTGCTGGACGATCTGGCACGCCTCGTTGAACTCGGCGAGCGTCAGGTCCTCGCCGCCGGTGACGTTGATGAGGATCGCGCGGGCGCCCTGGATCGACTGCTCCTCGAGGAGCGGGTTCGAGATCGCCTTCTGGGCCGCTTCGACGGCGCGGTGCTCGCCCGTCGCGGTGCCGGTCCCCATGAGGGCCATCCCCATGTTCTCCATGACGGTCTTCACGTCGGCGAAGTCGACGTTCACGTACCCGGGGACGGTGATGAGGTCGCTGATCCCCTGCACCGCCTGCCGGAGGACGTCGTCGGCGATGCGGAACGCCTCCCAGGCCGTGATGTTCCGGTCGACGAAGGCGTAGAGCCTCTCGTTCGGGATCGTGATGAGCGTGTCGACGTACTCGCGCAGCTGGGCGATCCCCGCCTCGGCGAAGCGGCTCTTGCGCTGCCCCTCGAAGGAGAACGGCTTGGAGACGATCGCGACGACGAGGGCCCCCGCCTCCGAGGCGATCTTCGCGACGACGGGCGCGGCGCCCGTGCCGGTGCCGCCGCCCATGCCGGCGGTGACGAAGACCATGTCGGAGCCGGCGAGCGCCTCGGCGATCTTCTCGGCGTCCTCGAGCGCAGCCGTCCGGCCGATCTCGGGGTTCGAGCCGGCCCCCATCCCCTTCGAGGTCGCGACCCCGAGCTGGATCTTCTGAGCGGCGCGGTTCACCCGCAGGACCTGGAGGTCGGTGTTCGCGGCGATGAACTCCACGCCGCGAATGCCGGCCTGGATCATCCGGTTCACGGCGTTGCCGCCGCCGCCGCCGACGCCCACGACCTTGATCCGCGCCGGGTTCAGGATCTCCTCGCCCAGGGTGATCGACGGCGCCGTGCTCCCCTCGTCCTCGAAAAGAATCATCTCTTCCTCCAGATCCCTTCAGATGGCCGACGCCGGGGTGAACATCTTCCCCAGCGAGTTCTTCAGCTTCGACAGGAGGCCCGCGGGCGCCGACGGGCGTCCCTTCGGCGAGGCGGACCCGCCGCGTCCGACGAGGAGCAGCCCCGCCACGCACGCCCACTCCGGCCCGTTGATGACGTCGACGAGGCCGCCCAGTCCGCGGGGGACGCCGATCCGGACCGGGACGCCGAGCACCTGCTCGGCCTCGTCGGTCATGCCGTCGAGAGCGGCCCCGCCGCCCGTCAGGACGAGGCCGGCGCGCAGCTCCTGCGGCGGGATGTCGGTCGTCGCCTCGCGCCAGAGGACCTCGAAGAGCTCGCGGGCGCGCGCCTCGAGGATCTCCGCCATGTAGCTCCGCGCGATCGGATGGACCTCGCGTCCGCCCGTTCGCGGCACGTCGACCGTCTCCTCGGCGGGCGCGAGGCCCGCCACCGCGGCGCCGTACTTCTTCTTCAGCCGCTCGGCGTCGGGGACGGGCGTCTTCAGGAGGACGGCCAGGTCGCTCGTGAAGAGGTCGCCGCCGATCGGGATGACGGCCGTGTGCGCGAGCGCGCCCTGCCGCCAGACGGCGATCTCGGTCGTCCCGCCGCCGATGTCGGCGAGGACGACGCCGTGGTCCTTCTCGTCGGGCGTCAGGACGGACTCGCTCGCCGCGAGAGGCTCGAGGATCATCTCCGTCACGGAGACCCCCGCGCCGTTGACGCACTTCAGGAGGTTCTGCGTCGTGGCGACCGGGACGGTGACGACGTGGACGTCGGCCTCGAGCCGGCTCCCCACCATGCCGAGCGGGTCGGCGACGCCGTCCTGCCCGTCGACGACGAACTGGCGCTGGAGGACGGCGAGGATCTCGTAGTCGGACGGGATCGGACAGGAGCGGGCGGCGTCGAGCGCGCGGTTGATGTCCTCGCGCGAGATCTCGCGGTTGCGCGCGGCGACCGCGACGACTTGCCGGCTGTTGAACGACCTGACGACCGGGCCGGCCACGCCGACGACGGCGCGCTCGATCTGGACGCCCGCCATGATCTCGGCTTCCTCGGTGGCGCGCTTGATCGCCTCGATCGTAGCCGGGACGTCGATGATCGCCCCCTTGCGGGTCCCCTTGTGGGTGGCGATCCCCTTGCCGACGACGTCGACGCGCCCCTCGCTCCCGGTCTCGGCGATGAGCGCGCAGACCTTGGAGGATCCGATGTCGAGGCTCACTTGGTACGGACTGGTCTTCGGCACGGGCCCTTTCCTCAGGTGTCGCTCCGGGCCGCTTCGGGGCCCGGAGCCTTCAGGACGATCCGGTTCTCGAACCTCAGGTCGACCTCCCGCGGGAGGAGGCCGTGACGCGAGAGCTCGGGGGCGAGGGCGAGGAACGCGCGCCAGCGGGCGAAGGCCCGTCCCGGCGTCAGGGCGTCGTCGCCGAGGAGGAGCCTCAGGCGCGCCGGGGCGTCGACGACGGCGAAGCCTTCGGGGAGGACGACGATCTCGGAGACGCGGGCGTGGAGCTCCGGGTCTTCCGCGGCGAGCCGCGCGAGGAGGCGCGCGCCGCGCGCGACCGCCTCGTCCGGCGACATGCCGCCCGAGGGGTCGAGGACGACGAAGCGCGGGGCCCCCGCGCCGCCCGAGAAGGCCCCGAGCCAGAGCCCCTCCTGGTCGACGGTCCAGAGCTCGCCGTCCCGCCGGGCGAGGGCGACCGGCGCCCGCGGCTCGACCTGGAGGGCGACGGTGTCGGGGACGACGCGGCGGGCCGCGGCTCGCGCCACCCAGGGGCGCGCCGAGAGGTCGGCGATCGCCGCCTCGAGGTCGACGGAGAAGAGCGGCCGCCCGATCCACGGGTCGGAGAGCGCTTCCACCTCGTTGCGGTGCGGCTCGGGGACGCCCGTCAGGACGACGCGCGTGACGAGGAACTTCGGGTGCTTGTGGACCGCCGCCCACGCCGCCGCCGCGCTCCCCACGAGGAGGAGGAGGACGACGAGGCCGAGGACGAGCCTCCGCGTCGGCCGCCCTCTCCGGGGCGCCCGCGGCGGGCGAATCGTCCCGGGACGGTAGAAGGCGCCGCTCACGCCGCGCCTCCCGCCGCGAGGTATTCCTCGCCGACCCGGTTCACGTCTCCCGCCCCCATCGTCACGAGGAGGTCGCCGTCCTTCAGCTCCGCCCCGAGCCGCGCCACCGCGGTGGCGCGGTCGTCCAGGTCGGCCACGTTGCGGTGCCCGCGCGAGCGCGCCGCGTCGGAGACGAGGCGCGACGTGATCCCCGGGATCGGGGCCTCGCGCGAGGGGTAGACCGGGAGGACGTAAACGACGTCGGCCGCGAGGAGCGCCGCGCCGAAGCCGTCGGCCTGGTCGCGAGTCCGCGTGAAGAGATGCGGCTGGAAGACGACGACGAGGCGCCGCTCGGGGTGCGCCTGGCGGGCCGCCCCGAGCGTGGCCGCGACCTCGGTCGGGTGGTGGGCGTAGTCGTCGACGACGAGGACGCCGTCCCGCTCGCCCTTCCGCTCGAAGCGCCGCGCGACTCCGGCGAAGCTGCCGAGCGCCTTCGCGCACGCCTCGAACGGCACCTCGAGCTCGCGCGAGACGGCGATCGCCGCGAGCGCGTTCTTGACGTTGTGGAGGCCGGGGAGCGAGACCTCGAGCGTCCCGAGGACCTCTCCGGAGGCGATCGCCGTGAAGCGCGACCCGGTCCGGTCGAGCGAGAGGTCGCGGGCCGTCACGTCGGCCTGCGGCGTCAGCCCGAACGTCACGACACGGACGCGCGTCGAGAGGGAGGGGCGGATCTCCTGGACGTTCGGGTCGTCGAGGCCGAGGAGCGCCGCGCCGAAGAACGGGACGGTCGAGGCGAACTCGGTGAACGCGGCCTTCAGGTCGGCGAGGTCGCGGTAGGTGTCGAGATGCTCGAGGTCGATGTTGTTGACGACCGCCACGACGGGGCGCAGGCGCAGGAACGAGCGGTCGAACTCGTCCGCCTCCGCGACGAGGAGCTCCCCCTCGCCGAGGCGGGCGTTCGTCCCCATCGCGCGAACGCGGCCGCCGACGACGATCGTCGGGTCGAGGCCGGCGACCTGGAGGATCGAACCGGTCATCGAGGTCGTCGTCGTCTTTCCGTGCGAGCCGGCCACGGCGACGCCGGTCTTGACCCGCATCACCTCGGCGAGCATCTCGGCCCTCTTGATGACCGGGACGCCGGCGACCCGCGCCGCGACGAGCTCGGGGTTCTCCTCGGCGACGGCCGAGGAGTAGACGACGACGTCGGCGCCGGCGACGTGTTCGGCCCGGTGGCCCGCGGCGAAGACGGGGATGCCGAGGTCGCGGAGGCGCCGGGTTTCCTCCCCCTCGCGCAGGTCGGAGCCGGTGACGGTCAGGCCGACGCTCGCGAGGATCTCGGCGAGGCCGGACATCCCGACCCCCCCGATCCCGACGAAGTGGACGCGGCGGACGCGGAGGAAGTTCACGGCGCGTGCTGCGAGACGTTGAGGAGGATCCCGACCGCGATCAGGTCCGCCCAGAGGGCGGAGCCGCCGTACGAGATGAACGGGAGCGGGATCCCCTTGGTGGGAAGGAGGGCGAGGACGACGGAGATGTTGACGAGAGCCTGGACGACGATCATCACGGCGAGCCCGGTGCCGAGGAGCCGGCCGAAGGAGTCGGGCGCGTTCACGGCGGCACGCATCGCGCGGGCGAAGACCATCCCGAAGAGGCCGAGGACGATCGCGCAGCCGATCAGGCCGAGCTCCTCGCCGACGATCGCGTAGATGAAGTCGGTGTAGGGGTAGGGGAGGAAGAAGAGCTTCTGACGACCGTCGCCCAGGCCGAGCCCGGTCAGTCCGCCGGTGCCGACGGCGATGAGCGACTGGTACGCCTGGTAGCCGGTGTTCTGGATGTCCGCTTCCGGGTTCAGGAAGGAGAGGATCCGGGCCCTGCGGTACGGCGCCGACCAGGCGTAGGCCACGAGCGCCGGCAGGGCGAGCGTCGCCGCCCCGGCGAACCAGCGGAGCCGCAGCCCGGCGTAGAAGAGCATCGCCGCGGCGATCGCGAAGTAGGAGAGCGCGGTGCCGAAGTCGGGCTGGAGGAGGACGAGGCCCCCGAGGAGGGCGAGGAGGCCGGCCACCGGCAGGAGCGTCCGCTTCACGTCGTCGAGCTCGCCCTCGCGCCGCGAGAGGAGCGCCGCGAGCGCCACGACGAGGCCGATCTTCCCGAACTCGGAGGGCTGGATCGAGAGCGGCCCGAGGTCGATCCAGCGGCGCGTGCCGTTGATCGGCCCGAGGAAGAGGACGGCCACGAGCGCGAGGACGAGGAGCGCGAGACCGGTCCGGACGACGCGGAGGTCGTTCCAGAGCCGGTAGTCGACCTTCATC
Organism: uncultured Holophagales bacterium; assembly: GCA_964453825.1. Taxonomy (GTDB): domain Bacteria; phylum Acidobacteriota; class Thermoanaerobaculia; order UBA5066; family UBA5066; genus UBA5066. The sequence goes on from CAYVPO010000089.1 coordinate 5,461, forward strand.
GCCCCGATCGTGAGGCCCGCGCCGAGGAGGACCGCGATCCCCTGCTTCACGACGAAGAAGAGCGGCTGGGAGGGACCGCCGGCCTTCGGGAGGTAGATCTGCATCGCCGAGGCGCTGTAGATCATCAGCATCCCGATCCCGACGAGGAGGACGACGGGCGCGAAGAGGAGACGGTCGACGGCGAGCTTGCGCGCCACGTCAGCCTCCCGCCTCGGGGAGCGCGAGGACGAGCTCCTCGAACGCCTCGCCCCGGTGCTCGAAGTTCCGGAACTGGTCGAACGAGGCGCACGCCGGAGAGAGGAGGACGACGTCGCCGGGCCGTCCCTCCGACGCCCCGATCTCGACGGCGCGGGCGATCGTCCCGGCCTCCTCGCACGCGACGCCGTCCGCGAGGGCCCGCATCACCGCGGGTCCCGCCTTCCCGATGGCGAGGACCTTGCGCACCTTCTGCGACGCGAGCGGGAGGAGACGGCGGAAATCGTCCCCCTTGTCCTTGCCGCCGAGGATCAGGAAGACGCTCCCGTCGGCGAAGCCCTCGAGGCTCTTCAGCGTCGCGTCGACGTTCGTCCCCTTCGAGTCGTTGTAGAAGGCGACGCCGTTCCGGGTCCTCACGAGCGCGGTGCGATGCCGGAGGCCCTTGAACGTGCGGAAGGTCCGGACCGCGCTCTCGGGCGTGACGCCGAGCGGGATCGTCGCGGCGAGCGCCGCGAGCGCGTTCTCGACGTTGTGCGACCCGGGGAGGAGGAGGTCCTCGCGCCGCGCGTAGACGCGCGGGCCCTTCGCCGCCGCGTCCGCGAGGAAGACGCCGTCCTTCAGCCAGGCGCCGGCCTCGACGGCGCGCGCGCGACTGAAGAGGAGACGGCGCGCCCGCGTCCGGATCCGCGAGACGAGCGGGTCGTCGGCGTTCAGGACGGCGATCTGCGCCTCTCCCTGGCTCTCGAAGATCCGGGCCTTGGCCGCTCCGTAGTCGTCGACCGAGCGGTAGCGGTCGAGGTGGTCGGGGGTGAGGTTCAGGTGGACGGCAACGTCGGGGGCGAGGCGCCGGAGCCCCTCGAGCTGGAACGAGGAGAGCTCGACGACCCAGACGCGGCTCGGCGCCGGCGGAGCGGCCCCGTCGGCCGCGCCGAGCGCGTACTCGATCCAGGGCGTGCCGAAGTTCCCGCAGGCGACGGCGTCCCGCCCCGCGTCGCTGAGGAGCGCGGCGGTGAGGGCCGTCGTCGTCGACTTCCCGTTCGTCCCGGTGATGCCGACGACGAGGCCGGGCACGAGGCGCGAGGCGAGCTCCACCTCGGCGATCACGGGGATCCCCGAGGCGCGCGCGGCGTCGAGCGCCGGGATCGACATCGGGACGCCCGGCGAGACGACGCAGAGGTCGACGCCCTCGAGGAGCGAGACCGGGTGGCCGCCGAGGACGAGCGAGAGGTTCTCGCCAGTCGGGAGCGTCCCGAGCGCCTCGGCCGGGGCGGAGTCTGTCGCGACGACCCGGACGCCTCGCTCGAGGAGCGCCCGGACGGTCGCCTTCCCCGACTTTGCGAGGCCGAAGACGGCCGCGCGGGAGACCTCGGGGAGATCCGGTCCGAGGGAGAGGCTCACGCGCCCCCCGTCCGGAGCCGCTCGAGCTCCGCGAGCGCCTCGCGGGCGACGAGCCGGTCGTCGAACGGCTCCTTCTTCCCGGCGGTCACCTGGTAGGTCTCGTGCCCCTTGCCGGCGACGACGACGACGTCGCCCGGCGCCGCCGCCGCGAGCGCGCTGTGGATCGCCTCGCGCCGGTCGAGGACGACGAGCGGCTCGCGCCCCGCCAGGGCGGCGCCCGCGGCGATCTCCGCGGCGATCGCGGCCGGCTCCTCGGAGCGCGGGTTGTCGGAGGTGACGACGACGTGGTCGGCGAGCTCGGCGGCGATCCGCCCCATCTCGGGGCGCTTCCCCCGGTCGCGGTCGCCGCCGCAGCCGAAGACGACCCGCAGCGCACCGCCCCGCGAGGTCGCGAGGGCGCGGGTCGTCCTCAGGACGCCCTCGAGCGCCGCCGGCTTGTGCGCGTAGTCGACGAGTACGAGGAGGTCGAGCGGGTTCGGCACCCGCTCGAGCCGGCCGGGGACCGCGGAGAACGCGCCGAGACGTTCTGCGATCGCGGCGGACGAAAGCCCGAGCGCGAGGGCCGCCGTCGTGGCCGCGAGGAGGTTCTCGGCGTTCGGCGCTCCGAGGAGGGACGATTCGATCTCGAAGGATTCGCCGGTCGCCCGCCGATCGACGCGGAGGCGGATGCCGTCTCCGCCGGGCTGGACGCGTCCGGTGACGTCGGCCTCGGCCGAGAGGGAGAAGGAGAGCGTCGTCTCGCGCGGGAGCCGCTCGAAGAGCTTCCGTCCCCACGGGTCGTCGACGTTGACGACGGACCACCCTCCCGGCTTGAGTATCGAGAAGAGCTTCGCCTTCTCCTCGAAGTAGGCCTCCATCGTCCCGTGGTCGTCGAGGTGGTCGCGCGTCAGGTTCAGGAAGACGGCGACGTCGAACGTGCACCCCGCAAGCCGCTCGAGCCAGAGGGCGTGCGAGGAGCACTCGAGCGTCGCGGCCGTGCCGCCGCCGGCGGCGAGCGCGCCGAGCATCGGCTGGAGCTCGGTCGCCTCGGGCGTCGTCCGGGAGGCGTCGAGCGTCTCGGCAGGGCCCTCTCCCCAGCGATAGACGAGCGTGCCGAAGAGACCCCGCTTCGGATGCGCGGCGCCGAGGACCTCGTCGAGGAGGAGCGTCGTCGTCGTCTTGCCGCTCGTCCCGGTGACGCCCGCCATCACGAGGCGCGAGGACGGGTCGCCCGCGAGACGCGCGGCGAGGAGGCCGGCGGCACGGCGCGGCGATTCGACCTCCAGGTAGGGCACCTCCACCCCGTCCGGCGCGGGGGCGGCCCCGATCGCCGCGGGGGCGCCAGCGAGGACGGCCTCTCCGACGAACGCGCGCCCGTCGGCCGCCTTCCCCGGGAACGCGGCGAACAGGACGCCGGCGCCGGCGCGGCGCGAGTCGTGCGTGATCGCCCTCACCTCCGGGTCGCCCGGGGGGCCGACGCGGCGGTGCGGAAGGCCGTCGACGAGGGTCGAGAGCTTCACGGCTCGCGCGCCTCGCCGGAGTCGCCGAACGGGAGCGCCCCGAGAGAAGCGTCGTTCGACGGAGGGTCGAAGGAAAGGGTGAGCCGGACCGCGCTGCCGCGCGAGAGCGCCGTGCCGGGGAGCGGCTCCTGGGCAACGACGAAGCCGTGCCCGGCGAGCGCCGGCCGGAACCCGCGCTGCGCGAGCTGCTGCACCGCCTCGCGCGCCGACAGCCCGGCGACGTCGGGGACGAGGCGCTCTCCCGCGGCGAGGCGCGAGAGGTCCTCGGGGACGGCGGTCGGCCGGATCGCGGCCGGGACGAGGCCGGGCGGGAGCGGGCTCGCCGCCGCGGACGCGCCGCGGGAGAGGTCGGCCGTCAGGAACGTGGGCGTGACGCGGTCCTCGGCCGGGAGGCCCGGCTCGCCCAGGACCCGCATCGCCTCGCCGGCGATCGCGGCGAAGACGGGGGCGGCGACGTCGCCGCCGTAGGTCCGCCCTCGCGGCTCGTCGACGAGGACGCCGACGACGAGGCGCGGCCGCTCGGCCGGGAGGAAACCGAAGAAGGAGGCGACGTATCGATCCGCCGAATAGCCCGCGCCCGGGATCGCCTTCTGGGCCGTCCCGGTCTTCCCCGCCACCGTGAAGCCGGGAACGGCCGCCTTCTTCCCGGTCCCCTCTTCGACGACCTTCACGAGAAGCCGGCGCATCGAGGCGGCCGTCTGCTCCGAGAGGACGCGTGCGCCCGGGGCCGGCCGGCGTTCCTCCGACTGAAGGCCGGGCCGGGAGACGCCGGCGACGAGGTACGGCGAGGGAAGGACGCCGCCGTTCGCGATCGCCCCGAAGGCGCGCGCGAGCTGGAGGGCGTTCACGCCGATCTCCTGCCCGAAAGAGATCGTCGGGAGCGAGAGGGCGCTCCACGCCGACGGGTCGCGCAGGAGGCCGCCGTTCTCGCCGTCCAGGTCGAGTCCGGTCTTGCGGCCGAAGCCGAACGCGCGGATCGCGCGGTGGAAGTCCGCCTTCCCCATGCCGAGGCCGATGTGCGCCGCGCCGACGTTCGACGAGTGCGCGAGGACGTCGACGAGCGGGAGCGCGGCCCAGGCGGCCCGCCCGTGCTCGCGGATCGTCGTCCGTCCGATCGTCAGAGAGCCGCCGCCGCAGTCGACGAGGTCGTCCGGACGGATCGTCCCCGCCTCGATCGCGGCCGCCGCGGTGATGACCTTGAACGTGGAGCCCGGCTCGTACGCGTCGGCGATCGGGCGGCAGCGGCGCGCGTCGGCGCTCGACTCCGACCACTTGTTCGGGTCGAACGTCGGGACGGAAGCCATCACGAGGACCTCTCCCGTCGCCGGGTCGAGGACGACCGCCGAGGCGGAGCGAGCGCTCGTCTCGGCCCGCACCGCCGCGAGCTCGCGCTCGGCCACGTGCTGGAGCCCCGCGTGGAGCGTCAGCCGGAGAGAGGCCCCCTCGACCTCGTCGGTGGCGCGGGCCGCGCCGCCGGGCGCGCCCCGCTGGATCGCGTAAGAGCGCTGGGCCGCGTCGCGCAGCACCGTGACGCGCGCGGGGCGGCCGCGGACCTCGCGGTCCCACGTGTACTCGAGCCCGCCGAGGCCCTGGCTGTCGGTCCCGACGTAGCCGACGACCGCGGCGGCGAGCGGCCCCTCCGGGTAGCGCCGCGCCGACTCCTTCAGGAGGCGCACGCCGGGGAGAGCGCGGGCCTTCACGGCCGCCGCCGTCTCCGCGTCGACCCGCCGCGCGACCCAGACGAACTCCTTCTCGCTCTCCGAGAGCTTCCGCTTCAGCTCGCGGAGCGGCTGCTTCACGATCGGCGCGAGGGCCCGCGCGACGCCGGCGGGGTCGTCGATGTCGGACGGGATCGCGAAGACCGACTCGACCGCCGTCGTCACCGCGAGCGGCCGCCCCTCGCGGTCGACGATCGTCCCGCGCCGCGGCGCGAGCTCGACCGTCCGCTCCTGCTGGCGCTTCGCCCGCTTCACGTATTCGTCGTGACGCACGACCTGCAGCTCGACGAGCCGGGCCAGGATCGCGAGGATCCAGAGGCCGGCGAAGCCGACGAGGACGTAGGCGCGCCGGACGTTGGTCCGGCCGGAGGGAGCCGTCAGAAGCCCTCCTCCGTCCGAGCCGGAGCGGGCGGGCCCTGCAGCTCGGGAGCGGCCGCGACGCGCGGCGGCGCGGGGGCCGGCGGGGCCGCGCCGAGCGCGGCGTCCCTCACGAAGACGACCTGGTCGCGGCCCGGCGTGACGAGACCGAGCCGCTCGCGCGCCACGTTCTCCACCCGCGCGAGCGCCGAGACGCGCGCCCGCTCCATCTCGAGCTGGCGCTGCTTCTCGGCGAGCGACTCCTTCTGCTTCTGGAGGCTCTCGATCTGGTACCCGAGGCGGAACGTCTCGAGGTTCGTCCAGACCGCCGCGAAGAGGACGGCGAGCGGCGGCAGCGGGGAGAGGAGGAGGGCGAGGAGCTCCCGGGTCCGCCGTCGGTCGGGCTCGCGGACGAGGTAGACGTTATCGACGGGGCGCCGGACGGTGTACACGGCCCCTCAGCCGGACCTCGGAGGCCCGGGAGCGATCCGCTCCGCCACCCGGAGCCGCGCCGAGCGCGAGCGCCGGTTCTCGAGGACCTCCTCGTCGGACGGTCGGATCGGCTTCTTCGTCACGAGGGCGAGGACGCGGCGGCGGGAGCAGACGCAGACGGGGAAGGAGGGAGGACAGGTGCAGCCGGCGGCCCGGTCGCGGAAGACGTCCTTGACGATCCGGTCCTCGAGCGAGTGGTAGGAGAGGACCGCGACGCGGGCGCCGAGCGAGAGGCGCGCGATGGCGTCGTCGAGGAAACGCTCGAGCTCCACGAGCTCGCGGTTCGTGGCGATGCGCAGGGCCTGGAAGACCCGCGTCGCCGGGTCGCGGCCTTCCTCGCGGCGGCCGCCGACGGCCTTCGCGACGAGAGCGCGCAGCTCCCCGGTCGTCCGGATCGGCGCGTTCTCGCGCGCCGAGACGACCGCGCGCGCCACGGCCTTCGCGCGCGGCTCCTCGCCGTAGTCGCGGAAGACGCGCGCGAGCTCCTCGCCCGGGAGCTCGGCGACGAGGTCGGCCGCCGTCGGGCCCGTCCGGCCCATCCGCATGTCGAGAGGACCGTCCTTCATGAAAGAGAACCCCCTCTCCGCCCGGTCGAGCTGCATCGAAGAGACGCCGAGGTCGGCCAGGACCCCGTCCACTTCGGGGAGGCCCAGCCCGTCGAGGTGGAGAGCCAGCTCCTCGTGGCGCCCCTCCACGGCGACGAAGCGGTCGCCGAAACGCGCGAGGCGCGCGCGAGCGAGCGCGAGGGCCTCGGGATCGCGGTCGATCCCGACGAGCCGCACGGCGGGCGCGGCGTCGAGAAGCGCCTCGGCGTGTCCTCCGAGGCCCAGCGTCGCGTCGACGAGGACTCCGCCCCGCTCGGGCCGGAGCGCCTCGAGGACCTCGCGAAGGAGGACGGGAACGTGAGCGTGCGGCTCCACCCCATCACTTCCTCAGAGCGCCCGCGCGAGGTCGTCGTAGTCCTCGTCGGTGATCGGCGCGGAAGAGAGGGCCGCGAAGTGCCGCGTCTTGTCGACGACCTTCAGGTGGTCGGCCTGCGCCAGCACGAGGACCTCGCTCCCGACGCCGGAGGTCTCGCGGAGGAGAGCCGGGATCAGGAGGCGCCCCTGCGCGTCGAGGCTCACGGTCTGGCCGTAGGTGTTGTAGCGCTCGAGGAACTTCTGGCGGGCCCTGTGGACGAACGGGAGCGCGGCGAGCTTCTCCTCGAAGACGCGCCACACGGGCAGCGGATAGACGAGAATCTCCACGCCGGTGACCGACGTGACGAAGAACTCGCTGCCATGCGCCGTCTCGAGCGGCTCGCGGAACTTGGCCGGGACCTTGATCCGGCCCTTCTCGTCGACCGTCGACTCGGCACTTCCTCGGAGGCGCTCCATCTCTCGTTTCCAGGGAGAGGGGCGAGGGTGGCGACCGCGGCATCGGTGATACCCACGATCGACCACTCTTGGCCACTTTTTCCCACACGGAGTATCGGCCTCCGTTTCTCCCATCGTCAAGGAGAAAGGGCTCCGAAGTGCTACCCTCGAGCCCTCCCGTGACACCGTCCGAAACCCATACTTACGCCGCACAAACGCCTCGCCTCGTTGCCGACGCCCTCGCCCTCGACGGGCTCGTCGCGGAGCTCGCCGCGCATCCGGCCGACGACGTGGCGCTCGACACCGAGGCCGACTCGTTCCACCACTACTTCGAAAAGGTCTGCCTCCTCCAGCTCGCGCGCAGCGGAACGGCCTGGCTCGTCGATCCGCTCGCCCGGCTCGACCTCGCCCCGCTCTTCGCCGCTCTCTCCGGGCGACGCCTCCTCCTGCACGGCGCCGACTACGACCTGCGCCTCCTCGCGCGCGGGCACGGCTTCACGCCGCGCGCGCTCTTCGACACGATGCTGGCGGCGCAGCTCCTCGGCGAGAAGGAGATCGGCCTCGCCGCGCTCCTCTCCTCACGCCTCGGCGTGACGCTCGACAAGTCGAGCCAGCGCGCCGACTGGAGCCGCAGGCCGCTCTCCCCGACGCTCGTCGCCTACGCCGCCTCCGACGTGCTCCACCTGCACGCGCTCGTCGCTCTCCTCGAGGCGGACCTCGCCGCGATAGGGCGCCTCGCCTGGCACGCCGAGGAGTGCGCGCGCCTCCTTGCGCAGGACTTCTCCCCCGCGCCCGACGACCCCGAGACCGACTGGAGAATCAAGGGCTCGAACGCGCTCTCCTCGAAGGAGCGCGCCTTCCTGCGCGAGCTCTGGCTCGTCCGCGACGAGCGCGCCCGCGCCCTCGACGTCCCGCCGTTTCGCGTCCTCCACAACGAGGCGCTCATCGCCGTCTGCCGCCGCGCCGCCGGAGGCGAAACGCGCCTCTCTGAGCTCTTTCCGCGCGCGCTCCCGCCCCCCTTCGCCGCGCGCCTCCGGGAGGCGCTCGAGAAGGCCGCCGCCCTCCCTTCGTCCGCCTGGCCGCCCGCGCGTCGAGGCGAGATGGTCCGGCCCGAGCCCGCGCTCGAGAAGGCGGTGAACCGGCTGAAGGTTCGCCGCGACGCCGTGGCGCGCGGCCTCGGCCTCGACCCGGGCATCCTCGCCTCCCGCGCCGCCCTCGTCGACGTCGCGCACGCCGAGCTCGCCGCGCGCCGCTCCCTTCCTCCCGCCGACCTCGTCGCCGCGACGGGGATCTCGCGCTGGAAGGCCGACCTCCTCGCCGAGACGCCGAAGGGCTGAGCCTCGACGGCGCGGGTGGCTCAGGCTAACGGCCCGAGAGCCCGAGGGCCCGAGGGCCCCCGCGCCTCATGCCCGGGCTCTCGATCCGCGGGCGAGCGGGGCGTCCCACGGCGAGCTCTGCGCTCGCGCGACCCGCATCGACTCCGCTGCGCGGGCCGCCGGCGAGCGCGCAAGCTCCTCGCTCCGCTCGTCGAATCGGTGCGCGCTCTCACCCCGGCGGCCTGCTCGCGGAACCGTGCGGGTACCCCGCGCGTGCTCGAACGCTCGCTCGCGGGACACCCCTCCCGCCCGCTCACGTCCAGGGTTGCTACAGACCACGTGCGCGAGACACATTGGCCTCCCGCAAGCAGCGCCCGCGATCGGAGGGGGGCCGTCAGCCCTCGTTGCGGTGCTTCGGGCCCGGGTTCCGTGCCTCGTAGGTCGCCGACGCGTCGCTGCCCGCGATCAGCCGGTACCGAGCCTGCTCCCGGATCGGGTCGAGGCTCAGGTCCACGTCCAGGTCCGGCCAGCAGAGGTGGTCCTCCGAGAGCCTCTGGACGTTCAGGATCGCAGCCCACAGGGCCTTTCGCGAACCACGGGACCTGGTCGAGCGAGAGGAAGAACTCTCCCTCCTTGAGAAGCACCCAGATGCCATGCCTCGAGTGCAGTCTTCGCGGTCCGCACCTGAACCTCTTCGGAGAGGTCGACATCACCACGGCCGCGGGCGAGGCGGAGCGTCTCGGAGGCGACCCCGAGCACGGCCGGGGACCCG
>CAYVPO010000090.1:0-14556 GCA_964453825.1 uncultured Holophagales bacterium
ATGGGCGCGGAGCGGCTGCGCCCCTCGGCCGAGGCCCTCGCCGCGATCCTGGAGGAATACCGGTGACGCGCGCCCGGGCCTTCGAATGGCTGTCCGCCGTCCGCCCCGCGCGGCATAATCAACGGATGATTCGCCGAAAGATGCCTCTCCTTCCCGGCTTTGCCCTCTCCGTCCTCGTCCTCGCCGCGGCGGGCTGCGCCTCCACCGCAACGGTCGTCCCCGGGAAGAGCCTCGCGCTGGTCGAGGTGACCTATCCCGAGATGCGCATGAGCGGCGTCGTCCTCGACACGGGCGAGGCGACCCCGATGACCCGGATGGCGGACTCGCTCTTCCACCAGTTCAAGAGCGAGGGCGCCTACGAGCTGAAGGACGCGCGCGGCTCGATGCACGTCTCGAACTTCGCGGCGGACGCCGCCGCGCGGGCCGCCCTCCGGCAGAAGTTCCCGGCCGACGCCTACCTCGGCGTCCAGCTCCTCGGGTGCGGCGCCAGTCCGCAGCGGGAGACCGAGCGGCGCGGCACCGGGGCCAGCGCCGTCGAGGTCACGGTCTACTTCTTCCGGGGCGAGTGCACGGCCGAGCTGACCGCGTTCGACGCCGAGGGGACGAAGATCGCCACGCTCCAGAAGACCGGCCGCTGGGACAGCCCGCGGCAGGACCGGCCGGACGGCACGCAGATGGGGTCGCAGGCCCTGACCCTCGCCATCGAGGACACGGCCCGCCGCCTCGCCCGCGAAATCCGCCCGACGGCCGGGAAGTAGCTCGTCGGGTCTCCGCGGCGGCGCGGGGCCGGGCCCTCACGGGCCGGCCCCCGCCGCCGTCCGAGGGCCGGCGGACCTCCCGGCCCGCCGGCCCGGGTCAGGCCCGGGCCGGGACCGCCGCCTCGACGCCGAGCGCCTCGGCCGCGATCGCCTCCTGCTCCATCGCGAAGACGTGGTGCGACCCGGGCGCCGGGCTCGCCGAGGGGCGCCGCCCGGCGTAGCGAAGGGGCCGCCCGCCCGCCTCCGGCACGGCGCCGTCGAGGAGCTGTTCCATCACGAAACGCCAGGCTCCCATGTTCTTGGGCTCTTCCTGCGCGAAGACGAGCGCGGCGTCCTTCGGGTAGCGCGCGATCACGCGCCCGAGCTCGGCCGCGGGGAACGGGTAGAGCTCCTCGAGCCGGACGACCGCCACGTCGGATCGGCCGGCCTTCTCACGCGCGGCGAGCAGCTCGTAGACGAGCTTGCCGCTCGCGATCACGACGCGCCGGACGCCGTCCGCTCCGCCCGCCTCGAACGCATCGTCGTCGAGCACCGGCCGGAACGCGCCGTCCGCGATCTCGTCGAAGCGGGAGACGGCCTTCGGGTGGCGCAGGAGGCTCTTCGGCGACATGACGACGAGCGGGCGCCGCACGTCGTCGCGCATCTGGCGGAGGAGGAGGTGGTGGTACTGCGCGGGCGTCGTCACGTTCGCGACCCGCATGTTGTCCTCGGCGCAGAGCGTCAGGAAACGCTCGAGACGCGCCGACGAGTGCTCGGGCCCCTGCCCCTCCTGTCCGTGCGGCAGGAGGAGGACGAGGTCGCACGTCTGGCTCCACTTCTGCTCGGAGCCGGAGATGAACTGGTCGACGATGACCTGCGCGCCGTTCGCGAAGTCGCCGAACTGCGCCTCCCAGAGGACGAGGGTCGACGGGTCGGCCACGGCGTAGCCGAACTCGAACCCCATGACGCCGGCCTCCGAGAGGAAGGAGTCGATGACCTCGAAGCGCGCCTGCGGCTCGCGGATCGCGTTCAGCGGGATCCACTCCGCGCCCGTCCTCGGGTCGGCGAGGACCGAGTGGCGGTGGCTGAAGGTCCCGCGGCCGGAATCCTGCCCCGAGAGGCGCACCGGCGTCCCCTCCTGCAGGAGCAGCCCGAACGCGAGCATCTCGCCCCCCGCCCAGTCGATGTCGGGACGGCCGCTCGCGTAATCGGCCCTCTTCTTCAGGAGCGGCTTCAGCTTCGGGTGGACCTCGAAGCCCGGCGGGAGCGTCGAGACGGCCCGGACGACCTCCATCAGGCGATCGCGGACGCTCCCCTCGACCGGATAGCGGGGCGCGGCCGGCGCCACGAGCGAGTCGGAGAAGGCCCCGCGAGTCCGCGTCGCCGCGGAGGCGTCGTAGGCGCGGTCGAGCGCCTGCTTCGCGTCGACCCAGACCTCCTCGACCTCGGCCGGGGAGAGGACGCCCTCGCGGACGAGAACGTCGCCGTAGAGGCGGGCCACGGAGGAGTGGTTGCGGATCTTCGCGTAGAGGAGCGGCTGCGTGTAGCTCGGCTCGTCTCCCTCGTTGTGGCCGTAGCGCCGGTAGCAGACCATGTCGACGACGACGTCGTGCCCGAACGTCTTCCGGTACTCCATCGCGAGGTCCACGGCCTGGACGACCGCCTCCGGGTCGTCCCCGTTCACGTGGAGGATCGGCGCCTGGACCATCTTCGCGACGTCGGTGCAGTACGGCGAGGAGCGGGCGTCCTTCGGGTTCGTCGTGAAGCCGATCTGGTTGTTCACGACGACGTGGATCGTGCCGCCCGTCCGGTAGCCCTCGAGCTGGCACATGTTCAGCGTCTCGGCGACGAGCCCCTGCCCCGCGAAGGCGGCGTCGCCGTGGAGGAGGATCGGAAGGACCTTCTCGCGCGCGGCGTCGCCCGCGCGCTCCTGCTTGGCGCGCACCATCCCCTCGACGACCGGGTCGACCGCCTCGAGGTGGCTCGGGTTGGGGGCGAGGCCGAGCTTCACCTGCCTGCCGTCCGGGGCCTCGTGGACGCCGACGGCGCCGAGGTGGTACTTCACGTCGCCCGAGCCCTGGATCGACTGCGGGTCGAGGATGTCCTCGAACTCCGCGAAGATCCGGTCGACGGCCTTTCCGACGACCGTCGTGAGGATCGTGAGCCGCCCGCGATGCGGCATCCCGATGACGGCCTCCTCGACGCCCATCTCCGCCGCGCGGTCCAGGAGCCTCGTCAGGAGCGGGATCGCCGCCTCGCCCCCCTCGAGCGAGAAGCGCTTGTGGCCGACGTACTTGGCGTGGAGGAACTTCTCGAAGCTCTCCGCCTCCACCAGCTTCGCGAGGACCCGCTTCTTCTCGCCGGCGGAGAACGTCGCGCGGTTGCGGCACGACTCCATCCGCTCCATGAGCCACGCCTTCTGGGCGGGGTCCTGGATGTTCATGAACTCGGCGCCGATCTTCCCGCAGTAGGTCTGGCGGAGGACCTCCAGGATCTCGCGCAGCGTCGCCTGGTCGCGCCCCGCGAGGCCGTTCGTGATGAACTTCCGGTCGAGGTCCCAGATCGTGTAGCCGAACGTCGCCGGGTCGAGCTCGGCGTGGTACGGCGGGACGTCGACGCCGAGCGGGTCGAGGTCGGCCAGGAGGTGGCCGCGGACCCGGTAGAAGTTGATGAGCGGGAGGATGCGGGCCTGCTTCTCGACCGCCTCGAGGCGGTTTCCGCGGCCGAGGAACGGCGGGTTGCGGTCCGGCTCCCAGCGGACCGGCCGGTGCGGGACCTTCAGGTCGCGGAAGATCCGCTCGTAGAACTCGTCGCCGCCGACGAGGAGCTCCTGGAGTGTCGCGAGGAACGCGCCCGACTCGGCCCCCTGGACGATCCGGTGGTCGTAGGTCGACGTCACCGCCATGATGCGGGAGACGCCGAGCCCCGCGACGACCTCGTCCGGCATCGCGAGGTACTCGGGCGGGTAGCCCATCGCGCCGGTCGCGACGATGCAGCCCTGGCCGGGCATGAGGCGCGGGGAGGACGACGTCGTGCCGAGGGTCCCGGGGTTCGTCAGGGAGATCGACGTCCCGAGGAACGCCTCCGGCTCGATCGCGCCGCGTCGGGCCTTCCCGACGAGGTTGTCGAACGTCGCGACGAACTCGGCGAAGTCGAGCCCTTCGGCGAGCTTGATGTTCGGGACGAGGAGGGAGCGGCTGCCGTCCTTCTTCGCGACGTCGACGGCGATGCCGAGGTTCACGTGCGGCTTGCGGACGCGCTGCGGCTTCCCCTCCGCCTCGGCGTACGCGTCGTTCATCCCCGGGTGCTTCTCGAGCGCCCGGACGACCGCCCACGCCACGAGGTGCGTGAAGGAGATCTTCGACTGCCGGACCGCCTCGCGGTGGAGGTTCAGGATGCGCCGGTTCTCCTCCATCGCCTTGACCGGGATCACGCGCTGCGACGTCGCGGTCGGGACGGAGAGCGAGGCGTCCATGTTACGGGCGATCGTCGCGGCCCCGCCGAAGAGAGGCTGCAGCGTCTCGCCCGGCCGGAGGGACGGGGCGGGCCGCGCGGGTGCCGCCGCAGGAAGGGCCGCGGGGGGCGCCGCCGGCGACGCCGGGGCCGTCGCCGCAGCCTCGGGCGTCGCTCCGGTGCCGGATGCCGCGGCGATCCGGGCGGCCTTCTCGAACTGCTCGAAGGTCCGCCGCCAGTCGTCGCCCACGGTGCCCGGGTTCAGCCGGTACTGGGCGTAGAGCTCGAGGGCGAACGCGGCGTTGTCGCCGAACGAATCGGAAAGGGCGTCGAGGACGGATTCGTGCATTCGGGGTCTCCCTGTCGGCCGGGTCGTCTGCGCCCGGCGGGCGTCATCGGCCCCTCAGTCGGCCGGGCGGCCGGCAGCGCGGCCATGTTACCCCGACCCCCAGGCACCGACGCCCGCGCCGCGCCGGCCCGGAACGGGCGACAATGCCCCGCGATGAACCTCTGGGACGCCGGCGTCGACCTCGGAGCGACCCTCGCGAAGGCCGTGGCGGTCCCCTCGGGTCGCCCGCTCGAGGCCTTCGAGTCGTTCGTCGCGCCGGCCGGCGACGAGCGCCTCCTCGACGCCTTCCTGCTTCGGTACTCGCTCCGCCACCTCGCGGCCACCGGCGGCGGCGCCACCGCGCTCGCCGACCGCCTCGCGCCCGGAAGGGCCGTGACGATCGTCGACGAGTTCGCCGCGTGGGGCGCGGGCGAGCCGCTCCTGACGCACCGGGCCGGCCTCGAGCTCCACTCGCCCCACCTCCTCGTGAGCCTCGGCACCGGCACTTCGATCCTCCGGATGGGCGCCCGCGGGAGCGTGGCCCGCGTCGGCGGGACGGCTCTCGGCGGGGGCACGCTCCGCGGCCTCGGCCGGCTGCTCCTCGGCACCGACGACCACGACCGGCTCGTCGCACTCGCAGCCACGGGCGACCGCCGGCACGTCGACCTCCTCGTCGGCGACCTCTACCGCCCGGGCGGGATCGCCCTGATGCCCGACCTGACCGCCGCGAACTTCGGCAAGGCGCACGAGCCGCGCGCCGCCGACGTGGCCCACGCCCTCCTCGGCCTCGTCGGCGAGAACGTGGCGCTCCTCGCGGGGCAGATCGCCGTCGCCCTCGCGACGCCTCCGGGCGGCGGGCCACCCCGGCGCAGACCCGACGTGCTCTACGCCGGGTCGACGCTCCGGAACAACCCCCTCCTCGTCGAGATCCTCGGGAGCGTCACCGCCCTCGTCGGAGCCCGCGCCTCGTTCCTGCCGTTCGGGGAGTTCACGGGGGCGCTCGGAGCCCTGGCGCGCGCACGCGCCGAAGCCTGACGCCCGGCCTCCCGGGTGCGAAACTCCCGGGATGAACGCGACGACGCCTCCCGCCACCTCTCCCCTCCTCGACCTCGAGGGCCGGGTCGTCCTCGTCACCGGCTCCTCACGCGGCATCGGCGCCGCCACGGCCCGCCTCCTCGGCCGCTGCGGGGCGCGCGTCGCGATCCACTACGGCCGCAGCCGCGCCGAGGCCGAGGCCGTCGCCGCGGAGATCGCGGAGGCCGGCGGGCCTCCCGCCGCGATCTTCCAGGCCGAGCTCGCGAACGACGACGAACGGCGGCGCCTCCATCGCGAGATCGCGGGCACCCTCGGCGACCCGCTCCTCCTCGTCCACAACGCCGGCATCTACGTTCGCAACCCGTTCGAGGAGACCGACGACGCGGCGTTCCTTTCGCGCTGGAGGACGACGCAGGCCGTCAACCTCGAGGCGGCCGCGCACCTCACTCTGCTGGCCCTCCCCGCGATGCGCGCCGCCCGCTTCGGGCGCGTCGTGATGGTGGCCTCGCGGGCCGCGTTCCGCGCCGAGACCGACGCCGCGAGCTACGCCGTGTCGAAGGCGGGGATGGTCAGCCTCGCCCGCTGCCTCGCCCGCAACGAGGGGAAGCACGGGATTACGGCGAACGCGATCTGCCCCGGGTGGGTCGACACGGCAATGGCGCGTCCCGACGTCGCCGCCCGCAAGGCCGAGATCGAGGGCGAGGTCCCGCTCGGGAGGATCGCGACGCCCGAAGACTGCGCCCGGGCGATCCTTTTCTACCTCTCCCCCCTCGCCTCCTACGCGAACGGAACGGCGCTCGGGCTGAACGGGGGGTCGTTCCTCCACTGACCCGGTCCCCCGCGCTCCGGACCTCCGCCGGGCGGGTTCGGAGAAAAGATCGTGCGGCCGGCCGGCATTCCGGGAGACAATGGCGTCGTGCTCGTTCCCTGCGGGAGAGCCCTTGTGTTGGTCGCGTCCCTCCTCGCCGGCCTCGCGGCCGCCGATCCCGGAGTGAAGGCGCGCGCCGCCGAGGCTCCCGGCTTCCGGCTCGTCCTCCCCGTCGGCCTCTTCCGCTCGGCGCCCCTCCCCCCCGAAGTGGGCGTCTTCAGCGACGAGAGCTTCATCCGCCTCCCCGGGGACCCGGACTCCGTTCTGACGCTCGGAGGTCCCGTCCCGTCCGGGGAGCCTCGCGTCCGCTTCGCGATCGAGGTGAACGAGGCCGTGCTGAAGCTGATCCCGCCCGACCCGAGGGTCCGACCGGACGACACCCGGAGCCGGGCCGGGGGCGACTGGCAGCCCGCCGACGCGACCGGACGCCCCTATCAGCTCCGCCTCGGCGCCCGCCTCGTCTGGTAGCGGAGGCCCTCCCGAAACGTCGAACGCCCCGGATCTCCCCGGGGCGTTCGGCGTTTCGGGACTTCGGGCCGATCGCTACGCCGGCTTCGCCGGAGCGGGCGCCGGAGCGGGGGGCTTCGGCGGAGGAGGCGGCATCCGGTTGATCGCCGCGTTCCTCGCGAGCGTCATCGGCAGGACGGCGAGCCCCGACGGCTCGAACTGGCCGGCCTTCTTCGCGGGGCTCGCGCCGTAGTAGGGGCGATAGCCGTATCCCGGCCCGTCCGGCGCCGTGTCCGACGGCTTCTCCGTTAGCTCGGGGATCCCGTAGACGGCGTCCTTCCGGGTGAAGTACGACATCTCGTAGTCCTTCGTCATCCAGATCGCGTCCTTCGGGCAGGCGTCGACGCAGAAGCCGCACATGACGCAGCGGAGGAGGTCGATCTCGAAGACGGTCGGGTACTTCTCGTAGGCGAGGTTCGGGTGCTCTCCCGCCTCGATGTGGATGCAGTCCGCCGGGCAGGCCGTCGCGCACATGTAGCAGGCGACGCACTTCAGCGTCCCGTCTTCGCGGGCCTTCAGGATGTGCCGTCCCCGGTAGCGGTCGGAGTACTCGCGCCGCTCCTCGGGGTACTCGATCGTCGGCCGCGCCTTCCGGGACAGGACGTTCGCGACGAACTTCCGGAACGTCAGCGCCATGCCCGCGAGGAGCGGGAGGTAGAGCCGGACGGCGAGCGTCGGCGCCGGGGGATCGATCAGGACGACCTTGCCGGGCATCTCGTCCTCCTACCTGTCCAGCTCGCCGGCGATGATGTTGAGCCCGCCGAGCGTCGCGACGGCGTCGGCCATCATGCCGCCGACGATGATCTTCTCGAAGGCCGCGAAGAGCGGGAAGCACGGGGGCCTCACCTTCACGCGGTAGGGACGGCCGCTCCCGTCGGAGACGATCGAGAACCCCAGCTCGCCGTTGGCCCCTTCCGTGTACGAGTAGATCTCGCCCGCGGGGACCTGGATCCCCTCGAAGACGTTCTTGAAGTGGAAGATGAGCCCTTCCATCTCGTTGTAGACCATCTGCTTCGGCGGCAGGACGACGCGGTAGTCGTCGCTGACGACCGGCCCGCCGGGGAGCTTCGCGACGACCTGCTCGACGATCCGGAGCGACTGCCGCATCTCCTCCATCCGGACGAGGAACCGGGCGTAGTTGTCGCCGCTCGCCGCGACCGGGACGTCGAAGTCGACCTCGTCGTATCCGTCGTACGGGGCGTCCTTGCGCAGGTCGTAGCCGACCCCCGAGCCGCGCAGGCACGGCCCGGTGAAGCCCCAGGCGATCGCCTGCTCCTTCGTGACGACGCCGGTCCCGATCATCCGCTTGTGGAAGATCCCGTTCTTCGTCAGGAGGGTGTCGACCTCCTGAATGTTCTTCGCGACCTTCTTCGAGAGCTCCCGGCACCACTCGACGAAGTTCGCCGGGACGTCCATCGAGAGGCCGCCGATCCTCGCGTAGCTCGACGTGAGCCGAGCGCCGCAGCAGGCCTCGAGGAGCGAGTAGATCTCCTCGCGCGCCTGGAAGGCGTACCAGTACGCCGTGAGCCCGCCGAGGTCGACCGTGTTCGCCCCGATGCAGACCATGTGGTCCATGATCCGCGAGAACTCCGAGAGGATGACCCGGACGGCCTTCGCGCGGGGCGGGATCTCGACCCCGAGCATCTTCTCGACGGCGCGCGCGTACCCGTTGCCGTTGATCATCGGAGAGCAGTAGTTCAGGCGGTCCGTGTACGGGATCACCTGCGTGTACGTGTGCGTCTCCGACATCTTCTCGAAGCAGCGGTGGAGGTACCCGCATTCTCCCTCGGCCGCGACGATCCTCTCGCCGTCCAGCCGCACGACGATCCGGAGGGTCCCGTGCGTCACGGGGTGGGACGGGCCGAGGTTCAGCGTCGTCGTCTCGAAAACGTCCTCGGGCAGGTCGGTCTTCGCGGCGAGGCGAGTTTGGAGGACGTCCTCGTCCGTGCAGAGCCAGCGCTGCCCGGCCTCGTAGTCCTTCCGGAGGGCGTGCCCGACGAAGCCGTTGTGCGTGAGCAGCCGCGCGAGATTCGGATGGCCGTCGAAGCGGATCCCCATCAGGTCCCACGCCTCGCGCTCGAACCAGTTCGCCGCCGGCCAGACGTCCACGAGCGTCGGGACGCGCGGGTCGACGGCCGGCAGGGCGACGCGGACCCGGAGGTGCTCGTTCCGCTTCGTCGAGTAGAGGAGCGCGTTCAGCTGGAAGCGCCCTTCGCCGCGGAAGGCCGCCGGGCCGTCGAGCTTCAGGCGGTCGACGGCGACGAGGTCGAGGAGGAGGTCGTAGGCCGCGGCCGGGTCGTCCCGGAGGAAGAGCGCGGCGGCGTGCCAGGACTCCGTCGTCGCGACGAGCGTCGGGACGTCGGTGGCGGGGCGCGGCTCGACCCGGACGGAGCCGTCCGGGAACGTCCGCAGGAGGACCGGGGCGAAGGAGACGCCCGTCGCCGGCGCCAGGGTCGCGCTCACCGCTTCTCTCCCTTCGCGGCCTTCGCGGCCTTCGCCGCTTCCGCGTCCGCGGAGCCGGCCATCTCGGCGAACCCCGACCTCGAGCTCTGGCCGGGCGCCATGACCGCCGTCGAGTAGGCCGGGATCGACTCCACCTGCGGGTCGGTGCCGACGCGGATCGGGACGTACGTCTTCGCCTCGCGGTGGCGGGCAAGGTCGCCCGACTGGATCCGCTTCTGGAGCTCGATGATCCCGTAGATCAGGTTCTCCGGAGTCGGCGGGCAGCCGGCGACGTAGACGTCGACGGGGATGATCTCGTCGATCCCCTGAACGACGTGGTAGGCGCGGTAGAAGCCTCCCGTGCAGGCGCAGACGCCCATCGAGATGACCCACTTCGGCTCCGGCATCTGGTCGTAGATCTTCCGGAGGATCGGGGCCTGCTTGTCGGTGATCGTCCCCGAGACGATCATCAGGTCGGCCTGCCTCGGCGAGAAGCGGACGACCTCGGCCCCGAACCGGGCGAGGTCGTAGTGGGACGACACCGACGACATGAACTCGATCGCGCAGCAGGCCGTGCCGAACGGCATCGGCCAGAGGGAGTTCTTGTGGCTCCACTGGACGAACCAGTCGAGCTTCGTCGTGAGGAAGTCGAAGCCCGTCGTGGAGGGGACGCCGGGCGCGAGAGGCGGCTCGATCCGCGCGGCCGGCAGAGGGAACTTCTTGTCGCTCATCGGGACCCCCGGGTGCTCGTGAAACCGATCACGGGCGCGATTGTAAAGGGCTCTCAGCGCTTTCCGTCGAGCATCTCGAGGATGACCGGGACGCAGCGCTCGCCGTGGCAGGAGCCGGTCGTGCAGCCGGTGGCCTGCGCCACCTCCTCCACGCTCCGCGCTCCGTTCTCGATCGCCTCCTCGACGCGCGGCACCTTGATCCCGTTGCAGATGCAGACGGGCTTGTACTTCCGCAGGATCCGCGCGTGCTTCTCGGAGAGGGGGGCGTCGTCCACGGGCCTCAGAAGTCGACCGTGTAGCGGATCGACGCGCGGTCCCGCACCCGGTCGAGGTAGATCACGCCGTCGAGGTGGTCGGCCTCGTGCTGTAGGACCCGGGCGTGGAAGCCCTCGGCCTCGAACTCGAGCGGCTTCCCCGTCTCCGACAGAGCCCGGACCCGCACCTTCCGGACACGCGGAACCCGCGCTGCAAGGAACGGCACGGACAGGCACCCCTCCCAGTCCTCGGTCTCCTTCGGGTCGAGCACCTCGAACGACGGGTTGACGAGGATCGTGGGCGGCACCGCGCCGGCGCTCGCCCGGCGCCCCTCCGGGTCGACCATGTAGAGGAGCGCGCGGACGGACGCGCCGACCTGCGGCGCGGCGAGCCCGGTTCCCGCGTACTCGACCATCGTCTCGCGAAGGTCGTCGAAGAGGCCCTTGAAGCGGCCCCGCCTGAGGTCCTTCGGCTCGATCTCCGGGGCCGGCCGCCGCAGCACCTCGGCCCCGAGCTTCATCACCTTGAGAATGGCCAATCAGCCCTCCCGAGTCCGGATTCTAGGGCCTGCGGGCGGGCAGGCGCCGGCCCGAAGGGGCCGTTCGGGGAGAGGAAGAGATGGTGCCCAGGGGCGGAGTTGAACCGTCGACACCGCACTTTTCAGGCGCGTGCTCTACCAGCTGAGCTACCTGGGCACCCGGCGCCGCGGCACGCACCTTGCGGTCCGCCCCTCGACGCGACGTCGGGCGTTATACCGGCGCCCTCTAGAATAGTCAACGCGGCCCCCCGCGCCGCCACCCCCCGGACCGAGAAGAAATGAGAGAACTGCGCCTGACACTCCTCGCCTCCGCCCTCCTCGCCGCGCCGCTGCTCCTCGCCCAGGGGCCACAGACGGCCTTCCCGTCCGCCGGATCGGACACGCCCGTCGAATGGGCGGAGACGATGCCGGACGCTCTCGAGCGCGCCGGCGCCCTCGACGGCGGGCGCCTGCTCGTGGAGATTCGCGACGCCCAATGCTCCGAATGCGAGCGGGTGGAGAAGCTCCTCTACCCGTCCGCGTCGTTCCGGGGCTTCCTGAAGGACAAGGTCCCGGTCCGCCTCGTCCGCGGGACGCCGGACGCCGACCAGCTCATCGCCCGCTACCGGCTCCGGACGACGCCGGCCTGGCTCGTCCTCTCGACCGACCTGATGCTCTGCGGAAAGCTGGAAGGCGACACGAACCAGTCGACCTGGATCGAGAGCTTCTTCCAGTCCGAGAAGGCGTGGGCGATGTTCCTCCGCTCGATCGACGAGGAGAAGGCGAACCCGGCCGACCCGGCCCGCTCGTTCGCCGTCGGCGAGGAAGCCTACCGGCGCTTCGGCGACGTGATCGCCGAGCGGCGCTTCCGGAAGGTCTCCGAGAACGAGCAGGCCCCCTCCGAGCTCCGCGCGAAGTCGCTCGCCTACCTCGCCACGTTCGCCCTCGAGGCCCGCCGATTCGAAGACGCCGCGAAGACGCTCGAGAAGGTCCTCGCCACCTCGACCGATCCCGCGCTCCTCGAGCGAGCCGAGCTGCGCCTCGCCGACGTGGAGATCGGACGGGGAGACCACCCGAAGGCGATCACGCGGCTGAAGGCCTTCGTGGAGAAGCACCCGGAGTCCCCCCTGAAGCCCCAGGCCGAGGAGCTCCTCCGCCTCCTCCAGTCCGCTCGACCGTGAAGGGAACCCGAATGACCCCTCGCCTCGCCCGCCGCTTCGCCGCGGCGCTCGTTCTCCTCGTCCTGGCCCTCCCCGCCGCAGCCCAGGTCGGCGGCCCCCCCGAGGTCCTCTCGCTCCGCCTCGCCGCCGACGCCGGGAAGATCGTCGCCGGCGGCTCCTTCCGCGTCGCCGTCGTCGCCACGATCGCGCCGGGATGGCACGTCAACTCGAACGCGCCGCTCGAGGACTACCTCATCCCCACGGAGGCTGCCCTCGTCGCCGTCGAGGGGCTGACGTTCGGGCCGCCCGCCTACCCCGCCCACCGCGAGGTGAAGCTCCCGTTCTCCGAGAAGCCCCTCGCCCTCTTCGACGGCGAGACGGTCGTCGTCTTCGAGGGGAAGGCCGACGCCGCCCTCGCGCCGGGACCGCGGACTCTCCGCGCCACGCTCGACTACCAGCCGTGCAACGACGCCCAGTGTCTCGCGCCGAACCAGTCCGAGGCGACGCTCGAGATCGAGGTCGTCCCGGCCGGCACGCCCGTCGCGCCGGCGAACGCCGCGCTCTTCCCCCTCGCCGGAGCCCGGTCGTCCGACACGGGAGGCGCGGCGGACGCGCCCCCGGCCGCCGCACCCGAGTCCGGGCCCTTCTCCGGCCGATCTCTCCCGGCGATCCTCGGCCTCGTCTTCCTCGCGGGCCTCGCGCTCAACCTCACCCCCTGCGTCTACCCTCTCATCCCGATCACCGTCGGTTTCTTCTCGCGCCAGAGCGAGGGGAAGACGAGCCGGACGTTCGGCCTCGCGGTCGCCTACGTCCTCGGGATGAGCGTCACCTACTCGGCGCTCGGCGTCTTCGCGGCGCTTTCCGGCTCGCTCTTCGGCGCGTGGCTCCAGAAGCCCGCCGTCCTCGTCGTCATCGCGCTCGTCGTCCTCGCACTCGCGCTCTCGATGTTCGGCCTCTACGAGATCCAGGCGCCGCACTTCATCACCGACCGGACCGGCAGCAAGGGCGGCGTCCTCGGCGCCCTCACGATGGGCCTCTTCGTCGGCTTCGTGGCGGCCCCCTGCATCGGCCCCTTCGTCCTCTCGCTCCTCACCTACGTCGCCCAGCAAGGCTCCGCCCCGCTCGGCTTCGCCCTCTTCTTCACGCTCGCGATGGGCCTCGGCCTCCCGTACCTCGTCCTCGGGACGGTCTCGGGGAGCCTGAAGGCGATGCCGCGCTCCGGCGAGTGGATGATCGCCGTCCGGAAGGTCTTCGGCTTCGTCCTCGTCGCCCTCGCCGCCTGGTTCCTCCGCCCGCTCCTCCCGGAGGCGGTCTTCTCCTGGGCCGTCGCTCTCCCGCTCCTCGCCGGCGGCGTCTGGTTCCTCTTCTTCGAGAAGTCGGGCGCCGGGGTCCGCTGGTTCCGCGGCCTGAAGGTCGCGCTCGGCCTCGCGCTCCTCGCCGTCGGCGCCTGGTTCGTCGTCCCGTCGAAGCACGCGGACGGCCTCGCGTTCCAGCCCTATTCCGACGCGGCGCTCGCCTCGGCCTCGGCCGCCGGCAAGCCGGTCGTCATCGACTTCTTCGCCGACTGGTGCCTCCCCTGCAAGGAGCTCGAGAAGTTCACGTTCACCGACCCGGCGGTCGCGAAGGCCCTCGACGGCTGGGTCCTCCTGAAGGCCGACCTGACGAAGAGCGCCTCCCCTGAGGTGGCCGCCCTCCGCACGCGCTGGAACGTGCAGGGCGTCCCGACGATCGTCTTCCTCGGGCCGGACGGGAAGGAGTCGCTCCCCCGCGTCGTCCAGTTCGAGAAGCCGGCGGCGTTCCTCTCGCGCTTCCCGAAGTGAGCACGTGCGCGCGGGAGGGGACCGGGCGGTCTTCTCCCGCGCGCCGGGCCGCTCAGCCCCGCGCGAGGCGCCCGAGGAGGACGGCGAGCGCGGCCTTCGCGGCCTGCCGCTGGGCTTCCTTCTTCGTCCCGCCGGCGCCCGTCGCCGAGAGCCCCTCGTCGTAGACGACCTCGAAGACGAACTCCTTCCGGTGGTCGGGTCCGGCCTCGGAGACGAGGCGATAGACGGGAAGCGGCTTCCCCTCCCCCTGCGCGAGCTCCTGGAGCGCCGTCTTGTGGTCGTGGAACGAGAGCTCGCCCGGGTCGAGCTCCGAGACCGGCCCCGCGAAGACCCGCCGCGCCACCTCGCGCGCCGCCGGAAGGCCGGCGTCGAGCGTGATCGCCGCGAAGACCGCCTCGAAGGCGTCGGCAAGGAGCGACTCCTTCACCCGGCCTCCGGAGCGGTTCTCCCCGGCCGCCAGGAGGAGCAGATCGCCGACGCCGAGCTCCCGCGCGAGCCGCGCGAAGCTCCCTTCCGACACGAGGTGCGACCGGGCCTTCGAGAGCTGGCCCTCCCGGAAGCCGGGAAAGCGCTCGAACAGCATCTCGGCCACGAGGAAGCCGAGGACGCTGTCGCCCAGGAACTCCAGCGTCTCGTTGTCGCGCACGGCGCCGGCGCGCGAAGCCTCGTTCGCGTACGAGGAGTGCGTCAGCGCGCGCTCGAG
>CAYVPO010000091.1:0-14482 GCA_964453825.1 uncultured Holophagales bacterium
ACGCCCTCTCCCGGCGGCTCGACGGCGATCCACGCGTCGTCGGCCTCGTCGCGCTCGGATCGATGTCGGGCGACGATCCGGCGCCCGACGACTTCTCCGACCACGACTTCTTCGTCGTGACCCGGAGCGGGGCGCAGGAGGCGTTCCGGACGGAGCTCGGGTGGCTTCCCGGCGCGGAACGGGCGGCCCTCGTCCACCGCGAGACGGAGCACGGGCTGAAGGTCGTCCTCGACGACGGGCACCTCCTCGAGCTCGCCGTCTTCGACCTCGACGAGCTCCTCGTCGCCCGGGCGAACCGCTACCGCGTCCTCCTCGATCGGGGCGGCGTCGCGCCGCGGATGGCCACCGTCGCGGCGAAGCCGGTCGAGACGCCGACGGATCGCTGGCTCTGCGGGCAGCTCCTCGGGAACCTCCTCGTCGGGGGAGGGCGCGCGGCGCGTGGCGAGCTCCTCTCCGCGCGCCTCTTCGTCGCAGGCCACGCGACGGGGCACCTGCTCCGGCTCCTCTCCCGCCACGTCGCTCCCGAGGCCCCCGTCCCCCTCGACGACCTGGACCCGTTCCGCCGCTTCGAGCGCGCGTCTCCACGGCTCGGAGCCGAGGTGAACGCGGCGCTCTCGCTCCCGCCGCTTTCGGGCGCGCTCTCTCTCCTCGCGCTCGCGGGGCGCGAGCTGGGGAGCCGCGGCGCCGGGTGGCCGGCCGCGGCGGCGGAAACGGTCCGGAGAAGGCTTTCCGGGATGCGGGACGGGGGGGGGCGCCGGGTAGAATCCCCGGTTGCCATGCTGTTCAAGACCATCATCGAACCCTTCCGCATCAAGTCGGTCGAATCGGTCAAGTTCACAACGCGCGAGGAGCGGGAGAAGGCGCTCGTCGAGGCGGGATTCAACGTCTTCCTCGTCCCGGCGGAGGACGTCCTCATCGACCTCCTGACCGACTCCGGCACGGGCGCGATGTCGTCCGCGCAGTGGGGCGCGCTCATGCAGGGGGACGAGAGCTACGCCGGGAGCCGCTCCTTCTTCCGCTTCCGCGACGTGATCCAGGACCTGACCGGGTTCAAGCACGTCATCCCGACCCACCAGGGGCGGGCGGCGGAGCGCATCCTCTTCCACACGGTCCTGAAGCCGGGGATGGTCGTCCCGAGCAACACGCACTTCGACACGACGCGGGCGAACATCGAGGTCGAGGAAGCCGAGGCCCGCGACCTCGTCATCGCCGAGGGGAAGATCCCGTCGCTGATCCACCCGTTCAAGGGGAACGTCGACCTCGCGAAGCTCGAGAAGACGCTCGCCGAGGACGGCGACCGCGTCCCGCTCGTGATGGTGACCGTCACGAACAACTCCGGGGGCGGCCAGCCCGTCTCCCTCGAGAACCTCCGCGGCGTGAGGGCCCTCTGCGACAAGTACGGGAAGCCGTTCTTCCTCGACGCCTGCCGGTTCGCCGAGAACTCCTGGTTCATCAAGCAGCGCGAGACCGGGCAGGCCGACCGGACGCCGAAGGCGATCGCGCAGGAGATGTTCTCGCTCGCCGACGGCTGCACGATGTCGGCGAAGAAGGACGGCCTCGCGAACATCGGCGGCTTCCTCGCGATGAACGACGACGAGCTGGCGGCCTCGTGCCGGAGCCTCCTGATCCTCACGGAGGGGTTCCCGACGTACGGCGGCCTGGCCGGCTACGACCTCGAGGCGATCGCCCGGGGGCTCGAGGAGGTCGTCGAGGAGCCGTACCTGCGCTACCGGATCCGCTCGACGGCCTACCTCGCCGACAAGCTGACGGCCGGCGGCGTCCCGATCATCCAGCCCCCCGGCGGGCACGCGGTCTACCTCGACGCGCGGGCGATGCTCCCGCACGTGGCGCCGCTCCAGTACCCCGGCATCGCGATCGCGAACGCCCTCTACCTCGAGGCGGGGATCCGGGGCGTCGAGATCGGGACGGTGATGTTCGGGCTCCACCCGGACGGGACGGAGGCGCCGGGGCCGATGGACCTCGTCCGGCTGGCGATCCCGCGCCGCGTCTACACGCAGTCGCACATCGACCTCGTCGCCGAAGGAGTCCTCGAGGTCTTCCGGAAGCGCGAGGAGCTGCGAGGCTACCGGATCACGGAGGCCCCGAAGGTCCTCCGGCACTTCTCGGCCCGCTTCGCGCCGCTTTGATTCGTCCCGGTCGCCCGGTGCGGAGGGCGGGTCAGCCCCGCGGGGCCCCGCCCTCCGGCCGAGTCGTCCGTGCCTCCTCGTGGTACTCGTCGTCGACGTTGACGGCCCAGAGGTCGTTCGAGGCGCCGTAGAGGTTCCGCACCGCGTACAGGCCGGTCACCATCGCGTGGTCCTGGTTGTTGTATCGGTGCATCCCGTTCCGCCCGACCTGCTGGAGGTTCGGGAGGCGTTCCGCGAAGAAGCGTCGGACGACGTCGACCTTCTCCGAATACCCGGGGTCGTACATCGGGTAGGTCTTCGGCATCCGCACGACGGCTCCGTCGAGGACCCGCGCTCCTTCGGGCACGAGGCCGGTCTTCGTGATCTCTGCCCGACCCGTTTCGAGGAGCTCCTCGTCCGGCGCCGACCAGACCGGGTCGGTGTCGAAGCAGAAGTACTCGAGGCCGAGGCAGGTGACGCCGGGGCGGGGGACCATTGCGGCCGACCAGTTCCCGAAGTTCTGGACGCGGCCGATCCGCACCTCGGGACTGTGGATGTAGACCCAGTTGTCGGGGAAGAAGCGCTCCCCCTCGAACATCAGCGCGACGAGGATGTAGTCGCGGTAGCGGAGGGCGCGCGCGGCCTCGAGGACGTCCGGCGGCGGCGGCGGGTCGAGCGCGAGGACGGCGTCGGAGAGGGCCATCGAGGAAACGTACGCGTCTCCGGAGAACGACTCCCGTCCGGCGGGGCCGTCCGTCTCGACGGCCGTGACGCCCCGCCCCTCCTGCCAGGCGATCCGCGTCACGCCTCTCCCGAGGAGGACGCGTGAGCCGTGCTCCTCGAGGCGAGCGGTGAAACGCTCCCACATCTGCCCGGGGCCGAGGCGCGGGTAGTCGAACTCCTCGATCAGCGTCTTGACGCTCCGGTCGGGCTTCACGGCGTGCCAGACGGCCTTCCAGAGCGAGAGGCCGCGGATCCGCTGGGCCGCCCAGTCGGCGCGAATCTGCGTACAGGGGACGCCCCAGACCTTCTCCGTGTACGTCTTGAAGAAGATCGAGAAGAGGCGCCGGCCGAAGCGGTTCGAGACCCACGTCTCGAAGTCCTCCTCGGGGCTGCGCGGCACGAGCCGGGCGGCGAGAAAGCTGAGGCCGCAGCGGAAGCTCTCGATCGGGCCGAGGCCGAAGAACGCCTCGAACGGCTTCAACGGATAAGAGAAGAGCTTCCGGCGGTAGAGGATGCGCGACTGCCGCGGGACGCGCAGGAAGTCGTCCGCGAGCATCTCGTGCCAGAGCTCCTCGACCTCGCGGACCTTCGTGAAGAACCGGTGGCCGCCGATGTCGAAACGGTAGCCGCGCCGCTCGACCGTCCGGGCGATCCCGCCGACGAGGTCGTCGCGCTCGAGGACCGTCGCGGTCCCTCCGTGGCGGGCGTTCTCCCAGGCCGCGGTGAGCCCCGCCGGTCCGGCGCCGACGACGACGAGGGTGAGCGGGCTCGGATCGGTCTTGATGTCGCTCATCGGCGTGGAGTCTCCCGGCGTGCCGTCGTGCTGTGGCCTCCCGGCGACGCCCCCTGGAGAGTGTCGCACGGCGGGGCGAGCGGAGGCCGGTGGGGGAGGTCCCCCGGCGGCTCAGATCGAGATCGAGCCCTTTCGGAAGGCCGTTCTTCCGAGGCGCGCGTCGACGACCACCGGCCGGCCGGCCCGGGCGAGGCGGAACGCCTCCGCGAGGACCTCACGGCGGCGCGCCGGGTCGTCGAGGAGGAGCCCCTCGCCGCCGAGGCCGCGCGCCGCCGCGTGGTAGTCGGTCGCGCGCAGGACGGTCCCGACGTCGTCTCCCAGCACCTCCACCTGCTCGCGGGCGATCTGCGTCCACGCCGCGTCGTTCCCGATCACCGCGACGACGCCGAGGCCGTGCCGGACGAACGTGTCGACCTCGACGAGCCCGTAGCCGGCGGCGCCGTCCCCCCAGACGAGGAGGACGGGAGCTCCGGGACGGCAGAGCGCCGCCCCGAGCGCGAAGCCGGCGCCGACGCCGAGCGTTCCGAAGACCCCCGGATCGAGCCAGGAAAGGGGCGCCCGGGGACGGAGGACGTAGGAGGCGGTGGCGACGAAGTCCCCTCCGTCGGCGACGACGAGGCCGTCCGCCGGGAGCGCTTCCTCGAGGCTGCGGCAGAGGGCGACCGGGTCGAGGGCGCCCCGCGCCCCTTCGGGCGCGGCTGAGATCTCCGCGTCGCGGGCCGCGTCGCGCTCCCGGAGGCGCGCGAGCCACTCCGGGCGGGCGAATCCGCCCGGCACGGCGTCGGCGAGGGACCGGAGGAAGAGGCCCGGGTCGCCGCCGACGCCGAGCGTCGGCCGGCGGTTGAGCGATCGGGCCGCGGAATCGCGGTTCGCGGAGATGACGGCCGCGCTCCGGCCGATCTGCCGGCCGTAGTCGAGCCGGAAGTCGCACGGGACGCCGGCGAGGAGGACGAGGTCGGCCTCCCGGAGGGCCTCCGTCCGTCTTTGGCGGCACTGCAGGGAAGAGGCGGGGCCGAGAAGGCCGCGCGCCATCCCCGAGAGGAAGACCGGGAGTCCGAGAGCGCGGACCGCGCGGGCGAGGTCGTCGGCCTCGGACGGCGCGAGGAGGGCGCCGCTGCCGAGGAGGAGGACGGGGCGGGCGCTCCGTCCGAGGAGGAACGCGGCCGTCCCGACGCTCCCGGCCTCGGGCCTCGGGAGCTCGACGGGCGCCGGTTCGCGCGGGCCGATCCGTTCGACCCCGGCGAAGAGCGCGTCGAGGTGCCTCTCCAGGTACCAGCGCGTCGCCTTCGCGACGAAGCCCTGCGGCGCCCCCGCCTTCGAGGCGTACCAGCCGCGGACGACGCTCTCGGAGTAGAGGAGGTCGACGGGGCACTCCACGAAGACGGGGCCCGGCACGCCCTCGCGCGCGACGGCGAACGCCTCCTCGAGCGCAGGCACGAGGTCGCGGAGCTTCGAGACGCGCAGCGCGCGCTTGACGGCCGGCGAGGCCAGCGCAATCTGGTCGACGTCCTGGAGGGCGCCCCGGCCGCGCAGGACGGTGGCCGTGGCGCCGCCGAGGAGGACGAGCGGCGTCTGGGCGAGACGCGCGTTCTGAAGCGCGGTCAGGGCGTTCGTGACGCCGGGGCCGGCGGTGACCGCGGCGACGCCGGGGACGCCGGTGAGTCGCGCCACGGCGTCCGCGGCGAAGACGGCGGTCGCCTCGTGCCGGGTGTCGACGACGCGCACGCCCCGGGCCTTCGCCGCGGCGAGGATCGGGGAGATGTGCCCGCCGCAGAGCGTGAAGAGGAAACGGACGCCGTGGCGGAGAAGGACCTCCGCGACGAGCTCACCGCCGGATGCCTGCGGCGCCCGCGGGGGCGTGCGGTCTGCTCCTCGGCCCGTCATTCGAGTCCTCCTGCGCGGAGGTTAGCAGCCCTCGCGGGCCGTTCGGAGCAGCTCCGCCAGCCTCGTCACGCGGCTCCCCGCGGACGAGCGCCGGGCGGCGACGGCGATCGCCCTCCGGTCGCCGACGAGGACGACGAGCTTCCGTCCCCGCGTCATCGCCGTGTAGAGCAGGTTCCGCTCGAGCATGGCGTAGTGGGTCATCGCGAGGGGGACGACGACCGCGGGGTACTCCGACCCCTGCGACTTGTGGATCGTCGTCGCCCAGGCGAGCTGGAGGACGTCCATCTCGTCGAACGCGTAGGCGACCTCGCGGCCGTCGAAGGCGATGCGGAGCTCGCTCTCGCCCGGGTCGACGGCCGTGACGAGGCCGAGGTCGCCGTTGTAGACCTCGCGGTCGTAGTCGTTCTCCACCTGCATGACGCGGTCGCCGGGGGCGAGCTCCTGTCCGAAGCGGGAGACGCGGGGCGCGCCGTCGGGGTTCAGCGCCTTCCCGAGCGCCTCGTTCAGCGCCCGCGCGCCGAGCGGCCCGCGGTGGACCGGGACGAGGACCTGGACGTCCCGTCGCGGGTCGAGGCCGAAGCGGCGGGGGATCCGCTCGGAGACGACCTCCACGACGCGGCGCGCGGCCTCCTCGGGCTCCTTCGCGTCGAAGAAGAAGAGGTCGGTCCCGGCCGGGTTCGTCAGGTCGGGGAGGTGCCCTTCGCGGACGCGGTGAGCGCCGACGACGATCCGGCTCTCGGCCGCCTGCCGGAAGACCTCGGTGAGGCGGACCGAGGGGACGGCCCCGGACGAAAGGAGGTCGCGCAGGACCTGGCCTGGTCCGACGCTCGGGAGCTGGTCGGCGTCGCCGACGAAGAGCAGGGCCGCGCCGTTCGGGATCGCCTCGAGGAGGGCGCGGGCCAGCAGGACGTCGACCATCGAGACCTCGTCTACGACGACGAGGTCCGCCTCGAGCGGGTTCTCGCGACCGCGGCGGAAGCGACCCGTCGACGGGTCGACCTCGAGCAGCCGGTGGATCGTCTTCGCCTCGGAGCGTGTGCTTTCGGAAAGCCGCTTCGCCGCGCGTCCCGTCGGTGCGGCGAGGGCGATCCGGAGCGCACGGTCGAGGACGATCCGGAGGAGGGCGTCGACGAGCGTCGTCTTACCGACGCCGGGGCCCCCGGTGAGGACGAGGACCTTGGAGCGAAGGAAGATCGCGACCGCTTCCCGCTGGCTCGCCGAGAGGGAGAGCCCGGTCCGCACCTCCACCCAGGGGATCGCCTCCTCCGGGTCGATCCGCTTCCAGGGGGGCGTTCCCGCGGCGAGCGTCGCGAGGCGCGCGGCGACGGCCCGCTCGGCTGCGTGGAGCGCAGGCAGGAAGACGCACGGCCGTCCTCCCGTCTCCTCGGGGACGAGGCGCTTCTCGCCCACCTCCAGCTCGAGCGCGTCTGCGACCTGCGTCTCCGGGCGGCCGAGAAGCTCGGCGGCGCGGGGGATCAGCGTCTCGCGCGGCAGCCCGCAATGCCCCTCGTCGAGAGCCGTCGCGAGGACGTGCGAGAGCCCTGCCCGGACACGGACCATCGCGTCCTCCGGGATGCCGAGCTTCCTCGCGAGGGCGTCGGCCGTCACGAAGCCGATCCCGCGGACGTCGCGCGCGAGGCGGTACGGGTCCTCCGAGACGACGGAGATCGCGTCGGCGCCGTAGGTCCGGTAGATCCGTACGGAGCGGGAGGTCCCGACCCCGTGCGCGTGGAGGAAGAGCATGATCTCCCGGACGGCCCTCTGCTCGGCCCAGCTCGCGACGATCCGCTCCGCCCGGAGCGGGCCGACCCCGGACACCTCGAGGAGGCGCGCCGGCGCCGACTCGATCACCTCGAAGACGCCCGTTCCGAACGCCTCGACCAGCCGTCGCGCGAAGTGCGGCCCGACGCCGCGGACGAGCCCCGAGGCGAGGAAGCGCTCGATCCCCTCGGCCGAGGTGGGAGCCACGGTCGTCAACGTCTCGGCGCGGAACTGGGGCCCGTGCTTCGGGTCGCTCGTCCAGACCCCCGAGGCGCGCACCTCCTCGCCCGCCGAGACCGCCGCGGCGTGGCCGACGACGGTGGCGGCGTCGCGCCGCCCGCGCACGCGGACCCGGAGTACGACGAAACCCGACTCCTCCGAGTGGAAGGTCACCCGTTCCACCTGGCCGGCGAGGAGCTCCCGATCGGGCGGCGCGGCCTCGGCCTTCATGAGGCGAGGATCGTACGGGAGAGAATGGCGGTCGTGAGGCTCCTCCGCGCCGCCCCCGCTCTCCTCGCCGCCATCCTCGTCTCCGGACCGGCGTCCGCGCAGGAGCCGTCCCGGAAGGGGAGCATCACCGCGAAGGCCGGGGTCGAGAAGGTCCTCGTCGACGCCCACGTCCTCGCCCCTGGCGGCGGGACCCTCCTCGGCCTGACGCCCTCGGACTTCCTCCTCCAGGTCGGCGGCGAGGAGGTCCCGGTGGAGGACGTGGAGTTCGTCCCGGCGGACCGGTCCGAGCTGCCGCCCCCGCCCGCGGGTGAGGCGGTCGAGCCGGGGACTCCCGAGTTCCCCGACGGCCGGTTGATCGTCCTCTTCTTCCAGGCCGACTTCGGACGGTATCGGGTAAAGGGGCAGATGCGGATGGCGAACGAGATGGTCCGCTTCCTCGACCGCCTCCTCCCGACCGACCGCGTCGCGGTCGTCTCGTACGACTCGCACCTGAAGCTCCGGCTCGACTTCACGGACGACCGGAAGGCGATCCACCGCGCCCTCTTCGACACGCTGAAGATCGGAGGCGCGCCCGACATGCCGCCGCCGAAGCCGTTCCCGTCTCTCGCGGCGCACCTCGACGTGAAGGACGCGCGGGCCGCCGCGAACGTGGAGCGAGGGCTCTACGTCGTCGCGAAGGCGCTGGAGAAGATCCCGGGCGGCAAGTCGATGTTCTTCCTCGGCTGGGGGCTCCACGTCAACCGGGCCCCGGCCGACTGGAAGTGGCACGCCCTCGCCGTGAACGCGCTTCAGGTCGCACGCGTGAACGTCTTCACGCTCGACGTCTCGGACGCCGACTGGCACACGCTCGAGGGGACGCTGATGAAGCTCGCCGACCTGACCGGCGGGACGTACGCAAAGACGCACGTCTTCTCGAGCCAGGCGCTCGACCTCGCGTTCCGGGCGATCGAAGGTCGCTACGTCGTCATCTTCAATCGCCCCGACCGTCCGCCCGGCCGCCACGCGATCGAGCTTTCGCTCCGGACGAAGAAGGGGCGGGTCCTCGCCCGCCCCTTCTACGACGACCCCTGAAGGGTCCTGTGCCGCCGGGCGTTCGGGGGCGTTCACCTCCCCCCCCGCGCCCGGCCCGTCTCAGGCGGCGGCGCGGTCCTTCGCCTCCTGCTTCTCGACCCAGCGGTTGAAGGCCCACATGGAGACGGCCGAGAGGAAGCCGATCGCCATGAGAAGGAGCCAGCCGCGCGACGCCGCGACGCGGTCCAGCTCGAGGAGGCCGTCGGGGCGCGTCGTGGCCCCCTTCGCCATGACGTCGTTGAAAATCCAGGCGCCGACCGGGCCGCCCGTCAGCGAGCCGATCGCGAGCGGGAGGTTCGCGTATCCGAGGAAGAGCCCCTCCTGCCCCTTCGGGGCGAGGGCGCCGATGTACTCGTACATGCGCGGAGACGTGTAGAGCTCGCCGAACGCGATGAGGCCGACGGTCAGGATGATGAAGATCGAGGCGATGGGGAGGAGGTCGGCGACGGGGGCTCGGAGCCCGCCGGCCGACCAGAGCGGCCAGAGGTTGATCCCCATCGAGACGCCGATGATCACGCAGCCGACGATCATCGACTTCACCGGCTTCATCTTCCCGAAGAGGCTCGTCACGAGAAGCTGGAAGACGACGATGACGAACGGGTTCGCGGCGGTGTAGAGGTCCATCGCCGGGCTCGTCTCGACGACCCGCTTCACGTACAGCGGCATGACGTTGTAGACCTGGTTGTAGAGGAAGAAGAAGCCGCTGATGACGAGGAGGAAGAGGGCGAAGCGGGGGTTCTTCAGGACCAGGACCATGTCGAGGAGGATCCGGCCCGGCGTGCGCTTCGGCTTGACGGGGGCGTCCGCGGCGACCGCGGGCTCCTTGTAGAAGACGAGGACGACGAAGAAGGCGACGACCGAGGCGGCGGTCGCCACGGCGAAGATGTACGAGAGGGCTCCGCTTCCCTCCGCGAGCTCGGGCGAGGGGCGGAGCTTCAGGGCCTGCGAGATCCCGAGCCCGGCGCCCGAGATGATCGCGAACGCGCCGAGCGTCGTCTTCGCGATCGTCCCGGGCTTCTCGCGGTTCGTGACGTTCCACCGCACGAGGAGCGTCAGGAGCGCCGCGGCGATCCCGCAGACGGCGACGACGGCCAGGATCAGGACGACGTCGGGCCGGGTCCTCACGACGTACGCGGTGCCGCGCCCGAAGAGCGACCCGATGTTGATGATCATGTAGAAGATCGCGAAGCCGAGCGTCGCGAGCGCGCCCGACGTCTTCTGCACGGTCCCCGAGATGCACGGCTTGATGACGGAGCCGCCGATGCCGATCAGGAGGATGCCGGCGACGAGGACGCCGACGAGGCCGGAAGAGGCCGTGAACTCCTTCCCGACCGTCGCCGAGAGCTTCGCCCCTCCGAACCAGACGGGCGAGCCCATGAGCATGTAGCCCGCCGCGAGGAGGACGAACGCGACGAGGAGCGACTTCCGGAACCCGACCTGGTCCGCGATCGTTCCCGAGAGGATCGGGAGGAAGTAGACGAGCGTCCAGAGGACGCTGTTCAGGTTCGAGGGCCAGTACTCGCCGAGCCCGAGCTGCCCGAGGTAGATGACGACGAAGCTCGCCATCGAGTAGTAGGCGGCGCGCTCGAAGAGCTCGGTGACGTTGGCGGTCCAGAAGACGGCGGGAAAGCGGTTCTGCTTCTCGTCGGTCATGACGGTCGGGGATTGTAGAGGGGGGCCGGCCGTCGCGTCTGCCTTAGACTCGGCCGGATGGGCACGGCGGGGCGAATGGCCCTCTTCCTGGGAATCGTTCTCTCCGTCTGGAGCGCGTTTCACGCCTACGTGTTCCTCCGGGCCTTCTCGATTCCCGCGCTCTCGCGGGCGGTCCCGTTCGCCGGGCGCGTCGTGCTCTTCGGGCTGCTCTGGCTCTCCTACCCGCTGGGTCGCGTCCTGGCCCGGAAGGCGCCCGGAGCGGTCGCCCGGGCCGTCGAGCTGACGGGCGCCGTCTGGATGGGGACTCTCTTCCTCCTGGTCGCCGCCTTTCTCGTGGCCGACCTCGTCACGGGCTTCGGGAAGCTGTGGCCGGCCGGAGCGGTCCCCGCGCGCGCCGTGGCGCTCGGCCTCGCCGTGGTCCTCTCCGCCTTTGCCCTCGTCCAGGCGGCACGCGGCCCGCGCGTCGTCCGGCACGAGGTCCGAGTCGCGTCCCTCCCGGCGGGGAAGGCGGAGCTGAAGCTCGTCCAGCTTTCCGACCTCCACCTCGGCTCGCTCCTCGGCGAGCGCTGGCTCGCGCGGAGGATCGCCCAGGTGGAGGCCCTCTCTCCCGACCTCGTCGTCGTGACGGGGGACCTCGTCGACGGCGAGGCGAGGGCGGTCGAGCCCCTCGCTCCCGTCCTCCGGACGCTGACGGCCCCCCTCGGCGTCTGGGGCGTGACGGGGAACCACGAGTACTACGCCGGCCTCGAGAAGTGCCTCTCGGTCCTCGCCGCGGGAGGGATCCGTGTCCTCCGGGACGAGTGGGCCGAGGCCGCACCGGGCGTCGTCCTCTCCGGAGTCGACGACCTCACGGCGCGCCGGCAGCTCGGCCTCGACGGGAAGGCTCTCGACGTGGCGTTCGCCGGCATCCCGGACGACTCGGTCGTCGTGCACCTCTCCCACTCTCCGCTCCTCGTTCGCGAGGCGGCGGCGCGGGGCGCGCGGCTCATGCTCTCCGGCCACACGCACGGCGGGCAGCTCTGGCCGTTCGTCTATCTCTCGGCGATCCCGTACCCGTTCCAGTCGGGGCGTTACGAGGTGGACGGGATGACGCTCGTCGTCTCGCGCGGCACCGGGACGTGGGGGCCTCCGATGAGGCTCTTCCGGCGATCCGAGATCGTGGAGGTCGTACTCCGGCGGTGAGGCACCGCCTCTTCGCGGCCGCCTCCGGCCGCCCTCGGCCCAGTGCGCGCCGATTCCTCCCGGTCGACGTGTGACTTCGTGTCGCACATCCGATCGCAGCGGAACCTTCCTGGCCCTCCGCCGTAACTGCGGCATGACCCCGGAATCGAACGTCTCCGACGGGACGAATCGCCCCACCCCGGGGTCGTGGAGGACTGGAATGGGCAAGCTCTTCAAGGTGCTCCTGGGTCTGATCGTCCTCGGCGGCGTCGTCACGGGGATCTACGCCCTGGCGAGCTCGGGCAGGAAGGACGACGGCGGCGTCAAGATCGTCGTCGCCGAGTCGGGCTCGATCACCGAGAAGGCGCTCGCGGTGGGGCAGATCCAGCCGCGCCAGAAGTTCTCGGTCAAGTCGAAGATCTCCGGGATCGTGAAGAGCTGCCGGGTCGAGGTCGGCGACGCCGTCAAGGCGGGCGACCCGATCCTCGAGATCCAGCCCGACCCGACGCCGCTCGAGGTGACCGAGGTCGACCGCCGCCTGGAATCGGCGACGGCGTCGTTCGAGCGCGCGAAGGCCGAGTACGACCGGGCGAAGGAGCTGAACCGCCAGGGGATCACCGCCCGGTCCGACGTCGACGTAAAGCGCGAGGCGTTCGAGCTCGCGAAGATCGCCGTCGCGAAGGCCGACCAGGACCGCGAGCTGACGCGGAAGGGGAAGATCACCTCGATCGCCTCCGGCATCGACTCGATCATCCGGGCGCCCGCGGCCGGGACGATCCTGACCCGCGCCGTCAACCCGGGCGACCCCGTCGTCCCGCTCACGTCGTACCAGCCCGGCACGGAGCTCGCGACGATCGCCGACATGAACGATCTGATCTTCAAGGGGACGGTCGACGAGATCGACGTCGGCAAGCTCCACGTCGGCCTCGTGGCCCGGATCAAGGTCGGCGCTCTCCCGACCGACGTCGTCACCGGCAAGGTCGCGCGGATCGCTCCGCAGGCGCAGCAGAAGGACGGGGCGACGCTCTTCGACGTCGAGATCGAGCTCGACCCGGGGCAGAAGATCGTCCTCCGGGCCGGCTACTCGGCGAACGCGGACCTGATCATCCGCGAGAAGAAGGACGTCGTGACGATTCCCGAGCGCCTCGTGACGTTCGAGGACGGCGGGAAGAAGGCGTTCGTCGAGCTTCCCGGCAAGGACCCGAAGGCCGAGCCGAAGAAGGTCGAGATCACTACCGGCATCTCCGACGGGCTCAACATCGAGGTCACCTCCGGGGTGAAGAAGGGCGACCAGCTCGTCCAGCGCCCGCCGAAGACCATCAGCTGAAGCCGGGAATCGACGGGAGGTTTCGACGTGCTCCGCGACGCGCTGCTGCAGCTCCACCGGGACCTGAAGAGCCAGAAGCTCCGGACGCTCCTGACGGTCTTCGGGCTCGTCTGGGGGACGGTCGCGGTCACGCTCCTCCTCGCGTTCGGCACGGGGCTGAAGAAGCAGCTCATCAAGACGACGGCCGGCCTCGGCGACCGGATCTGCATCTCGTGGCCCGGCCTCACGTCGATCCCCTACCAGGGGCTCGGCAAGGGGCGGCGGATCCGGATCACCGACGAGGACCTCCAGGCCGTGCGGCCGCGCGTCGACGGCCTGAAGCGGATGTCGAGCGAGTACAGCGACGGCTGGAAGATGGTCTACAACCTCCGGACCTTCCCCGTCGACGTCTCCGGCGTCTCGCCCGAGTTCGGCGAGATGCGGAACCTGATCCCGGTGCCGGGCGGCCGGTTCCTGAACGACCTCGACATGCGGGACCAGCGCCGCGTCGTCTTCCTCGGCAACAAGGTCGCCGAGGACGTCTTCGGCAAGGGGACGGACCCCGTCGGGAAGACCGTCCTCTTCAACGGCTCGCCCTTCCTCGTCATCGGCGTCCTGACGGCCAAGCAGCAGGACTCGAGCTACAACAGCCGCGACAGCGACCTCTCCTGGATCCCGGGGACGACGTTCCGCGCGCTGACGGGGCGGAAGTACCTCTCGAACTTCGTCTACCAGCCGGCGTCCGCGCTCGAGTCGAAGGCCGTGACCGAGAGCCTCCGGTCGGCGCTCTCGAGACGGCTCAAGTTCGACCCCGAGGACAAGGAGGCCTTCTCGGTCTGGGACGTCACCGAGCAGTTCCAGTTCTTCGAGGTCTTCATGCTCGCCTTCACGCTCTTCCTCGGCATCGTCGGCTCGCTGACGCTCGTCGTCGGCGGGATCGGCGTCTCGAACATCATGAACGTCGTCGTCGACGAGCGGACGAAGGAGATCGGCATCAAGATGGCGCTCGGCGCCAAGTCGGGCGCGATCCTCCGGCAGTTCCTCGTCGAGACGCTCATCGTCACCGCCGTCGGCGGCCTCGCCGGCTTCGCGATCTCGCTCGGCATCTGCGCCGTCTTCCCCGCGAGCCTCGAGGAGTACGTCGGCCGACCGGAGGTCTCGCCCCTCGTCGCGGGGATCACGGTCGGCATCCTCGGTGTCATCGGCCTCCTCGCCGGCTGGTTCCCGGCGCGCTCCGCCGCGCGCCTCGACCCCGTCGTGGCGATGAAGATGTAGGGAGGCGGGCCGTGAAAGTCATCTTCCACCTCTTCCTCCAGTCCGCCACGCTCGGGCGCAAACGCGCGCTGCTGACGATCGCCGCGATCACCTGGGGGACCGTCGCGATCCTCCTCCTCCTCGCCTTCGGCGAGGGGCTGAAGAGGCAGCTCGGGTCGAACGCGCGGGCGATGGGCGAGAACATCGGCGTGATGTGGATGAGCGAGACGACGAAGGCCTGGAAGGGGATGAACCCCGGCCGGCCGATCCGCGTCCGCATCGACGACCTGCCGGTCCTGA
>CAYVPO010000092.1:0-14446 GCA_964453825.1 uncultured Holophagales bacterium
GCCGCATGACGCCCCCATCGCCCCTCGTCGACCTCCTGAAGCGCCACGAGACCGCGATCCTCGCGGAGACCTTCGACGGGATGAACCGCTGCCGCCTGACGCGCTACCAGGCGGCGGGCGACGAGGAGACGCGGCGCCGCCTCGCGAGGCTCTTCGCGCTCCTCCTCGACGCGGTGACCGAGAGGGACCTCGAGCCCGTCCTCGCCTACGCCCGGGAGATCGCGCGGCAGCGCTTCGGCGAGGGGGTGGGGCTCCAGGAGGTCCAGACGGCGATCAACATCCTCGAGGAGGCCGTCTGGCGGCGCGTCGTGAAGGAGGTCCCCCCGGACGGCCTCGCCGAGGCTCTCGGCCTCGTCAGCACCGTCCTCGGCGTCTGCAAAGACACGCTCGCCTCCTCCTACGTCGGCCTCGCGACGCGGCGGCACGCCGGGAGCCTCGACCTGACGGCCCTCTTCCGGGGAACGCAGAACCGCTTCTACCGGGGGACCGAGGAGTAGCGCCTCCGGGAGGCCCGGCTCCTCAGCGCGAGACGCGCGGCAGGAGCGGCTCGAGGAACGGGAGGACGTTGGCCGCGAGGAGCCTCTGCCCGTCCGCGTTCGGGTGGATCCCGTCCTCCAGGTTCCGCTCCGTCCGTCCCGCCACGCCCTCCAGGAGGAACGGGACGAGCGGAATGCCCGTCTCCTTCGCGACCCGCGGGAAGAGGGCGCCGAAGCCCCGCTGGTAATCGGGCCCGTGGCTCGTCGGGACGAGCATCCCGCAGAGGAGGACCTTCGCGCCGGCGTCCTGCGCCTTCGCGACGATTCCGCGGAGGTTTTTCTCCGTCTCCGCGAGCGGGAGGCCGCGGAGCCCGTCGTTCGCGCCGAGGGCCAGGACGAGGACATCGGGACGCTGCGTGAGGACCCACTCGGCGCGTCGCAGTCCGCCCGCGGTCGTGTCGCCCGAGACGCCGGCGTTCACGACGCGGACCGGCCTCCCCTTCCCCGCCAGCTCGGCGGCCACGACGGCCGGGTAGGCCTGGTCGACCGGGAGGCCGAGGCCGGCCGTCAGGCTGTCGCCGAGGAAGACGACGAGCGGCGCGTCCGCCGGCACGGCGGCCTCCGCGAGGGCGGGAGCGCTTCCCGGGCCCGGCGAGCGGCTTCCGCCCATGTCGCGCGGCGCCGCGCCGGGGTTCGTCGGGACGAGGTCGCGCGCCGCGGAGGACCCCTCCTCCCGCGTCGCTCCGCAGGCCGAGAGGAAAAGCAGGGCCAGCGCCGTGCAGATCAGGGAGAACGAAACCGGACGCCTCACGGCGACGGAGTCTAAGGGAATGCGAGACTCCGTCCCGTGAGAACTCCCCTTCTCGAGCTTCGCGGCGTCACGAAGGAGCTTCCGTCCGGCGGGCGGACGCTTCGGATCCTCGACGCCATCGACCTCTCGATCGCCGCCGGCGAGTTCGCCGCCATCCTGGGGCCTTCCGGGAGCGGCAAGTCCACCCTCCTCGGCCTCATGGCCGGGCTGGATCGGCCGACGCGGGGCGACGTCCTTCTCGAAGGGGAGCCGATCCACGGGATGACCGAGGATCAGCTCGCCCTCCTCCGTCGGAGGAAAGTCGGCTTCGTCTTCCAGTCGTACCAGCTCCTCTCGAACCTGACGGCGCGGGAGAACGTCCTCCTCCCGCTCGAGCTGGCCGGGCACGCCGGAGCCGGCGCGCGGGCGACGGAGCTCCTCGCCGCCGTCGGGCTCGGCGAGCGGGGCCACCACTATCCCTCGCAGCTCTCGGGAGGAGAGCAGCAGAGGGTCGCTCTCGCCCGAGCGTTCGGGACGCGTCCCCCGCTCCTCCTCGCCGACGAGCCGACCGGGAACCTCGACAGCGCGACGGGCTCCTCGATCCTCGACGCCCTCGTCCGGCTCCGGAGCGAGAGCGGGACGACGCTCGTCCTCGTCACCCACGACCCCGCCGTCGCCGCGCTCGCGGGGCGGCGCCTCCACCTCCGCGACGGGAGGATCGAGCGGGACGAGACGGTCTCGTGAACGGCGGCCTCTTCTTCCGCCAGCTCGTCCGCGAGAGCCGCGGCTCCCGCGGGCGCCTCGCGTTCTTCGCCGCCTGCCTCGGTACGGGCGTCGCGGCCGTCGTCGCCGTGGCCGGCCTTTCCGGCGCGCTCGAGGAGAGCGTCCGGAGCCAGGCGCGGCCGCTCCTCGGCGCCGACCTCGCCGTCGAGTCGTTCCAGCCCTTTCCCGCGCCGGTCGAGAGCGCGATTGCCGCCCTTCCCGGCACGAGGACGCGGAGCGAGGAGCTCGTCACCGTTCTCTTCGAGCCGGGCTCCGCGGAGGCGGCCGAGGGCGCCCCGCCGCGCAGCCTCCTCGTCGAGCTGAAGGCGGTCGAGGCGCCCTATCCGCTCGCGGGCGAGCTCCGCCTCGAGCCCGACCGGCCCCTCGCCGACCTCCTCCCTCCGGACGGCCTCGTCGCCCATCCCGACGTCCTCCGCCGGCTCGGGGTCGCCGTCGGAAGCGAGGTCTCGCTCGGCGGCGCCACTTTCCGGGTGACCGGGACGATCGCCTCCGAGGCCGACCGCCTCGCAGGCTCCTTCCGGCTCGGCCCGCGCGTCTTCGTATCGCGCTCCGGTCTCGGTCGGACCTCGCTCGCCGGCTTCGGCAGCCGCGTCACGCGGCGCATCCTCGTGAACCTCCCCGAGGGGACCGACGTGCCGGCCGCCCGCCGAAGCGTCGCGGCTCTGCGGGAGAGGCTCGACGGCGTTCCGGGCGTTCGCGTCGAGAGCTGGTTCGACGGCCAGCCCGAGCTCCGGGAGGCGATCCGGCGCACCTCCCGCTTCCTCGGCCTCGTCGCGCTCGCCTCGCTCCTCGTCGGCGGGGTCGGAGTCGCTCAGACCGTCCGCGCCTGGATCGCGAGCCGCCTCGACGCCCTCGCGATCCTCCGCTGCCTCGGCGTCACGTCGCGCGAGACGGTCCTTCTCTACGGGGTCCAGACGGCGGGACTCGGCCTCGTCGGGAGCCTTCTCGGCGCCGTCGCCGGGATCGGCCTCGTCGCGGCCGTCGGGCACGCCTACTCCGACCTCCTTCCGCCCGGCGGTCTCGACCCGTGGCAGCCGGCGGCCCTCCTCCGGGGCCTCGGCCTCGGCCTCGGCGTTTCGGTCCTCTTCGGCCTCCCGGCCCTCCTGGCGGTTCGTCGCGTCCCGCCCGTGCGCGTCTTCCGGCGCGACGCCGAGCCTCTGCCGGCGTCGCGGGGCGTCCGGCTGGCGGGCGCCGCGCTCCTCCTCGCGGGGGTCGGCTTGACGGCGTGGGTCCAGTCGGGGCTCCCCCGCGTCGCCCTCTACTTCACGCTCGGCCTCGCCGCGTCGGCGCTCCTCCTCTTCCTCGCGGCTCACGCTCTCCTCTGGCTCGTGACGCACGTCCCGCGGGAACGCCTCCCGTTCGCGCTCCGAAACGGCCTCTCCGCGCTCTCCCGCCCGGGAGCGGGGACCGTCGGCTCGATCCTCGCGCTCGGCCTCGGGACGCTCGTCGTGCTGCACATCGCCCTCGTCCAGCGGGACTTCTCACGCCAGCTCGCGGCCGACCTGCCGAAGAACGCCCCGACCGCCTTCCTCCTCGACGTCCAGCCCGACCAGTGGCCCGGCATCGCGGCGCTCCTCTCGGCGAACGGGGCGACTCGAACTCTCTCGGTCCCCGTCGTCACGGCGCGCCTCACGGCCGTCGACGGCACGCCGACCGCCGAGCTTGCGAAGCAGAGGCAGGGGGACGCGCGCCGGGAGCGCTGGGCGCTGACGCGCGAGCAGCGCCTCACCTACATGACCGAGCTCCCCGAGGACAACCGCGTCGTCGCGGGCGCGCTCTGGTCGGATCCCTCTGCGGCCGAGGTGAGCCTCGAGGAGGAGTTCGCGGGACGCATCGGGGCGCAGGTCGGAGCGTGGCTCGACTTCGACGTCCAGGGCGTCCCGCTCCGCCTGAAGCTCACGAGCCTCCGGGCCGTGGACTGGAGGACGTTCGGGATCAACTTCTTCCTCGTCGTCGAGCCCGGCGTCCTCGAGCGGGCGCCGCAGCTGCGCCTCGCGGCCGCGCGCCTGCCGAGCGCGCACGAGGGGAGGATCCAGGACCTCCTGGCGCGGGAGTACCCGAACGTCGTCCTGATCCGCACGCGGGAGGTCCTCGAGCGGGTCGCCGCGATCGCGACCCGCCTCGGAAAGGCCGTGCGGGTCCTGGGCGCCTTCTCCGTCCTCGCGGGGCTCGTCATCCTCGCCGGATCGAGCAGCGCCGCGTCCGCCCGGCGCGCGCGCGAAGCGGCGCTCCTGAAGGTCCTCGGCGTCACCCGCGGCGGCGTCGCGACGGCCCTCGCCGTCGAGTACGCGCTCGTCGGCCTCGTCGCCGGCCTCGTCGGCACGCTCGGTGCGACGGTCCTCGCCGGGTCGGTCCTCACGGCGGCCTTCGAGGTCTCCTTCCGGCCCTCTCCTCTCCTCCTCGCGGCCGCGCCCTTCGCGGTCGCGATCCTCGCCGCGGCCGCGGGCCTCGCCGTCAGCGTCCGGGCGCTCCAGGTCCGGCCGCTCGAGGTCCTTCGCGGGGAGTGAGCCGGGCGAGCAAGCCGCGGCCGAAACCGGCCGCGGCCCGCTCGGCTCCGGGAGGGGTCAGTCCGCGATCGCCTCCTCGACCGTCGTCAGGTCGACGACGCCGAGGGCTCCGTAGAGCGCCGGGAGGACCTTCGCGGCCGGGTGGGCCCGCCGCAGCTCGGCGACCTTCTCGGTTCCGGCCCGGTAGGCCGGGAGGTACATCCGGCCGAGGAGCGGGTGGCGCCCCCAGGCGCCAGAGAGCTTGTCGGCCCGCTCCTCCGAGACGACGTAGTCGTTCCGGAGGACGCGCGCGACGTCTTCCTTCGCCCAGCCCTCGTTCCAGGTGAGCCAGGAGGACTGGTTCTTCGCGTCGTCCTGGAGGAGCGCGAGGAGCATCCCCGCCTCCATCTCGCGGTCCGGCAGCTCCTCGGGAGAAAGGACCCCGTAGGCCATCAGGAGCGCATTGTTCGCGATCCCCTCGAAGAGCGCCGCGGGCCTCGTGTTCATCGTCAGGACCGACGCCTCGAAACCGACGCCTCCACGGACGAAGAGGTCCTGGAGGAACGCGAACGTCGTCACGTGCCCGGGGACGACCTCGTGGCTGACGAGCTGGGCGAACTCCGGGCGGGAGATCTGGAGCGAGGCGTTCAGCTCGTACGTCGCCTCGTACTCCGGCGCGCCGTCCGGCTTGCGCGCGCGGCCGAGGTAGTTCATCGAGCCGGAAAACCAGGCGTTCTCGATCGGCAGGAACGTTACGTTTGCACGCGGGACGCGCGACAGCTCCGCCGGGAGGAACGGCATCACGTTCCGCGCCGCGAGGGCGTCGAGCTCGGCGACGAGCCGCGCCGAGAGCGCCGGGATCTCGGCCTTCGGGACGATCCGCTCTGCGCGCCACGCGTCGACGGCCGCCAGAAGCCC
The DNA here is from genome assembly GCA_964453825.1 of uncultured Holophagales bacterium. Classification (GTDB taxonomy): domain Bacteria; phylum Acidobacteriota; class Thermoanaerobaculia; order UBA5066; family UBA5066; genus UBA5066. The sequence goes on from CAYVPO010000092.1 coordinate 5,454, forward strand.
CGGCCCGTCCGAAGAAGGGTGCCCGGCTGCCGCGAGGAGCTCGCGGACGCGCTCCCGTTTCGCAGCCGGGTCGGAGGGCGACCCCGGCCGCCCGAGGATCGCGAGCATGCAGCGCTCGTAGGGGACCGGCTCGCCGCGGCCCGCGACCTCGAGGGCGAGGTCGAGCATCACCTGAAAGCACGTGCCGAGCCCCTCGAGGTAGCGAGCCCGGAGGCCCGTGCCCCGCTCCGCCTCGTCGCGGACGCGAGCGATCGCGCCGCGCACGTCGACGGAAGCGAGGTAGGCGTCGAGGGCCGCGAGGGCCTCCGGCTTCGTCGACGCGCCGCCGAGCTCGCGGAGCCGGGCCGCCTCCGGCGCCGCGTAGGCAGCCGGAAGCGGCTCGTCCGAGAACCAGGAGTCCGCGATGAACCGACCCACGCCGGACGGGTTCATCACGTCCCCGCCCCAGAGCGTGTCGAGGCCGAGGACGGCCGTCGCGACGGCCTGGTCGAGGGCGTCCACGGCCTACTCCTCTCCGTTCGTCCGGCGGGCGTCCCAGTACATGTAGGCCGCGAGGAGGACGTAGGCGCCGAGCGCGAGGAGCTCCGGCCCCATCCCCTCCGAGAACCCGAAGTTCCAGCCGAGGAGGGAGGGGATCCCCGTCCCGATCGCGCCCGCGACCTTCTCGTCGGTCGCCAGGAACTTGAAGACGGTCGCGACGACGCCCATGACGGCGCCGCCCGCGATGAACCCGGAGGCGATCAGGATGCCGCGCGAGTTGCGGGCGGCGGCGAGCTTCTCGTCCTTCCCGGCGCTCTTCGCCACGAGGTGCGCGATGAAGCCTCCGACGAGGAGCGGCGTGTTCAGCTCGAGCGGGATGTACATGCCGAGCGCGAACGCGAGCGCGGGGACGCCGATCATCTGCATCGTGAGCGCGATGAGCGCCCCGGTGCCGTAGAGGAGCCAGGGGACCGGCTCGGCCGACATGAGCGTCTTGATGACGGCGGCCATCGCGTTCGCCTGCGGCGCCGCGAGGACCTGCCCGGCCGGGTGGTCGGGCCCCGGGGCAAAGCCGTAGACCTTGTTGAGGAGGAGGAGGACGGAGCCGACGGAGAGCGCTGCGACGATCGTCCCGAGGAACTTCGAGCGCTGCTGGATCGCGGGCGTCGCCCCGATCCAGTAGCCCACCTTCAGGTCGGTGATGAGCCCGCCCGCCATCGAGAGCGCCGTGCAGACGACGCCGCCGATCAGGAGCGCCGCGAGCATCCCCGCGTTCCCCGAGAGCCCCGCCTTCACGAGGAAGAGGGACGTGAGGATGAGCGTCATGAGCGTCATCCCCGAGACGGGGTTCGTCCCGACCGTGGCGATCGCGCGCGCGGCGACCGACGTGAAGAGGAACGAGATGACGATGACGACGAGGAGCGCGATGAGCGACTGCGACCCGATGCTCGGCGAGGGGTCGAGGACGCCGAAGCGGAAGAACGCCCAGGCGACGACCGCGACGGCGACGAGGCCGCCGAGGATGACCTTCATCGGCAGGTCGCGGTCCGTCCGCTCGGTCTCTCCTGAGGCGGACTTGGCGCCGCCGAAGATCGCCTTGAAGGAGAACGCCTTCGCGATGACGCGCCAGCTCCGGAGGATCCCGAGGATCCCGGCCGCGGCGATCGCCCCGATGCCGATGAGCCGGACGTAGTTGCGGAAGACGGCCTCGGCGCCCATCGCCCCGACGAGCGTCCCGTCGGTGACCGGCGGGATCGCGGCCCCCGCCCCCGCGCCGAAGTGCGCGATGACCGGCACGAGGAGGAACCAGGAGAGGAACGAACCGGCGCAGATGACCGCCGAGTACTTGAGGCCGATGATGTAGCCGAGCCCCATGACCGAGGAGAGGACGTCGATCTTGAAGACGATCTTCGACCTCTCGGCGACCTTGTCGAGGAGCCACACCGAGCGCGTCGTGAAGACCTCGGCGAAGGCCTGCAGGTGGAGGATCAGGAAGTCGAAGATCCCGCCGATCAGGGCGGCGGCGACGAGGACCTTCGCCTGCTTCCCTCCGGCCTCGCCCGCGACCAGGACCTCCGTCGTCGCCGTCGCCTCCGGGAAGGGGAACTCCCCGTGCATCTCCTTCACGAAGTGGCGCCGGAGCGGCACGAGGAAGACGATGCCGAGCGCGCCGCCGAGGAGCGAGACGAGGAAGAGCTTGAAGAGGTCGACGGGCAAGCCGAGGATGAAGAGCGCCGGGAGCGTGAAGATCGCCCCCGCCACGACGAGGCCCGAGGCGGCGCCGACCGACTGGATGATGACGTTCTCGAGGACCGTCGACCGGCGCTTGAAGGCGTAGCCGAGGCCGACCGCGAGGATCGCGATCGGGATCGCCGCCTCGAAGACCTGCCCGACCTTCAGGCCGAGGAACGCCGCGGCGGCGGAGAAGACGGCCGCCATGACGATGCCGAGCGTCACGGAGCGCGGCGTGAACTCCGGCATCGCGGAGCCCGCGGGGACGATCGGCTCGTAGGTCTCACCCGGCTTCAGCGGCCGGTAGGCATTCTCGGGGAGCGACTTCGACGAGGAGACTTCCATCATTCCTCCGTGGGGACCGCCGCGCGCGGGGCGGCGGGCGTCGTTCGCGGGCGATCTCGGAGTCTGATGGGAAACCGCCCGTCCGTCGAGCGGCATCGTTCGTCATCCCTCGCCGCTCCACCCGGACCGGGGGGTCGGCGCCGGGAGAGGCGGGCGACCGTTGCGCTCCTGCCTCGCCTCGCGGCGCTCAGCCGTCCGCGAGGAGGGCCGCGATCGCCTCCTCGTACGGAACCGGCTCCACCATCCCGCGGAACCGCTCCGGAACCCCGAAGACGGTCTCCCGCGTCCGGCCGTGCGGGTTCCGCTCGAAGAGCTCGAGGACCTGCCGCCGGAGGAAGGGCGAAGGGACCAGCCGGTCGAAGCGTGTCTCGAGCGAGGCGAGGAACGGCAGGACCGCGATCTTCCCCGGCCGCTGCGCCCTCATCTCGGCGAAGAGCCCCGCGATCGCCTCGAGACGCGAGGTCGAAAGGAAGAAGTACGACCCGATCATGTCGACGACCTGCATCGGGAACCAGAACGGCGCCTCGTCCGTGACCTTCTCGAAATGGAAAACGGTCTGGAGGACGAGGTGCTCGACGAGCCGGGCAAGCGCCGGGACCCGGCCGCACGCGCCGCCCAGCGCGAGCAGCAGCTCCCGGGCGACCGCCGCGCCCCGCAGCTCGACGGCGGGCGTGCCGTAGAGAGCCGAGGAGTCGTACGTCCGGGCCGGCTCGAGGACGAGCTCGCCGTCGCGGAGCGTCACCCGTCCGGAGCTCGAGATGTTGCCGAGGTCGTGGCAGGCGAAGGCGACGACGAAGGCCGTCCGCAGCGTCCCGGGGTCCGGCTCCGGATCTCCCGTCTCTTCGGCCCAGCGGCGGGCGTCCTTCCCGAGCGCGAACGGGTCGAGGCCTTCTCCGAGAGCCCCGAAGAGCGCCTCCACGCAGTCGCAGACGGCCGCGACGTGCCGCGCGTTGTGGTACGAGGGCGGCCGGGCGACGCCCGGGACGACGGCCTCGCCCGAGCGGGCCCAGACCTCGTCCTCGAACCGTTCGTGCGCGGCAACCGCGAGACGCCGGATCTCGCAGGTCAGCTCGGGCGTGCAGGGGACGAACGCTTCGCTCTCGGAAGGCGTCATCTCGTTCTCGGCGGAATGGTAGCAGCGTCCGCTCCCGCGACGGCGCTCCGACAGGCCCGGGCGTCGTAGACTGACACGTCCTCTCTCGAGGGACCGGCGTGACCACCGACCTCGCGTACGAAGCGCTCCCCCGCCTTCTCGTGGCCGCCCTCGGCGGCCTCGCCGTCGGCGTCGAGCGAGAGTGGTCGGCCCGCGCCGCCGGCGGGGTCCGCCGCTTCGCCGGCGTCCGGACGTTCCTCCTGATCGGGCTCGTGGCCGGGACCGCGGCCGCCGTCTCCGGCTCGGGCGCAGCGGAGGCGGGCCTTCTCCTCCTCGGCGCGATCGCGCTCCTCGTCGTCGCCTCGTTCACGGTCCACGCCCTCGCCGGCGACCTCGACGCCACGACGGAAGTCGCCGCGCTGGCCGTGCTCGGCGCCGGCTGGCTGTCGGGCTCCGGCCGGATCGTCCTCGGAAGCGCGCTCGCCGCCCTCACGGCCCTCGTCCTCGCGGAGAAGACGAAGATCCACGGCCTCGTCGAGAAGCTCCGGTCCGAGGAGGTCGGCGCGGGCGCCCACTTCGCCGTCCTCGCCCTCGTCGTCCTCCCGATCCTCCCGGCCGGACCGTTCGGTCCGTCGCCCGGCATCCGCCCGCAGGAGCTCTGGGCGCTCGTCCTGATCGTCTCGGGGATCGGCTTCGTCGGCTACATCGCCGTCCGGTGGGCCGGGCCGTCCAAGGGGTGGGGGCTGGCCGGGCTCCTCGGAGGCCTCGTCTCCTCGACCGGAGTCACGCTCTCGTTCTCGCGCGAGAGCCGCAGCCCGGGCGCCGCCCAGGGCCCCCTCGCCGTCGGCGTCGTCGCGGCCTGCGCGCTCGTCCCGTTCCGCGTCGCGATCCTCGCATCTCTGCTCAGCCCGGCGATCGGCCGGGAGGTCCTCCCGCTCCTCGCCCTCCCGATGGCCGCGGGCCTGGCGGCGATCTTCCTCCTGCGCCGCCGGCCGACCGAGGCGGCGACGGCGGCCGGCCCAGGCAACCCGCTTCGGCTCGGCTCGGCCCTCCAGCTCACGGCCGCGTTCCAGGTCGTCCTCTACGCCGTCGACGCGGCACGGACCGCGTTCGGCTCCCAGGGCGTCCTTCTCTCGTCGGCCCTCGCGGGCCTCGCCACCGTCGACGCCCTCATCTACTCGATGTACAAGCTCGGCCAGGGGCCGGCCGAGGCCTTCCTCGCGGCGCGCGCGCTCGCCGTCGGCGTCCTCGCGAACACGCTCCTGAAACTCGCCCTCGCCGTCACCCTCGGCGCGGGGCCCTACCGGCGGCTCGCAGGCGCCGGGCTCGCGGCGCTCGCCGCCGCGTGCCTCGCCGGCCTCGTCCTCTTCTGAACCCCGCCTCACGCGGCCGTGCGATGCTTCGCCCTGCGCGTGGGGCCCGCCGATTCCCCGCCGAGAGGTGACCCGATGACCGACTCCCCCCTCACCCGGCGTGCCCTCCTCGGGACGGCCGCCCTCGCGGGCGCGGCCGCGGTCCTGCCGGAGGGCCTCGCGGCCCCGGCCCGGACGGCCGCGCCGGACGGCTTCCGGATCGTCACCTCCGGCAACGGGCTCGAGGCGGCGAAGGCCGCACGCGAGGCGCTCCTCGCGGGGAGCGACCCGCTCGACGCCGCGATCGCGGGCGTGAACGTCGTCGAGCTCGACCCGGACGACCTCACCGTCGGCTACGGCGGCATCCCGAACGAGGACGGGGTCGTCGAGCTGGACGCCGCCGTCATGGACGGCCGGACGATGAAGGCCGGCGCCGTCGCCGCCCTCACCGGCGTGAAGACCCCGTCGAAGGTCGCGAAGCTCGTCATGGAGCGGACCGACCGCGTCTTCCTCGTCGGCGCGGGCGCCCGGCGCTTCGCCACGGCGCACGGCTTCCCCGACGAGGAGCTCCTCACCGGGAAGACCCGGAAGATCTGGCTCTACTGGAAGAACCGCCTCTCGGACCTCGACGACTGGATCGAGGCCGCGAAGGACGCCGAGGACCCCGACGTGAAGGAGTTCGTCCGGAAGTACGGGAGGGGGATCTTCCGCCCGCAGGGGACGATCCACATGTCCGTCCGGTCCGCGTCGGGCGACCTCGTCGGCGTCACGACGACGTCGGGCCTCTTCTTCAAGATCCCCGGGCGCGTCGGCGACTCCCCCGTCGTCGGGGCCGGGCTCTATTCGGAGAACGGCGTCGGCTCCGCCGGGTCGACCGGACGCGGCGAGGCGAACCTCCTCACCTGCGGCTCGCACACCGTCGTCGAGTACCTGCGCGACGGTCTCGCCCCGGAGGAAGCCTGCCTGAAGGCCCTCCGCCGCATCTCCGACAAGACCCACCACGTCCCGCGCCACCGCGACGCGAAGGGGCGCCCCACGTTCAACGTCCAGTTCTACTGCGTCGACGCGGCCGGACGGACCGCGGGCGCCGCGATCTGGAGCGGGTCGAAGTACGTCGTCGGCGACGCGGAAGGCGTCCGGGCCCTCGACTGCGCCTACCTCTACAAGCGGGACGCCTGACGGCGAATCCGCAGCCACGATCGAACCGCGGCGCTTCCGGCGTCGCCCAGGAGACCGATGAGAAAGACCGCCCTCCCGACCGCCGCCCTCGCCTTTGCGTTCCTCGCGGGCGCCCCGCCGGCCCCCGCCGCTCCGAAAGGTGCCGAGATGTCCCGTGACGTCCTGACGCTGCCGGCGACCGAGACGACCCTTCCGAACGGCCTGAAGGTGATCGTCGTCCCGACCGGCTTCCCGAACCTCGTCTCCCTCCAGATCCCGGTGCAGACAGGCTCGCGGAACGAGGTCGAGCCCGGCAAGTCGGGCTTCGCACATTTCTTCGAGCACATGATGTTCCGCGGGACGAAAGCGTACCCGCCCGAGAAGTACCAGGCGATCCTGACGACGGCCGGGGCGAGCCAGAACGCCTACACGACCGACGACTACACGAACTACCACACGACCTTCGCGAAGGAGGACCTCGAGAAGGTCCTCGAGCTGGAGGCCGACCGCTTCCGGAACCTCGACTACCCCGAGGCGGCTTTCAAGACCGAGTCGCGCGCCGTCCTCGGCGAGTACAACAAGAACAGCGCGAACCCGATCTCGAAGCTCTTCGAGGCGATGCACGACGCGGCCTTCACGACGCACACCTACAAGCACACGACGATGGGCTTCCTCCGGGACATCGAGGACATGCCCAACCAGTTCGCCTACTCGAGGCAGTTCTTCGACCGTTGGTACCGCCCCGAGTACACGACGATCATCGTCGCGGGCGACGTCGACCCGGCGAAGGTCCTCCCGCTCGTCGAGAAGTACTGGGGTCCCTGGACGCGCGGCTCCTGGTCCGTCGAGATCCCGCAGGAGCCGGCCCCGTCCGGGCCGAAGAGCGCCCACGTGGCGTGGCCCACGCCGACCCTCCCCTGGGTCGTCGTCTCCTTCCGCGGCCCCGCCTTCTCCACGACGGAGAAGGACTGGGCGGCGCTCGAGGTCCTGACCGACCTCTCCTTCGGCCCGACGTCGGCCGTCTACAAGAAGCTCGTCGAGACCGAGCAGAAGGCCGACCAGCTCTTCGCCTACCTCCCCGCGAGCGCCGACCCGCAGCTCGTCACCGTCGCCGCGCGCGTCAAGAAGCTCGAGGACGCCGCCGCCGTGAGGGACGAGCTCCTCCGGACGTTCGCCGCGCTCCGGACCGAGCCCGTCCCTGCCCGCCGGCTCGCCGACGCGAAGTCCTACGCCCGCTACGCGCTCGTCCGAAGCCTCGACAACACAGAGGCGATCGCGTCGACGCTCGCACAGTTCGTCCGCCACCGCCGCGAGTACGGCACGCTCAACGAGCTCTACCGCCTCTACGAGACGCTGACGCCCGAGGACCTCCGCGCCGCCGCCGCGAAGTACGTCGTCGACGCCGGCCTCGTCCAGACGACGCTCTCGCACGAGCCCCTCCCCGCCGCCGCCGCCGCCGCCGCGCTCCCGGCGCTCGCCTCCCTCGCCCCGGCCGCGGCCGCCCCCGAAGGGCTCGCGATCGTCGAGAGGCCCTCGTCGCTCCCGCAGGTCTCGTTCAAGCTCCTCTTCTCGGCCGGCTCCGCCCACGACCCGAAGGGGAAGGAAGGCCTCGCCGCGCTGACGGCCGCGATGGTCGCCGAGGCAGGCTCGAAGGAGGCCGGCATCGACGAGATCCGGAAGGCGCTCTTCCCGATGGCCGCCGGCCTCTCGGCCGGAGTCGACCGGGAGATGACCGTCTTCACCGGCAGCGCCCACCGCGACAACCTCGCCGCCTTCCTCGACGTCGCCCTTCCGCAGCTCCTCGACCCCGGCTTCCGCGAGGAGGACTTCCGACGGCTGAAGGACGCCCAGCGGAACGCCCTCGCGCAGGACCTGATCGCGAACAACGAGGAGGAGCTCGGCAAGGAACGCCTCCAGTCCATCGTCTTCGCCGGCACCCCCTACGCCCACCCGCCGCTCGGCACGCTCGCCGGGATCGACGCGATCACGCTCGACGACGTGAAGGCGTTCTGGAAGGCCGCCTACACGCGCGCGGCCCTCGACGTCGGCCTCGCGGGAGACCTCCCGGCCGACCTGAAGACGCGGCTCCTCTCGCGCCTCGGGGCTCTCCCCCCCAGCCCGGCCCTTCCGGCTCCCGCCGGCGTGAAGGGGCGAAGGCCCCCGGCGCTCGAGGTGGAGATCGTCCAGAAGGAGACCCGCGCCACGGCGATCTCCTTCGGCCTCCCGATCGAGGTGACGCGCTCGCACCCCGACTTCGCGGCCCTCTCCGTCTTTCGAGCGTTCCTCGGCGAGCACCGCAACTCGATGGCGCACCTCTACCAGAGGATCCGCGAGCTGCGCGGCATGAACTACGGCGACTACGCCTACGTCGAGGCGTTCCCCTACGGCATGTACGCCACGAGCCCCTCCCCGAACGTCGCGCGCCGGGCGCAACTCTTCGAGGTCTGGATCCGGCCGGTCGTCCCGGCCAACGGCCCGATGGCGCTGAAGATCGCCCTCCACGAGCTCGACCGGCTGATCCGCAAGGGGATTTCCGAGGCGGACTTCCGGAAGACCCGCGACTACCTGATGAAGAACGTCTACCTCCTCACCTCGACCCAGGGCGATGACCTCGGCGCGGCCCTCGACTCGAGGTGGTACGGCACCGGCGACCTCGTCCCCTACCTGCGCGAGCGGCTCGGGAAGCTCACCCGCGCCGACGTGAACCGCGCGATCCGCAAGCACCTCTCGGCGGAGACGCTCTCCGTCGTCATGATCACGAAGGACGCCGAAGGGCTGAAGAAGCTGCTCCTCTCCGCCGAGCCGTCCACGATCGCGTACGATGCCCCGAAACC
>CAYVPO010000093.1:0-4004 GCA_964453825.1 uncultured Holophagales bacterium
CTCGCCCGCGCCTCCGGCCCCCTCTTGGGCCCCCCCTCTTGGGCCCTGGCGTGAAATCGTGTATTGTTACCAAAAATACAGTATTTCACGCCTGGCACCGTATCCGGGGTGGCTCAGGGCCGGAGGGCCTTGCGTTCGAAGGCGCGCCAGCGGGAGAGGTCGGTCGCGTACCAGCGGGAGAAGCGGCGGTCGGAGGGGCCGCCGGCGAGGGCCGTCTCGGAGACGTCGGTCGCGAGGTCGGTGACGAAGCGCCAGGAGGGGCAGAAGGCCGACTCGCGCCCCGCGAGCGAGAGGAGCTGCCCCTGGGCGACGGTCGCGCGGCCCCCGACGACCTCGAAGGGCCCGCGGTCGAAGCCGAGGACCGGCGGGAGCTTCCTGCCGAAGAGGAGATGCCGAAGGGAGACGCGCCGGGCCGCGCCCCACGGCGCGAGCGCGAAGGGGTCGACGCCCTCGAGGGCCCGGCGGGCGACGCGGGAGACGAACGCGGCCTTGCCGTCGGCGCCGAACCACTCCTTCCCCTCCTCGCGCGCGAGGAGGTCGTCGAAGAGGCGAAAGAAGAACGCGTGGACGAGGGTCGTGTCGCGGAGCGCGCGCCACGCCTCGGGGCCGAGCAGCCCCGCGCCGAAGAGCTCCTCGCAGAGGGCCGAGTAAAGCCTCTCGAAGAGGACGGCCCCTCTCGAGGAGGCGTCGTAGCGCCGGTCCCACGCCCGGAGCTCCCGGACCGCGGGGAGGTCGGGGAGGTACGGGTCGAGCGCCGCGAGGAGCCGCCGCGCCTGCCCGGAGACGAGGTCCGACTGCATCGACCCGAGGTCGGCGACGGAGAGACTCCCCCCGGCGGCGCCCTTCGCGTCCGCGAGCTCACGCAGGCGATCGGACCGGTCGGAGCCCATGCAGAGGGTGATCCCGACCGGCTTCCACGCGCCGTGGCCGCCGTCGTTGGCGGTGACGAGGACCCCCTCCGGGCTGCCGGGGACGTTCGCGAGGGCCGACGGCGGGAGCGTGCCGTCCCAGAGGTCGCCCGGCTCCCAGCCGCGGAGCGGGAGGAGGTCCGGATCGCGGCGGCGCTTCGGCAGGAGTCCCGACTGCTGCGCGGCGATCCGGCCGTCGCGTCCCGAGAGGAGCCAGCTCGCGCTGAGCGCGACGCGCGCGGCGGCCTCGGCTCCCCGATCGACGTCCGGCGCCGCCCAGAGGTCGAGGATCGCCTCGAGAGTGGCAGCGCCCCCTTCGCGCCGGCCGGTCCAGGCGCGCGCGATGAAGAGACCGTCCTCGACACGGCTCGCCTCGTCCGGCGTCTCGAGGACGCCGGCGTCGGTCTCGAAGACGACGACCTCGCACGGCGACCCCTTCTTCCGCCGAAGCGTCTCGCGCCTCTCCCGGAGCGGGAGCCAATCGTCGCCCCGCCGGAAGCGTCCGCCCCTCACTTCCTCGATCACGAGGTCGACGGTGTCGGCGAACCCGTAGGTGAAGCCCGCCGCGATCGCGCGCGTCCTCCCCATGACGAGGCCGGGAACGCCGGGCACGGTCACCCCCGTTCGGAAGTCGCCGTCGGGAAGCGTGCCGACGACCTCGTACCAGATGGCCGGGAGACGGTTCACCTCGAGGTGGGGATCGCTCGCGTAGAGGGCCGCGCCCGAGGCCGAACGGCGCCCCGCAACGGCGACGTTGTTGCTGGCGCGGAGGACCGGCAGGGGCGGCAGGGCCGGGACGAGCGCCGGGACGTGGCGAAGCGAGCGGATCTCCCCGAGGAGCGCGTCGTCGAGGCCGTCGAGGTGCGGGCGGAAGAGGCGGGCGAGCTTGTCCCGGTCGACACCGGCCCGGAGGGCCTGGAGGATCGCGACCTCGGCGTCGCCCTGCGCCTGCGCGAGGCCGACGAAGGTCATGAGCCGGAGCGTCAGGAGCGTGTCGGAAGGCGTCCACGGCTCGGGCGGGACGCGGAGGAGCCGGAGCTCCCAGGGACGTCCCCTCGAGAGGCGCTCGTTCACCCCCGCCGCGTAGGCCTCGGCGAGCGCCTTTGCCCGCCCCGAAAGCGACGCCGACTCTCCCGCGGAGGCCGCCGCGAAGAGGTTCCGCCGCATGAAGAGGTCGATCTCGAGGGAGGCGGGAGAGTCGTCGAGGAGCTCGCAGAGCCTTCCCTGCCCGACGATCCGCGTCACGAGGAGCTGGAGCGCGCGGTCGTGCGCGTGGGCGAAGCCCCACGCCGCCGCGAGGCCGAGGTCGTCGCTCGCCTCGGCGTGCATCACGCCGTTCCCGTCCCGACGGAGGGCGAAGGAACGGCCTCCCGCCTCGAACGCGCGGGACGCCGGCCCGATGCGAAGTCTCACCGTCGCGCGATTCTACGGATGCGCGCGACGCCGCGCGGGGGTCAGTGCCCGCTGCAGCCCGGGACCCGGCCGAGCGCGACCTCGTCGCCGTCGCGCGAGAGCTTGCCGGCCGAGCCGAGGAACTCGAGGAGCCCCTCGAAGCCGAACCGGTCGCCGTGGCAGTTCCCGTAGAGAGCGTCCGCGCCGAACGCCTCGGCCGCGGCGTGCTTCAGCTCGGCCACCGGAAGCCGGCCACCCCGGTCGGCGAGGATGCGGAGGACCTCGTGGCCGAAGACGAAGCCGTCGGCCTCGTGAGAATGGTCGTGGTCGTGGTCGTGGGCCGCGTCCGTCATGGCGCGCACCGTAGCACGCGCCCCTCCGCCGTCCGGGATGACGGGCGTCATCCCGGAGACCGGTTCGGCCGTTTCTGCCGCCTCAACGCGGAAGTATGGGAGGAAGCCCTCTCTCCGTGAGGAGATAGACCGCGAACGTCCCGAGCCAATGGCTCCCCTCGTAGTGCTCCGACGTGACGCTCGGAAGGCTCACCTTCTCGTGAGCGTCTGCGGCCGCCCGGAGCGCTGGAATCCGCCGGTCTCGCGGCGGAAGCCCGGCCGCGATGCCCTGGAGCATGAAGGCCCGCGAGAGGTTCAGGCCGTCGAGGTGGACGAGCTTGCCGTCGGTTCGGTCGGTGACGATGCCGGGCGCGAGCCAGCCCGACGAGCCGTCGCGCGGGAGGTCCGGGAGGAGTCCCGAGAGCCACGTCGCGAAGCGGTCTCGCGGCATCACGCGGCGCATCAGGTCGGCTTCGCCGAGGCACGGCGAGAGGAAGTCCTGCCCCGACGGCTCGTAGCCGATCGGGCACCTTCGGTCGCCGCCGTAGAGTTCGACGATCCGCCGCGCGAGGAGCCCGGCCCTCTCCGTCTCTCCCGCGCCGCGGGCCCAGTCGAGGACGAGGCCGAACGCGAAGGCGGTCTGCGGGTGCTCCCCTTCGCGGATCGGGTAGGCGAGCTTCGGAATCCAGGCGAAGAGGAGCTCGGCGGCCCTCGCCTCGAGCGGAGCGAGCGCCTTCGACCACGCCTTCGCTTCCGGGTCGTCCCACTCGCGGAGCTCCGCCGCGAGCTGCAGGAGCCAGGCGAGACCGTACGGCCGCTCGAAACCCGTCCGCCCCGGCGCGGCGAGATAGGCGACCTCTCCCGCGACGTTCGCCTCCGTGAGGCTCTTCGCCAGCGCCGCGCGCGCCGGCGCCGCGAACGGCGCGGCGGGATGGAGCCGCGCGAGGCGCGCGAGGAGCCAGTGCCCGTGGACGCTCGAGTGCCAGTCGAAGCAGCCGTAGAAGGCCGGCGTCAGCTCGCGCGGCGGCTTCGCGTCGGCGTCGCCGTTCATCACGTGCGCGATCTTGTTCGGGTACTCGCGGTGGACGCAGTCGAGCGCGAGGCGCGCGAACCGGCCGGCCGCGGCCTCGTCCAGACCGGAGCTTCCGACCGCCGCGGCGGTGGGTGCGGCGAGCAGAAGGAGGAGGATCGCGCGGAGTCGCACGAGCCGATTCTAGGCGCCGCGGGGGCACCCGGCCGCGGGGGACCCCGATCCACGGGTTCGCTCTCGTTCGCGCGGAGGGGGAGGCGCCGAAGGCGCCGCGGGGGCACCCGGCGGCGGGGGACCCCGATCCACGGGTTCGCTCTCGTTCGCGCGGAGGGGGAGGCGCCG
>CAYVPO010000093.1:4104-14255 GCA_964453825.1 uncultured Holophagales bacterium
TCGCTCTCGTTCGCGCGGAGGGGGAGGCGCCGAAGGCGCCGCGGGGGCACCCGGCCGCGGGGGACCCCGATCCACGGGTTCGCTCTCGTTCGCGCGGAGGGGGAGGCGCCGAAGGCGCCGCGGGGGCACCCGGCCGCGGGGGACCCCGATCCACGGGTTCGCTCTCGTTCGCGCGGAGGGGGAGGCGCCGAAGGCGCCGCGGGGGCACCCGGCGGCGGGGGACCCCGATCCACGTCAGTCCGGGTTCGCGAGGATCCTCACGCGCAGCTTCGTCGCCCGCGGGAAGTCGACGGCTCGCATCTTCACCGAGACGCGGTTCGTGTCGCCGGCCTCCGAGCCTCCGAGGCTCCGCTTCTGCACCCCGGAGCCGATCTCGCGCCCTTCCGCGTCGAGCACCGTCACCCGATACGTGCAGCTCCAGTCGTCGTCGTCCCGGTTCGTATAGGTGAACTTCACCGTCAGGCCGATCGTCGCGCCCGGCTTGGCCTCGGCCTTTCGGAGCTCCTCCGGCTTCGGCCAGTCGGTGACGGCGACCGACTCGATCGTGATCGAGCGGTCGACGATGCCGACCGGCGCCGCCTCTCCGGTTCGGAAGGGGACCACCCGCTCGAGGCGCGAGGACGGGTCGGCCTCCACGGGCCGGACCGGCTCGGAGGCCCGCTCCGGCGTCGAGACCTGGGGCTCCGGCGTCGGCGCGACGGCCACGGTTCCGGACGCGGGCGTCCGGCGCGCCCCCGCCGCGAGCTGCGGCGAGGTCGGGGCGGGCGCAACGGCGGCGGCCGGAGCCGATGGAACGGCGGTCGGGATTGCGAGCTCCTCGATCGTGACGGTCGACGCATCCTCGGCCGAGGAAGAGTCCGCCTCCGTCGAGGCCGGGGCCAGGGACGCATCTCCGGGGCCGTCGGTCGGAAGCACGAGCGGCGCGGTCGGCGGAGCAGCCGGCGGGGTCGCCGCGGCCGATGGCTCGCCGCCGGCCTGCGGCCGCACGAAGAAGAACCAGCCCGTGGCCGCCATCCCGCCGACGAAGAGGAGGGCCACCACGGCGATCGCGGCGACGGCCCCCGCCGGGAGGCCCGGCGAGGCCGGACGGCGCATCGTGACCGCGGTCTTCGGCGCCGGCAGCGTGACGTTCGACGGAGGCGGCGGCGGCCAGGAAGGCGGCGGCGTCGTGAGCGGCGCCGCGCCCGACCCGGCGATCCAGGTCGGGTCGAGGGCGCCGACCGGCCGCACCGCGGTCGCAGGCCGGACCGGGACGCCGAGCGCGTCGGCGAGCGCCTCGACCATCTCCCGGCACGACGTGAAGCGCTCCTGCGCCTGCTTCGCGAGCGCCCGCGCGAGGACGGCGTCGACCGACGCCGCGAGCGACGGGACGAACGTGGACGGAGGCGGCGGCGCTTCCCGCAGGTGCTTGTCGAGGACGGCGAACGGGGACTCGCTCCGGAACGGCGTCCGCCCGGTCAGGAGCTCGAACGCGAGGACGCCGAGGGCGTACTGGTCGGCCCGCGCGTCGACCGGCCGGCCGATCGCCTGCTCGGGCGCCATGTAAGCCGGCGTGCCGACGACCATCCCGGCCACCGTCAGCTCGGACGAGACCGCGGTGCTCTTGGCGAGGCCGAAGTCGGCGAGGAGAAGGCTGCCGGAAGCGTCGACGAGGACGTTCGAGGGCTTCACGTCGCGGTGGAGGACGCCGCGCGCGTGGGCGTGGTCGAGCGCCGCGGCGATCGACGCGAGGCAGTCGACCGCCTCCTCGGGGCGCATCGGGCCCGCGATCCTCTCCCGGAGGCTCCCGCCCGGCAGCAGTGGCATGACGAGAAAGGTGATGCCCGCCTCGGTCCCGAAGTCGTAGATCGGGAGGATGCGCGGGTGCTCGAGCCCGGCGGCGAGCCGCGCCTCCCGGATGAACCGCTCGCGGTACTCCGCCTCTCCCGCGATCTCGTCCCTCACGACCTTGACCGCGACGCTCCGGTGGAGCCCCTCGTCGAACGCCTCCCAGACCTCGGCCATTCCGCCGGCGCCGAGCTTGCGCGACAGGACGTAGCGCCCGAGCTTCCGCCCCGCCTCGACCGTCATCGGCTCTCCCGGCCTCGCCGCAGGTCGTTCGCGAACCGGGCGTAGACCTCACGGAGCAGCTCCGGACCCGGGCGTCGCGCGCCGGGCTCCGGATTCGCGGCCGCCCATCGCGGGGCGAGGACGAGCGGGACGAGCGGCACCGGGCTCGTGCCCGGGATCCCCTGCTCCTCGCGCGCGACGGCGGCCCAGACGCGCGTCGGCAGGGGGACCGGGGCGATCGTCTCGGGCGTCGGCGATGCGCAGAAAGCCGGATCGGACGTGACGAGGTACTCGCGGCACGCGATCGGACGCTCCTCGTAGATCGAGCAGCTCTCCTCCTCGAGGAAGGGACAGGGGATGCCGAGCCGGAAGACGGCGAGCCCGACCTCGACCGCCCCACCCGGCGTCCGTGGTCCCCTTCCCTCGAGCGCCGGCAGAAGACCGGCCTCCTCGATCCGCCGCCACGCTTCGGCGAAGCGCCCCTTCACGACGGATCGCCTCGGCTCCGGCATCTCCTCGACGACCGCGGCGACGCGGCGCGCCTCCGCCGGCGCGATCGGCACGACCTGGCGGCAGCAGGCGCCGCACCCCTTCGTACACGAGACGGGCCGGCCGTCACGCTTCGAGAGCGCGGAACCGAACGCGACGAGCGCGTCGGCGGTCGTCCGGAGCGCCGGGAGGAGCCCTTCCATCGGGACGTCTCCCGTGGGCACGTCCATCTCGACGCGAACGCTCCCCTCGGGGAGCGCCAGCTCGACCGCCAGCCGACGCGTCTCGGTCTTCGCGTTCTCCATGAGCGCGAATTAGAGCAGACCCGGGGTCAACCCGCCCTTCCCGCGTAGAGGAAGCGCTTGATCTTCTTCGTCGGCGTCTTCTGGAACTCCTCGGGAACGACCTCGATCGAGGCGACCTGGCAAAACGGCGGGAGCTTCGCGTTCAGCTTCTGCCGGTTCTTCTCCATCTCCCGGAGGATGCCGTCGTGCCCCACGTGCGCGGCGTCGGCCGCCTCGAGGTCCGGGTAGACGAGCGCGTGGAGACGCTTGTCCCTCTCGACGAGGAGCGACTCCGCGACGAGAGGGAGCGCGTTCAGCCGGGCCTCGACCTCCTCCGGGTAGACGTTCTGCCCGGTGGCTCCGAGGAACATCGTCTTCGACCGTCCCTTCAGGGAGAGGCCGCCGTCGGCGTCGAGGAGCCCGAGGTCGCCCGTCCGGAGCCAGCCGTCCTCGCCGAGGACTTCGCGCGTCGCCTCGGGGCTCTTGTAGTACCCGGCCATGACGTACGGCCCGCGGACCCGCACCTCGCCCGGCACCCTCGCCGGGTCGGGCGAGTCGACGACGAGCTCCAGGCCGTCGACGGCGCGTCCGACGCCCTGCATCCGGTGCTCCCGCCACCCGGAGTAGGTGATGAGAGGGCCGCACTCGGTCATCCCGTAGCCGACGGTGACCGGGAAGCCGATCCTGAGGAGGAACTCCTCGACGGCCGGGTTCAGCGCCGCCCCGCCGACGACGACCTCGAGGACCCGGCCGCCGAAGGCGTCGACGAGCTTCCGCCGCAGGAGGGCGTCGACCCTCCGGCGGAGCGCCGGGACGCGCGTGAGGAGACGGACGGCGGGCTTCTCGAGGAACGGCCTCACCCTCCGGGCGTAGATCTTCTCGAGGACGAGCGGGACCGTCAGGACGAGCCGCGGCTTCTCGGTGGCGAAGGCCTTCAGGATGACCTGCGGGGACGGCGTCTTGTCGAGGAACGCGATCCGGCAGCCGACGGAGAACGGGAAGAGGAACTCGAAGGCGCAGCCGAACGCGTGCGCGAGCGGGAGGAACGAGACGACCGCGTCGCCCGCCTCGAGCGGCATGTGCTTCTGCGCGTAGAGGACGTTCCGCAGGAGGCTCCGGTGCGGGAGCATGACCCCCTTGGAGAAGCCCGTCGTCCCCGAGGTGTAGACGATCGAGGCGAGGTCGCCCGGCCCGGCGCTCGCGAAGGAGTCCGGGACGCTCGCCGGCGCGACGTCGCGCGCCGCGGCGTCGGCCTTCCGGAGCGCGGCGGCCGCCCCCTCGCGCCGCAGGAAGAGGGGCGAGAGGTCCTTCGTGGAAAGGACGGCTTTCACGCCCGGCACCTTCCCGGGGTCGAGGCGCTCGAGGAACGCGTCGGTCGTCAGGAGAAGGGCCGCCTCGGAGTGGTTGAGGATGTGGTGGACGTCCTCCTCGCGGAAGTCCGGCAGGATCGGGACCGCGACCGCTCCGAAGGAGACGA
Source organism: uncultured Holophagales bacterium (assembly GCA_964453825.1). Taxonomy (GTDB): domain Bacteria; phylum Acidobacteriota; class Thermoanaerobaculia; order UBA5066; family UBA5066; genus UBA5066. The sequence goes on from CAYVPO010000093.1 coordinate 8,404, forward strand.
CCGCGAGCCAGGACGTCGCCCAGCCCGCCGAGTTGCGGCCGAGGAGGCCGACTTTCGTCCCCGGCTTCACGTGGAGCTCGCGGAAGGCGGCGTGCGCGCGGGCGATCCGGACGGCGACCTCGGCGTAGGTCATCGCCGGCCCGGGGAAGTCGGAGAAGGCGGGAAGCTCCGCGTTTCGCCGGAGGCTTCGCGCGAGGAGCGGGATCAGGCTCTCCTCGTCCATCGATCGGCCATCTTACGACGCGCCCCCGGCGCCCGACGGGCTAAGATCCGCGCCGTTGGGGCCGCCGGAGCGGCTCCGGGAGTGAACCGATGAGCCGAAACGTCGATTTCGCACGTCTCGACCTGAAGGACGCCCTCGACCTCGCCATCCTGGTCGAGGACGAAGCCCGCGAACGCTACGAGGAATTCGCCGAGCAGATGGAGGTCCACCACACGACGGACGCGGCGAAGTTCTACCGCTTCATGGCCGGGAACGAAGCCAAGCACGGAGCCGACCTCGCCGCGCGGCGGAAGGTCCTCTTCGGCGACGCCCCGAGCCGGATGAGCCGGTCGATGCTCTGGGACGTCGAGGCCCCCGAGTACGACAAGGCGCGCGCCTTCATGTCCCCTCGCCGCGCCCTCGAGGTCGCCCTCGAGTCGGAGATCAAGGCCCACGACTACTTCGCCGCCGCCCTCCCCTACATCAGCGACCCCGACGTGAAGGCCCTGTTCGCCGAGCTCCAGAACGACGAGGTGGAGCACAAGGCGCTCGTGCAGGCCGAGCTTGCGAAGCTCCCGCCCGAGCCCGAGATCGACGTCGAGGACCTCGTCGACGAGCCCGTCGGGCAGTAGGCCCGGGACGCCTCAGGCCCGGGCGCCGATCCCGCGAACGGCGCGCCAGGCGATCCAGACCGACGCGGCCAGCCAGAGGACCCCCCAGGCGAGCGCCGGGATGCCGGTCATCCGGGCGAGGGTCGCGGCGTCGCTCGCCGGGACCGAGCGGAGGATCAGGTCCGACGTGATGTCCCACGGCGCGTAGAGGAGGCTCGTGACGCCGAGGAGGCGGAGGACGAAGCTCGAGGCCCCCTCGGGGAGCCAGCGCGCCACGCCGAGGAGGAGGACTCCCGCGGCGAGGCCGTAGACGAACCCGAAGGCGCTCCTCACCCAGACGAGCGTCAGCAGGAGCAGCGCGGCGCCGAGGACCCCCGTCGCGACGCGGTGGGTGCGCGGCCGGCCGCGCATGCCGAGGACTAGGAAGAGCGCCCCGAAGAGCGCGCTCCCGAGGTAGCCCGCCGAGGAGATGACGAAGGGCCAGCCCCCCGCCGTCGTGCAGAGCCCCCCTTCGCGCGGCGAGAGCTCGATCGAGACGATCCGGCCGCCCGTCAGGACCGCCGCGAGGCCGTGCGAGACCTCGTGGAGGAGGACGACGAAGAGCCGGAACGGCCAGACGGCGAGCGTCGACCAGAACGCGTAGACGAGCAGGGCGAGGAGGAGCGGGACGAGGAGACGCCTCGCCCCGCTCTTCGTGAAGGCCACCCTCCCCTACGCCGGGTACTTCTCGAGGAGGCCCGCGACGACCCGCCGCGACAGCCCGTGATACGTCGGGCTCGCCGCCGCGAAGATCTCGCGCGCGAGGGCCCGGGTTCTCTCCGTCGCCGCGAGCGCGCCGTAGAGCGGGCGCAGGTACTTCATCCGGCCGACGCGCGTCAGGACCTCACGGATCTTCCCGAAGGCCGGCTCGTAGCCGCTCCCGGCCGCGATCGTCAGCCACTCGACGAGGAGCTCGTAGTTGCCCTTCCCCGAAAGGCCGAACGCCGCGTCGAGCGCCGCGCACTCCTCGGCAGGGAGAGCCCTCGGGAGCTTCTGGAGATAGAGGAGCGTCTCGGAGGCGGTCCAGCTCCCGACCTGTTCGCTCGTCGGCCGGGCTCCCTTCTCCCAGCCCGCCGCCAGCGCGGCGAGCGCCTCGGCCTTCTCCGAACGGAAGACGGGGGCGCTCGCGGGAAGGCCCGGCTCGTGCAGCCACCCGTCGGCGTTCACCTTCGCGGCCGTACCGGGGAGCTTCTCCTCGAGGAAGGCGAGGAACTCCTCGGTCGTGATCGACTGGAAGCGGAAGCGCTTCATGTAGTCGGCGAGGAAGGCGTCCCACGCCGCGCGCCCGACGGTCCGCTCGAGGAGGACGACGAGGCGCGCGCCCTTCTCGTACGGGACGGAGGAGAACGCGTCGTCGGGGTCGATCCCCTGAAGGTGCGTCCGGAGCTTCGTCAGCGGCGAGCCTTCGCCGAACCGCGCGATCGACTCGGCGAGCGCCTTCTCGCCGATCGCCCAGCCGAGCGTCGCCGCCTCCTCGCCGTGGATCGCCTCGAGGATCCGCCGTTCGGCCCACACCGTGAACCCCTCGTTCAGCCAGAAGTGCTCGGAGGTCGCGTTCGTGACGAGGTTCCCGGTCCAGGAGTGGGCGAGCTCGTGCGCGACGACGTCGACGAGCGAGCGGTCCCCCGCGAGGAGCGTCGGCGTCAGGAACGTCATGCGCGGGTTCTCCATCCCGCCGTAGGGGAACGAGGGCGGGAGGACGAGCATGTCGTACCGGTCCCAGTCGTACGGGCCGAAGAGCCCCTCGGCCTTCACGATCATCTCCTCGACGCCGGCGAACTCCCACGCCGCCTTCGCAACCGTTGCCGGCTCGGCCCAGACGCGGGCGCGCGGCGAGAGGTCGCGCGACTCCAGCTCGCCGACGGCGAGGGCGAGGAGGTAGGTCGGGATCGGCTGCGGCATGTCGAAGAGGAACGTCCGCGTCCCCTTCCCCTCGATCACGCCCGAGGGGCCGGCCGACATGACGGCCGAGAGCGGCGCCGGGACGGTCACCTCGGCGTGGTACGTCACGCGGAAGCGGGCCGTGTCCTGGCACGGCACCATCGTCCGGGCGTGGATCGCCTGGCACTGGCTGAAGAGGAACGGGTGCTTCTTTCCTTCCGTCTGCTCCGGCGCGAGCCATTGCAGGCCGATCGCGTCGGGCGAGGTGTGGTAGCGGAGGAGGACCTCCGTCGTCCCGGCCGGGAGCTTCAGACGGAGGCGCCGCCCGAGGATCGGGTCCTCCGGCCCGAGGTCGAAGAGGACTTCGCCGCCGCCCGAGGCGGTCACGGCGGAGATCGTGATCCCCTTCGTGTCGAGGTCCATCGGGCCGCCCGCCGGGGCGGCCAGCTCGAGGACCGCCCGTCCGTCGATCCGCTTCCTCTCGAAGTCGACCGCGAGGTGGAGGCGCAGGTGCTTCGTGACCGGCTGGGTGTCGTCGGCGTACGAGTGGGGGTCAACGAGGGCCATGGAGGCTCCCCTTTCGCCGGGCCCGGGGCTGCTGCCAGGCCGGGAGGAGGATTCTGCCTCAGGCCCGGCAACCGCATCGTTCCTCCCGGCTACGGGCCGGACGAAAGCGGAAGCGTGAAGACGATCTCCTCGTCCAACGGGAGAGTCCGGGTCACGACGAGCTCGGGATGGCCCATCGGCGCCACGACGATGATTCCCATCGCCGGAAAGCCCGCGAGGCGAAGGCCGCCGTCGCGTCGAGGCCAGAGATCGCTTCCCGCCAGCCGGGCCTGTCCACTGGGGCCCGGGAAAACGATCCCGTCTACGAGTATCGTCGGCGCCCAGTCCTGCACGGGCGTCCCGGTCGGCCGAACGGCCCGCAGCCGTATCGGCGGCCCAGACGGGCCGAATCGGACTTCCTGCTCGGCCGAATCGCGCAGCCGGAAGAAGGCGAGCCTTCCTTCGCGGTTCCAGGAGTAGAGCCCCGTCCCAGGCGGAATCCTATCCGGGATCATCGCTCGTCCATCCGCGCCGGCAAGGACATCGCCTGCCCCGGGAATGGCGATCACCGAACCCGCCGCCGGTTCCCCCGTCTGCTCGAAGAGCCACATTCGACGCCCTTTCGCTGGCGGCAAACGGATCTCGACCGTTCGAGCTTCCTCCCCGGTATCCAGAGTCGATTCCGTCGCCTCGACGGAATCGAAGCCCTCGGCCGAAACAAGCAGGCCGAAGGTGCCAGTCGGAAGAGGCGGGAGGGTCGCGCTTCCCTCCGAGGAAGTGATGGCTGTCCAGCTCGAGACTCCTTCCGGGAGCGCGAGGGACGCGACGACGCTCGCCTCCGGAATCGGCTGACCAGAGGATTGGTCCGTGACGCGAACGTGAAGGGTCGCCGGAGGCACTTCGATGTCGGCGTCCGTGGCGGCCTTCACCGAAACGATCGTCTCGTGAATGCAGGCCGCCGACTCTACCTTCACCTCATAAGATGCCTGCCGAACGAGCTCTACTTCGTAGCGTCCCTCATCGTCAGTCCTCGCGACGACTCCCGAGGAGAGCCAAGGCGCTGCGAAGCGGACCGTTGCCCCGGCAAGCGGGCGTTTCGCCCTCGTCACGATTCCACCCACGACAAAGGGTCGGATCCGCACGGTGCGCCTCACTGGAGCAGCATCCGTCACGTCGATTCGGACGACGTCGGAGAGGCCCTCGAGCCGCCACCGCAGCGCGTGCAGGCCCAAGGCCAAGCCATCGAAGCGGAACCTGTCGCCCGGGCGTCCCCTCCGGGAAGAGACCGCTCGACAGCGCGCAAGATCCGGGGGCCCGGTCGCGGCCTCGACGGCCTGGCAGTCCAGTAGCTCCAGGGTCACTGGCGACGAACCAAGGCTATCGGGAACCTCGAGATCGACTTCCAGAGGCGGACGGGCGGCGAGCTGTAAGCCCCCACGAGACACGGCCCCTCGGTCGGGAACGCGCAGGACCACCGGCGAAGTCGTCGTCCATTTCGCTGATTCGAGCGTCAGCCGGCCATCCCCAGCCGGCACACTGAGCCAGAAAGCCGCGAGCGACGATCCGCAGTCGACGACGAGATCGGCCGGCGAACGACCCTGCTCTGTTACGAGGACAGGCGCGAGCCGCCTTCCCGGCTCGTCGAAGCCGGGGGGGTACGTCAGTCCGACGTGGAGCTGTCCGGTGCCTCGGGACAGCCTGGGAAACGATGGAAGATCGAAGATCTCCCCGGCCGGCGGGTTCAGGCGGAGCAATCCGATCAGCCGCTTGGCCGGGTCGAGGACGCCGTAGATCGCGTCTTCCGCCGGGACCGGGACGATCCTCGCTTCCTTCTCGATTCGACGCTGATAGAGGATTCCGTGCGCCACGGTGAGAATGTCCAATCGCGATCCCGCGGGATAGGACCCCGCCGGCGTCCGCAGCAGGGCTGCTCGGACGACCTGGATTCGGAACTCGTGTACGACCTTCGAAGGCTTCCCGTCCGAGGTCACGACCGGGCGTGTCCAGGACGCCACCTCGTCAGACCTGACGTCGAGCCGGAAGGTCCCACGCGGGACGACGGTCCGCTCTCCCGCCCTGCAGCGAAAGGCGGGAGGGGCGTCCTTCGGAAGCTCGACATCGAAGAAGCCGATCTCCACGTCGAACGCCCCCGTCACATCCCGTCCGTCGAGCGCGAGGCGCACGTCGATGGAGTCCGCGAACGCCGAAGCGGACGGGACGATCGACGCCAGGCAGCCTACGACTAAGGCGCAGACTGCCGCCAGAGCGCCTCGGCTTCGCGTCTTCACGGCCACTGGAACTCCTCGCAGCTTCCGCCGAACTCGCAGTCCTCCCAACCGCCAGGACAGGCGCCTCCTGTCGTACAGCTCGTCGCCTGGACGTTGCACGACTTCCCGGAGGCCATTTCGCAGGAGTTCGATCCGGACCTGCACTGCCGGCTGCATTCGATGTAGGCCGGAGCTGGGAGCGTCAGGGCAAAGCTCGTGAACAGGACCATGGCGAACGCAACGGATCTGACGATACGCATCCTAGTCTCCTCTTACCTTTCTGAAGTGGCACCAAGATTGCCCCCC
>CAYVPO010000094.1:0-14245 GCA_964453825.1 uncultured Holophagales bacterium
GGAGGCTCGCTCCGAGCCTCCCCGCGGCCTCCTCACCTCATCTCGGCTCGACGCGCCGGGGCGCCCTCGGCGGCGCCGGGAGCTCGGGCGCGGGAGTCGGAACGGCCGTGGTCACGACGGTCGCCTCGAGGCCCTCGGGCCCGACGATCTCGATCCCGAAGCTCCCCTCGCCAAAGGCGGAGAGCTCGTGCCGCGCCTCCTCGCCCTCGGCGAGGACGAGCCGCCTTTCGACGGCGAGCGCCCCGGAGGGATCGACGAGCCGCAGGTACGCGATCGCCTCTCCCTCGCCGGCGAGCCGGCGGAGGAGGAGCGCCGTCCCCCGGCCGACCTCGACGGCGTCGAGCGCGAGCCGGCCGTCCGCCCGACGGTCCAGCCTGCGCGCGAACGAGCCGGCCGCCGTCCGCACGGCCGAGGCCGGCAGGACGTTCACCGTCGTCGACTTCGTCGAGGTGCCCGAGCCATTCGTAGCGACGAGGACGATCACGCGCGGCCCCGCCGACGGGAACGTGACCGTCGGCGACTGGACCGTCGTCACCGGCATTCCGTCCCCGGGGAACCAGAGCCAGCTCGTCGCCTGCGGCGAGGACGTGTCGGTGAACGTGGCCGGCTGGCCGGCGACGACCGAGGCGGGAACGGCGAAGCCCGCCTGGGGCGGCGCGAGCGAAGAGACGGGACTCGACGCCTCCGGCCCCGGCCCCTTTTCGGGGTCGCAGGCCCAGGCGCGCACGAAGAGCTGGATCGGATCGACCGCGCCCCGCGGCGGTGCGATCGCGGAGGTCCCGGCAGTGGACGTCCACGGCCCGCCGTTGAGCCGCCAGTCGTAGCGCGTCGCCGGGAAGCCCGAGGCCGGAGCCGCCCAGGAGAGGTCGAGGAAGTCCGTCGCGGTGACCGGTCCCTGCGGATTGCCGGCGGGCCGGATCGCGGGCGAACCCGGAGCTGCCGGCGGGCCGCAGATGGTCACCGTCGCCGTCGTCGTCTGAGGAGACGCTCCGACCGGCGCCCAGGTGAACGTGATCGTCGAGGAGCCGGGCTCGGCACCGGCATCGGCGACGAACGTGAAGCTCGCCGGGCCGAAGGCCGGCGGGGAGAGGATCGCCGAGGTCGGCGTGACGGCGACGCCGGGCGGGAGGCCCGAAGGCGTGACCGTGACGTCGGTCGACGGCGGGCAGTCCCCCGGAGTCAGCGAGGCCGTAAGGGTGCGCGAGCTCCCGCCCGCGCTCAGCACGAGGGTCGAGGGCGCGACGGAGGGCGCGAAGGCCGGCGGAAGGACGTGGGCGACGAACGTCGTCGTCGCCTCGATCCCCCGAGCGTCCGAGACCCTGGCCGTGATCGTGCGGCTGCCCGCTGCGAGGCCCCCCGCCGCGGAGAGCGAGAACGACACGACCCGGGCCGGCGGGACGGTCGGGACCTCGATCGTGGAGGGCGTCGCCGTGAGGCCGGCGGGGAGGTCCGGGAACGTCACGGTCGGAGCCCCCGTGTAGCCGTCGAGACCCGCGATCGTCAGCGAATTCGGCGCGGGATCGCCGCCCGGGCAGAGGTCCAGGGCGGGACGCTCGGCGACGATTTCGAGGCGTCCCGGACGCTGGACCGTGATCGGGAACGGGAGGGCCTTCGCCGCGCCGCCCGCCGGCTCGAACGTGAACGTCGCCGTTGTCGTTCCGGCCGGCACCGAGGACTCCGCGACGAACGCGAACTCGACGGGGGTATAGGTCGGACCGAAGAGGACGGCCGACCTCGGGATCACCGTGACGCCGGCCGGAAGCCCCGAGGGCGTCACGACGATCGCCTCCGCATTCGTCGGGCAGGCCGAAGGAGAGAGCGAGACGCGGACCGTCCCCGTCCCGCCTCCGGCGGTCAACGCCAGCACGGCGGGCACGAGGGCCGGCGTGAAGCCGGGCGCCGCCACGTTCACGGTGAACGTGGCGACGGCTCCGACGCCGAACGAGCTGGTCGCTCGAACGACCACGACCTTCTGCCCGGGCGAGGCGTCCGGACGGGCCGAGACGGCGAAGGAGACCGTCTGCGACGGAGGCAGCGCGTCGACGGGAACCGAGGCCGGCGTGACGACGAGCTCGGCGGGCAGGAGCGGGAAGGTCACGACCGCGCTCCCCTCGAAGCCGTCGATCGGGGTCACCGTCGCGGAGTTCGCGACCGCGGCGCCGCCCGGGCACACTTCGATCGAGGACGAGGCGAGCGAAAGCTCGAGGCCCCCCGGGGGCGCGACGACGAGCTCGAACGAGGCGGTCCCGGTGCTCGCCGGGCTCGTCCCGACGGTCACGACGTAGCTCCCGGGAGGCGTCGCCGCGCTCGTCGCGATGGAGAACGGGACGGCGACCGTCGGGATCTGGATGACGGAGAACGTCACCGGCGACGGGACGGGAGACGCTCCGGTCGGGAGCCCCGAGAAGACGAGCTGCTGCGGCCCGGTCGGCGCCGGAGGCCCGAAGGCGACGGTCGCCGTCAGCTGCGCCGTCGTGCCGCCGGGAAGGACCGTCGTGGTGCCCGGCGCGACCGAAAGGGAGCTCCCGGGGGCGACGAGAAGCTGGAACGTGTCGGTCCCGGTGGCGACCGGGGTCGTTCCCACGGTGACCGTGTAGCTGCCGGGAGGCGTCGCCGGGCTCGTCGCGATGCCGAATCCGACCACCGCGCTCGTGCCCGTGACGGTGAACGAGACGGGCGAGGGCACCGGCGTCGCTCCCGGGGGGAGGCCGGCGAACGTGAGCTCCTGCGGGCCCGTCGGCGTGAAGTCGGGGTAGGAGACCGTCGCCGTCAGCCCGGTCGCGGTGTTGCCCGCCCCGACGAGGACGGATGCCGGCGCGACGGAGAACGGCAGGATCTCGTAGTTCATCAGGCCGGAGGCGCCGTTCGTGGCGACACTCGCCTCGAAGGGTCCCGGAAACGCGGCGGCCGACGCGATGATCTGGAACGTGACCGTCGTCGGCGGCCCCCCCACCACGGGGGTGAACGAGACCGGCGTCGGGCTGATGGTCGCGCCGGCGATCCCGTCGCCTCCGTTGAAGAACAGCTCCTGCGGGCCGGCCGGCGGCGTCCCGGCGTACTGGATCGTCGCCGTGACGAGCTGAGACGTCTCCCCGACACGAACCTGGACCGGATCCGGCTGAAACGTGATGGTCCCGGTCGACTGCCCCAGGATCGGCCTTCCGTACAGGAGGGCAAGGATGCAGAGGAAGAACCCGCGGGAAGCCGCTCTCTGCGACATCGTCGCTCCTTTCGCCTCCGGCATCCTCGCGGATGCTCCGGGCGTTTCGATTCCAGGGGCCGGTGAAACCTACTCTAGCAGCAACGGAGTGGACGGGAACCCCTCCGCGCGGTTTATCCTCGTGACGGATGGCACGCACTCGTCGCTGGGTCGCAGTTCTGTCGCCGATCCTCGCCGCTTCCTTCCTCGCTTCGGGCTGCTCGGTGCGGAAGGTCGCCGTCCGGTCCCTCGCGAACGCCCTCGCCGCCGGCGGCGACAGCTACGCGACGGACGACGACCCGGAGCTCGTCGCGGCGGCGATTCCGTTCGGCCTCAAGACGATGGAGGCGCTCCTCGCCGAGGCCCCCGATCACGACGGACTCCTCCTCGCCGCCGCCAGCGGCTTCACGCAGTACGGCTTCGCCTTCGTCCAGGGCGAGGCCGACCTCGTGGAGGAGAACGACCTCGCCCGCGCCACGGCCCTCCGAGCCCGCGCCCGGAAGCTCTATTCCCGCGCGCTTCGCTACGGCCTCCGGGGGCTCGAGGCGCGCCACCCCGGCTTCGAGGCGGGCCTCCGAGACGAGAATCGCCGCCCGGCGACGCTCGCCGCGACGACGAAGGCCGACGTCCCGCTCCTCTACTGGACGGGTGCCGCCTGGGGCGCGGCGATCTCCCTGTCGAAGGAGAACGCCGAGCTGACGGCCGACCAGGGGCTCGTCGAGGCGCTCGAGCGTCGCGCGCTCGCGCTCGACGAAGGGTTCGGCCGGGGGACGATCCACGACTTCTTCATCTCGTTCGAGGGAGGCCGCCCCGCCGCGGCCGGCGGCTCCGTCGACCGCGCGCGGAAGCACCTCGAGCGCGCCGTCGCGCTCTCCGGCGGAATGCGCGCGGCCCCGTACGTCTCCTTCGCCGAGGGCGTCTCCGTCGGCACCCAGAACCGCGCCGAGTTCGAGGAGCTGCTGAAGAAGGCGCTCGCGATCGACCCCGACGCCCGCCCCGAGCTGAGGCTCGCCAACACCGTCTCGCAGCGCCGGGCCGCCTGGCTCCTCGCGCGCGCCGACGATCTCTTCCTGGAGTAGACCGAAGATGACACCTCGCAGCCCCCGGACCGCCTCGCGGCGGCTCCTCCTCCCCGCGCTCGCCCTCCTCCTCGCGGCCTCCTTCCCGGCCCGGGCGCAGGTCCTCGTGAAGATGGCGACGCTCGCGCCGGACGGCTCGACCTATCACCTGATCCTCAAGGAGATGGCCGAGAAGTGGAAGACGGCGACGCAGGGGCGCGTCACGGTCCGCCTCTATCCCGGCAGCGTCGCGGGGGACGACGGGGACGTCGTCCGGAAGATGCGGCTCGGGAGCCTGAACGCCGGGCTCCTGACGAGCTCCGGCGTCTCGGCGATCGACCCGTCGGTCATGGCGCTCCAGGTGCCGATGCTCTACGCCTCGTACGACGAGGTGGACCACGTCCTCGCCGTCTATGGCCCGAAGCTGGAAGCGTCGATCGCCGCGAAGGGGTTCGTCGTCCTGAACTGGGCCGACGCCGGCTGGGTCCGCTTCTTCACGAAGACGCCGGTGAGGACCCCCGAGGAGCTGAAGCCCTTGAAGCTCTTCGCCTGGGGGAACGACACGGACGCCCTCGAGATCTGGAAGGGGGCCGGATTCAGCCCGGTCCCGCTCCCCTCGACCGAGATCTCGACGGCCCTCCAGACCGGCCTCGTCTCGGCCCTCCCGACGACCCCCACCGCGGCCGTCCTCCTCCAGTGGTACCAGCACGCGAAGAACCTGACCGACGTGAAGTGGGCGCTCCTCCTCGGGGCGACGGTCGTCAACAAGGCGGCGTGGGACAAGATTTCGCCCGAGGACCAGAAGGCGGTCCGTGCAGCCGCGATCGAGGCGGGCAAGCGCCTCCGCGCCGAGAGCCGGGCCGCGGAGCAGCGCGACATCGCGGCGATGCAGAAGCGCGGCCTCAACGTCGTCGCGATCGACGCGAAGACGGAGGCGCTCTGGCGGGCGGCCGCCGAGGCGGCCTATCCGAAGGTCCGCGGGAAGGTCGTCCCCGAGGCGGCGTTCGACGAGGCGCGGAAGATTCTCGCCGACTTCCGCGCGAAGAAGGCCGCGGCGCCGAAGAAGTGACGATCGGCGCGATCTTCCGGAGGAGCGAGCAGGGCCTGCTCGTCTCGGCGCTCGCGGTCGCGACCGTCCTCCCGCTCGTCGACGCGTTCGGCCGTCCGCTCGGCGGCTTTCACGTCCCGGGCTCCGGATCGATCCTCCAGCTCGTGACGCTCTGGATCGCCTTCGTCGGCGGCCTCCTCGCGACCCGCGAGGGGACGCACCTGACCCTCTCGACGGCCGAGCTCCTCGGCAGCGGCCGCGCGAAGCGCCTCGCGCGGCTCTTCTCGTTCTCGGTCGCGGCAGCCGTCTGCGCGGTCCTCTCCTGGGCGAGCGTCGGACTCGTGAGGGCCGACCGCGAGCAGGCGAAGGTCCTCTCGTTCGGCCTCCCCGAGTGGATCGCCGAGCTCGTCATGCCGGCGGCGCTTCTCCTGATGGCGGTCCGATTCGCCTGGAAGGCTTCCGACGGGAGAGGGCGCGCCGCGGCGTTCGCGGCGCTCACCTCCCCCTGGCTCCTCTCGCTCGTCCCCGAGGCGACCGCGCCGAAGCTCGTCCTCCCGCTCGCGGCGGTGATCCTCCTCGCGGCGCTCCTCGGAGCTCCGGTCTTCGTCGCGATGGGAGGCCTCGCCTGCCTCCTCTTCTGGAAGGACGCCGTCCCCGTCGCCGCCGTCTCCGCCGAGGTCTACCGGCTGATCGCCTCGCCGACGCTCCCGGCGATCCCGCTCCTGACGGCCGCGGGCTACATCCTGGCGGAGGGCGGCGCGTCGGCACGCCTCGTCCGCTTCTTCCGGGCCCTCTTCGGCTGGATGCCGGGCGGCATCGCCGTCATGGTCGCGGCGGTCTGCGCGCTCTTCACGACGTTCACAGGCGGCTCGGGCGTCACGATCATCGCGCTCGGCGGGCTCGTCTACCCGATCCTGCGGGACGACGGCTACCCGGAGGGCTTCTCGCTCGGTCTCGTCACGGCCGCGGGGAGCCTCGGGCTCCTCTTCCCCCCGTCGCTCCCCGTCATCCTATACAGCGTCGTCGCCTCCGTCCCGGCCGACTCGCTCTACCTCGCGGGGGTCGTACCCGGGCTCCTCCTCGTCGTCCTGACGGCGGCGTGGGGAATCCGGGAGGGGCTGAAGCTCGACGCGGAGGGGCGGTCGCGACCGAAGTTCGCCGTGCGCGAGCTCGGCGCCTCGTTCTGGGAGGCGAAGTGGGAGCTGGCCCTCCCCCTCCTCGTCGTCGTCCTCTTCGCGAGCGGCTTCGCCTCGATGGTCGAGGCCTCCGCCGCCGCCTGCGCCTACGCGGCGATCGTCGAGTGTTTCGTGACCCGCGACATCCATCCCTTCCGGCAGCTCCCCGGCGTCCTCGTGAAGGCCGGGGCGCTCATGGGGGCCGTCCTGATCCTCCTCTCGATCGCGATGGGACTGACGAGCTGGCTCGTCGACGCCATGATCCCCGCGACCCTCCTCGAATGGGTGAAGGCGCACGTCTCCTCGCCGCTCGTCTTCCTCCTCGTCCTGAACGGGATCCTTCTGGTCCTCGGGAGCGTCCTCGAGATCTACTCGGCGATCGTGATCCTGGCGCCGCTCATCGCGCCGATGGGGGCCGCCTTCGGCATCGACCCGATCCACCTCGGCGTCATCTTCCTCGCGAACCTCGAGCTCGGCTTCCTCTTCCCGCCCGTCGGGCTGAACCTCTTCCTCTCCTCGTCGCGCTTCGGCATCCCGCTGCCGAAGCTCTACCGCCACGCGGTCCCGTACCTCCTCATCCTCGGGGCCGGCGTCCTCCTCATCACCTACGTCCCGGCGATGTCGACCGGCATCCTGACGCTCCTCGGAAAGCGGTAGACGAAACGGCCCGCGCGGAGGCGCGGGCCGGTCGGACGACGCGGGGCGGGCCGGTCGCGCCGCAGGGCGCGACCTCGGGCCTCAGCGCGGGTAGGGCTGCTGCTGCTGCTGCTGTGGGTAGGGCTGCTGCTGAGGCGTCTGCGAGATGACGCCCCATTCCAGGAGCCGCCTCTTCGCGTAGTCCGCCTGCTCTCCGGTCGCGCCGCTCTGGAGGATGAGCTTGTACTTCTCGGCCGCCTGGCCGCGGTCGCCGAGCGCCTCGAGGCTCCGCCCGAGGTAGTAGGTCGTCACGAGCTGGGCGCCGACCGACTTCTCGGCCGTCTCCAGCTCGCTGATGGCGTCACGCCAGTCCGAGAGCCTGTAGGCCGAGAGCCCCCCGGCGAGCCGGCCGTGGAAGAGCGCGGGGTCGCGGCGGGCCGCCTCGCGCGCCGACTCCCGGGCCGACCGGAGCTCGTTCGCTTCGACGAGCGCGATCGCCTTGAGCGCGGGGAGGATCGCCTGCCGCGGGGCGAGGCGGGCCGCCTCGTCGAACTTCGCCGCCGCGCCGCGGGCGTCCTTCTTCGCGAGGAGCTTCTCTCCCTCGTCCGCCAGCCGGAACGCGGGCGCTTCCGCCTTGAGCGTCCGGGTCGAGGCCGTGAACGCCTCGGCCCGCGCGGGCCGGCCGAGGTGCTCCGGGTACTTCTCCGCGGAGCGCCGCCGCGCGGTCTCGATCCGCTCCGAGGTCAGCGGGTGGCTCTGGAACATCGCCTCGAGCTTCGACGGCTCCGAGTCGTGCCCGGCCTTCAGGATCTCCATCGACTCGACGAAGCCCTTCGGGTTGTAGCCGGCGCGCGCCATGTACTCCATCCCGAGCTCGTCGCTCTGGCGCTCGTGATCGCGCGAGTAGCGGAGGAGGACGAGCTGCCCGCCGATGCCGGCGGCCGCCATGATGAGCGGCGCTCCGCGCACCTCTTCCGCCTCCAGGATCATCCCGCCGATGCCGAGGAGGCCGCCGATCAGCATCTGCTTCGTGTACTGCTGGGCCCCGTGCCGCGCCGTCACGTGCCCGATCTCGTGCCCGACGACGCCCGCGAGCTGGTCCTCGGTCGTCATGCGGGAGAGGAGCCCGCGTGTGATGCAGATCTTCCCGCCCGGGAGCGCGAACGCGTTGTCGTAGTTCGCGTTGACGACCGTGAACTCGTACTCGAGCGCCGGCCGGTGCGAGACCTTCGCGAGCCCCTGGCCGACCCCGTCGAGGAACTTCTGGAGCCCCTGGTCGTTGACCGGCCCGTAGGACTCCTGGATGAGCGGCCCGTACGCCTGGGCGCCGAGGGCCTTCTCCTCCTCCTCTCCCAGGAGCGAGAGCTGCGACTTCCCGGTGACGGGGTTCGTGACGCAGGCCACCCCGAAGGCGGCCGCGACGAGGGCGGCGGCGATGCGGCGCGCAAGGACGTTCTTCATGTCGGGATCTTGCCCCTTCCGGGAGGAATCGTGAAGGGGCGGAACGGCCGGTTCGTTCCGAAAGACGTCGGAGAGCCGCGGGCGCCCTCGCCCGCGGCTCTCCGACGGGACGTCAGCCCTTCACCGCTTTCGCGCGCGCGGCCTGCTGCGCCTGGATCGCCGTCAGGTTGATCGTGAAGACGATGTCCTCGACGAGGCAGCCGCGGGAGAGGTCGTTCACCGGTTTGGCGAGGCCCTGGAGCATCGGGCCGATCGAGACGACGTTCGCCGAGCGCTGGACCGCCTTGTAGGTGACGTTGCCGGTGTTCAGGTCGGGGAAGATGAGGACCGTCGCCTTTCCGGCGACGTCCGACTTGGGGGCCTTCAGGCGCGCGACGTCGGGCATGACCGCCGCGTCGTACTGGAGCGGGCCGTCGAGAGCGAGGTCGGGGCGGAGCTCCTTGGCGATCCGCGTCGCCTCCTTCACCTTCTCGACGTCCTCCCCCGTGCCGCTCGTGCCGGTCGAGTACGAGAGCATCGCGACCCGGGCCGGGACGCCGAAGGCGAGCGCCGAGTCGGCGCTCTGGATCGCGATGTCTGCCAGCTCGGCCGCGGTCGGGTTCGGGTTGACGGCGCAGTCGCCGAAGACGAGGACCTGGTCGGGGAGGCACATGAAGAAGATGCTCGACACGAGGCTGCAGCCGGGGACCGTCTTGATGATCTGGAGCGCCGGCCGGATCGTGTGGGCCGTCGTGTGGACCGCACCGGAGACGAGGCCGTCGGCCTCCTCGAGCGCCATCATCATCGTCCCGACCATGATCGCGTCCTGGAGCTCCAGCTCGGCCCGCTCGGGAGTCATCCCCTTCGCCTTGCGCCTCTCGACGAGCGGGGCGATGTAACGGTGGGCGACGGAGGCGGGGTTCACGATCTCCACGGAATCGGGGAGGGTCACGCCCTGGCGCCCGGCGACGTCGCGCACTTCGTCGGGGTTCCCGAGGAGGACGCACTTCGCGATGCCGCGCGCGGCGACGATCGCGGCCGCCGCGACGGTCCGCGGCTCCGCCCCCTCGGGGAGGACGATCCGCTTCACGTCGGCCTTCGCCGTCTCGATCAGACGGTGGCGGAAGGCGGGAGGAGAGAGGCGCGGGACGCGCGTCGGCTTCGCGAAGGCGCGGGCCCAGCCGAGCTCGACGTGGTCCGCGACGAAGCTCATCGTCCGCTCCACGCGGTCGGCGTCGTCGATCGGAATCGTCGGGTTCATCGAGGCGACCTGCGCCGCGGCGCGGTAGCTCGACGCCTTGACCTGGAGGAGCGGGAGGCCCGCGTCGAAGACCTTCCGGCAGAGGTCGAGGACCCCGCGGTCGGTCCCGAGCCCCCCCGTGAGGACGACGCCCGCGAGCGGAGTGCCGCTCTGGACCGTCATCGCGGCCGCGAGGAGGATGTCGCTCCGGTCGCCGGGGGTCAGGACGAGCGTCCCCGGCTTCATCGCCTTCATCGCGTTCGGGACGGTCATCGCGCAGATCGCGACGTCCCTCACGCGGCGGGTCGCGGCGTCGCCCGTATAGAGGAACTGGGCCCGAAGGGCGTCGCCGATATCCTTCACCCGCGGCGACATGAGGTCCGCGTTGCACGGGACGATCGCGATCGGGCGAATCCCCTCGGCCTCGAGCGCCGCCTGGTGCTCCTTCAGACACGTTTCGGAGAGCCCCTCCGGCGCGCAGGCGCCGCAGCCGCCGGCGCTCGGGCCGAAGGAGTCGGCGTCCGCGTCGGCGGCCGATCCCTTGCGGTCGCAGACGCGGTTCAGGATCGCGCCGACGGTCCGGCCCTCCGAGAAGGCCCCGTAGCCTCGCGCGGCGATCGCGACCGTCTCGGCGACCTCGGCCGCGCTCTGGTCGGACGGGGCCGCGACGAGGACGAGCTCGGCGTCGAGCGCTTTGAGCATCAGCGCGTTCACGCGGGACGAGTGGACCATCCCCATCTCGGGGTGCATTCCCTGGACGATGAGGACGTCGACGTCCTCGCCCGCCTGGTTGGCGATGGCGACGACACGCTCCATCAGGGTCTGGTCGTCGCCGTCGGCGAGGAGCCCTTCGGCCTCCGAGCGAGGGACGGCCGGCGGGATCGCGAAGTGCGCGCCGAGGGAGAGGAGCGGGATCGTGTGGTCGGGCTCGCGGTTCGCGACGGGCTTGGCGAAGGCGACGCGGATCCCCTCGCGGTCGAGGGCGCGGACGATCCCGAGGCAGGCGGTCGTCAGGCCGACGCCGCGGCCGGCGGGGGCGACGAGGACGGTCGTGCGCATGTTCGGTCCTTCCCTTCGGCGCGTCAGGCGCTGCGCGCGATCTGCGCGGAGTCCTGCGCGATCATCAGCTCTTCGTTCGTCGGGACGACGAGGGCCTGCGGTTTCGTGCCGGTCGTGATCCGGCCGTGCTGGACGCGGCCGTGCGTGGCGTTCGCAGCGGGGTCGAGCGCGAGGCCGAGGAACCCGAGGCGGGCGATCGTCATCGCGCGGACCGTCGTCGAGTTCTCGCCGATGCCGCCCGTGAAGACGAGGGCGTCGAGGCGGCCCAGCGGGACGACGAGCGCGGCGATCGACTTCGCGAGGACGTAGCAGAAGAGGTCGAGGGCGAGCTTCGCCCGCTCGTTCCCTTCTTCGGCGGCCCCCTCGACCGTCCGCATGTCGTTCGAGAGACCCGAGACGCCGAGAAGCCCCGACTTCTTGTTCAGGGCGTCGAGGATTTCCTTCGCGCTCTTCCCCGTCGCGTCCGCGACGTGGCCGACGATCGCCGGGTCGATGGAGCCGCAGCGGGTCCCCATCATCAGCCCTTCGAGCGGCGTCAGCCCCATCGTCGTGTCGACGCTCTTCCCGTTCCGGATCGCCGCGGCGGAGCAGCCGTTGCCGAGGTGGGCCGTGACGATCGCGTGGTCGTCCGCTGGAAGGCCGGCGAGCCGGAGCGCCTCACGGGCGACGAAGCGGTGGCTCGTCCCGTGGAAGCCGTAGCGGCGGACGCCGTGCTGCTCGAGCCACTCGTGCGGCACCGGGTAGGTATAGGCGACGGGCGGCATCGTCTGGTGGAAGGCCGTGTCGAAGACGCCGACCTGGAGGAGGTCCGGGAAGAGGTTCTGCGCGATCCTGATGCCGACGAGGTTCGGCGGGTTGTGGAGCGGCCCGAGCGGGATGCACTCCTCCATCTTCGCGACGACCTCCGGCGTGATCGCCATCGAGCCGGCGAACTTGGAGCCGCCGTGGACGACGCGATGCCCGACGGCGAGGAGGCCGTCCGCGAGGCCGAGCTCCCGGAGGGCGTCGACGACGCCGTGGAGCGCCTCGTCGTGGAGCGCGCCCGGAATCGGGCGCGTGCTCTTCGCGCCGTTCCGCTTCACGTCGAGCGAGGCTTCGGGTGACCCGAGCCGCTGCGCGATTCCGGAGACGTGCTCGACGGACGTGTCGGGGTCGATGACCGCGAACTTGAGGGACGAGGATCCGCAGTTGAGGACGAGTACGTTCATGCCCTTCTTCCCGTGCCGGCCGCGCCCGGCCGGCGGCGGGAGAACGTCTCCCGCGCATCCCTCCGAGCGGCACACCGGCGTGTCGTTTCGCTTCTGATGTCGGACTCCGATGCCGCCTCCCGGCGCCCGCCGGAAACGTCTCCGGGGCGCCCGCGAGGCAAGCGGGGCATCATAACGCCCGGACGCGCGAAGCGACGAGCCGGGAGCCGTCCTCGCGACGCGAGAGGCGATTCCGCGAATCGTTCCCATTTTCGCGGTCCGGGGCCGGGAACCATCCGGCCTGCGCCGGGTCTCAAGGGGCGGAGGACGCCGATGAGAACCCCGATCGCCGCCGCCCTGACCTTCGCCCTCGCCGCTTCTCTCCCCGCGACCGCTGCGGACCGGAACGGCTTCGAGCTCTCCGTCCTCGTCGACGGCTCGGAGCGGCCCGAGCTCCGGAAGGGAGCCGCCGTCTACGTCGAGGCGCTGAAGGGACGCGCGTACGCGCTCCGCGTCACGAACCCGCTCGGCGTCCGCGTCGGGGTCGCGCTCGCCGTCGACGGCCTCAACACGATCGACGCCTCTCGCCGAGACGCTGCCTCGGCCGTGAAGTGGATCCTCGAGCCGTACCAGACGATCGTCCTCGAAGGTTGGCAGGTGAGCTCCAAGGACGCCCGGCAGTTCGTCTTCACCGGCGAGCGCGATTCCTACGGCGCGGCGCTCGGGAAGACGGAGGACCTCGGCGTGATCGAGGCCGTCTTCTTCCCGGAGAAGGTCCGCCGGCCTGCCCCCGTGATGCCGATGGGCTGCGACGAGCGGAATGCCTTTCAACAGCCGGCCGGCGCGCCCCCGGCGCCGCGGTCGAAGGGAGAAGGGGCCGGCGGCCGCGCCGAGGCGGAGAAGTCCGCGGCCTCGGCCCTCTCCGACGAGTACGCCGCGACCGGCATGGGCGACCGGACACGCCACGAAGTGACCCGTGTCGACCTCGACCTCGAGAAGGCTCCTGCCGCCCGGATCCGGATCCGGTACGAGTTCCGCCCCCAGCTCGTCCGCCTCGGCCTCCTGCCGCCCGACGGGGACCGCCTCGCCCGTCGCGAGCGGGCCCGCGGCTTCGACCGCTACTGCCCCGAGCCGAACCGCTGAGCAAGCGGCCCGGCTCCTCTTACCGCATCGCCCTTCGCACGCCCCGGGGTCCGGCCCCGGGGCGTGGCGCGTTCCGGCGTCGGCTCGGGCCGGATTCGGCGCACGGTCCTCCTCCCTTGACTCGAGCTCGCACGATAAATATCCTACTACTCCTGTAGGAATACATTGAAAGTCTCGCAGCGAGGCCTCTACGCCCTGAAGGCGCTCCTCCACCTGGCGGCACGGTGGGACGGAGGGACCGTGTCGACGCGCGAGATCGCCGAGCGCGAAGAGATCCCGGAAAAGTTCCTCGAGTCGATCCTCGTCCTCCTGAAGAACGCCCGCATCGTCTCGAGCCGGCGAGGACGCGAAGGGGGCTACCGCCTCCGTCGTCCTCCGGCCGAGGTCGTCGTCGGCGACGTCGTCCGGCTCGTCGACGGCCCTCTCGCGCCGTTCGGCGACGCCGCCGAGCTCGCCCGGCTCGTCGAATCCGAGCCCCGGCACGCCGGCCTCTTCGACCTCTTCCTCGATCTGCGGAATGCCGCCTCCGCCATCCTCGACCACACGACTCTCGCCGACCTCCTCGAGCGCGATCGACGGATCCTCGTCGCCCGCGGCGCGAGGAGGAGAGGCGAACCGGAGCCGACCTGATGCCCGCACCGCGCCGCCTCCTCCGTCCCGCCCTCGCCCTCGCGACCTTCCTCGTCGCGCTCTTCGCGGTCCACGCCGTCCCGGGCCGGGCCGCGACGGAACCCGCCGCGGTCGAGATCCTGAACGTCTCCTACGACCCCACCCGCGAGCTTTACCGGGAGATGAACGCCGCCTTCTCGAGGGAATACCTCGCGAAGGCGGGGACGGCCGTTTCCGTGAAGATGTCGCACGGCGGGTCGGGGAAGCAGGCCCGCTCGGTGATCGACGGGCTTCGGGCCGACGTCGTCTCGCTCGCCCTCGCTTACGACGTCGACGCCCTCGCCGACCGCGGCCTCGTGAGGCCCGGCTGGCAGGCCCGCCTCCCGCACAACTCGTCCCCGTACACCTCGACGATCGTCTTCCTCGTCAGGACCGGCAACCCGAAGGGGAT
>CAYVPO010000095.1:0-13960 GCA_964453825.1 uncultured Holophagales bacterium
GGTGCCGATCGGCTTCGTCAGGACGAGGGCGTCGCCGGGACGCGCCCCGGCGTTCGTCACCATGCGGCCGGGGGGAACGATCCCCGTCACCGCGAGGCCGAACTTCGGCTCGGTGTCGTCGACCGTGTGCCCGCCGACGATCTCGATTCCCGCCTCGCGCGCGACCTCGGCCGCGCCCGCGAGGATCCGCTCGAGGACGGAGAGGGGAAGCCGGCGCGACGGGAAGGCGACGACGCTCAGCGCGAAGAGGGGTCGACCGCCCATCGCGTAGACGTCGCTGAGGGAGTTCGCGGCGCTGATCGCGCCGAAGTCGAACGGGTCGTCGGCGATGGGCGTGAAGAAGTCGACCGTGGAGACGATCGCGACGTCGTCCGAAAGACGGTAGACCGCCGCGTCGTCGGAGCGTTCCGGGCCGACGAGGACCGCCGGGTCGGTCCCCTTCGGAAGGGACCGCAGGACCGTCTCGAGGTCCTGCGGCCGGAGCTTGCAGGCGCACCCCATCCCGCGCGTGAACCGGGTCAGCTTCACCGCTGCGTTTCCCGCCGCGGCCGCCGGGAGCGCAGCGGCCTCCGGGCGCATGCGCCGGACGGCCTCGCCGACGACGCGCGCCGCCTCGTCGAGCAGCTCGGGCGTCGTTCCGCGCCCGACGGAGAAGCGGACGGTCCCCATCGCGAACTCCTCCGGCACGCGCATCGCCTGGAGGACGGTCGAGATCTCGACGCCCGCCGCGTGGCAGGCGGCTCCGGCGGAGGCGGCGACCTTCTCGCCGACCTCGGCGAGGAGGGCGCTCGCGTCGACTCCCGGGAAGGAGACGCTGAGCGTGTTCGGGAGGCAGCGCTCCGACGGGCTGTTCCGGCGAAGGCCCGAGGCCGCGCGCGCGAGCGCCTCCCAGAGCCGCTCGCGCAGCTCCTCGAACCGGCGGGCGTCGCTCTCGAGCCGCCGCGCCGCCACCTCGCACGCCTTGCCGAGGCCGACGATCTCGAGGACGTTCTCGGTCCCCGCGCGGCGCCCGGCCTCGTGCGAAGCGCCGTGGAGGAGGCGGGGGAGCGAGACGCCGGCGCGGATCCAGAGCGCGCCGACCCCCTTCGGGGCGTAGAGCTTGTGGCCGGCGAGCGTCAGGAAGTCGACGCCGAGGGCGTTCACGTCGACGGGCACCTTGCCGACGGACTGCGCCGCGTCGGTGTGGACGAGGACGCCCCTCTCGTGCGCGAGGCGCGCGATCTCCGCGATCTCCTGGAGCGTGCCGACCTCGTTGTTCGCGTGCATGACCGAGACGAGGACGGTCTCGCCCGCGATCGCCGCGGCGACGTCGCCCGGGTCGACGCGCCCCGTCCCGTCGACCGCGACGCGCGTGATCGTCCAGCCGTCCTCCTCGAGGGCGGCGCACGGCTCGAGGACGGCCGGGTGCTCGATCGCCGTCGTCACGATGTGACGCCCCTTTGACCGAAGGAGGCGGGCGACGCCGTGGATGACCGTGTTGCTCCCTTCGGTCCCGCCGCTCGTGAAGACGATCTCCTCGGCCCGCGCTCCGAGGAGCGAGGCGACCTGCCGCCGCGCAGCCTCGACGGCGGCCCGCGCCTCGGTGCCGTAGGGGTGGGAGCTGGAGGGGTTGCCGAAGCGCTGCGTGAGGTACGGGAGCATCGCCTCGGCGACCTCGGGGTCGACCGGCGTCGTGGCGTTGTAGTCGAGGTAGACGGGAGACGGCGTCATGCTCCGATTATCGGCACGGAAGAGGCTCCGGAGGTGTCTTCCGACGCGCCGGCGCCGGAGCGCGTATCCTCGCGGACCGAGTGCGGACCCGAACCCGATCCCTTCGACCGGCCCTCTCCGTCGCGATCGCTTTGGCCCTCCTCGCGGGCTGTACGAGCTCGCT
The DNA here is from genome assembly GCA_964453825.1 of uncultured Holophagales bacterium. Taxonomy (GTDB): domain Bacteria; phylum Acidobacteriota; class Thermoanaerobaculia; order UBA5066; family UBA5066; genus UBA5066. The sequence goes on from CAYVPO010000095.1 coordinate 1,874, forward strand.
CCGGCTGCGATATCGCCCGACGCTCACCTCGCCCCGGGCCGACCCGCTCGCCGCGTTCACGATCGCTTCGGGCAACGAGCCGGTGCCCGGCAACGCCGCGCGGCTCCTCCAGAACGGCGACGAGATCTTCCCGGCGATGCTCGAGGCGATCGCCTCGGCCCAGTCGAGCATCCACTTCGAGTCGTACATCTACCGCGACGGGAAGATCGCTCGGGAGATGGCCGCCGCACTGGCGGAGCGCGCGCGGGCGGGCGTCTCCGTCCGGCTCCTCCTCGACGCGATCGGCTCGGCCGGGTTCGGCGAGGAGAACGAGCGGCTCCTCGAGGAAGCCGGCGCCTCGGTCGTCTTCTTCCGCCCGCTCTCGGTGAAGACGCTTCGGAAGATCCACCTCCGGACGCACCGGAAGGTCCTCGTCGTCGACGGGCGCGTCGGGTTCGTCGGCGGCGTCTGCATCGCCGACGAGTGGCTGGGAGACGCGGACGGGCCCGGCCGCTGGCGCGAGACGGTCGTCCGCGTCGAGGGGCCCGTGGCGCGGCAGCTCCAGGCGGCGTTCGGACGCGCCTGGCTGGAGGCGACGGACGAGCTCCTCACCGGGCGAGCACTCTACCCGACGAACGGTCACGCCGGCGAGGCCGTCTGCCAGGTGATGGACTCGACGCCGGGCTTCGACTCGAACCCGGCCCGCCTCTCGTTCCTCGTCGCGGTCGGCTCCGCGACGAAGAGCATCGACCTGACGAGCGCCTACTTCGTCCTCGACCGGACCGCCCGCCGCGCCCTCGTCGAGGCGGTGAAGCGGGGCGTGAGGGTGAGGCTCCTCCTCCAGGGGCCGCACACCGACCACGCGATCGTCCGTTACGCCGGGCGGAACGACTACACGAGCCTCCTCGAGGCGGGGGTCGAGATCTGGGAGTACCAGAAGGCGCGCCTCCACGCGAAGACGATGGCCGTCGACGGGACGTGGGGGAGCGTCGGCTCGACGAACGTCACGAACCGATCCTTCACATGGAACTACGAGTCGAACGTCCACGTCTTCGACCGGGAGTTCGCGCGCGCGATGCTCGAGACGTTCGAGAGCGACCTGGCGCACTCGCACCGCATCACGCTCGAGGAGTGGAAGGACCGGGGGCTCGGCTACCGGCTCCTCGAGTGGTTCTACGCGATCCTCGGGTCGCAGTACTGAGCCGGGGCCGGCGCGCCGCGAGCACCGCTCGCAGCGCACCGGTCCCGAGGGCTACTTCTTCGGCACCTTCTTCATCAGCACCTCGACGGCCTTCTCGAGCTGCTGGTCGCGGCCCGTGGGCTCGAGGGCGGGGTCGTTGTCGACCTCGTGGTCGGCGTTCAGGTGCTTGTTCTCGGTCAGGTCGCCCGAGGGGTCGAGGTAGCCGACCTCGGGGATGCCGAAGGTGAGGGTCTTGTCCTGGAGGCGCTCCCACCAGACGGAGGTGCAGGTGCCGGGGACCTGCATGCCGACGGTCTCGCCGATGCCGAGGGCCTTGTAGGCCGTCGGGAAGCAGTGCGCGTCGGAGTAGTTCCCCTCGTTCATGACGACGATGGAGGGCTTCGTCCAGCGGTTGCCGGGCTCGACGCCGATCTGCCGGCCGCGGGGGACGGCGCGGTAGTAGACCTGCCCGGTGAGGAAGACCGTGAGCGGCTCGACGAGGTTGCCGCCGCCGTTGAAACGGGTGTCGAGGACGATTCCATCCTTGTCGACGGCGCGGCCGAAGATCTCCTCGAAGATCTCGCGGTAGGCGCCGTCGTTCATGCCGCGGATGTGGGCATAGCCGAGGCGGCCGCCCGAAAGGCGCTCGACCTCGGCGCGGCGGGACTTCACCCAGCGGTCGTAGAGGAGGGCCTGCTGCTCGCCGGGGGCGATCGGTTTGACCGTCTCCTCCCACTTCTTCCCGTCCTTCGGGTCGAGGAGGCCGAGGCGGACCGGCTGGCCCGCCTTCCGATTGAGCATCGGGTACCAGTTCGCGCCGGCGGCGATCGGGGCGCCGTCGATCGAGGTGATGACGGTCCCGGCGGCGACCTTCGTCCCGGCCTTCGTGAGCGGGCTGCCCTCGATCACCTCGAGGACCTTGACGCCCTCCCCCGTATGGGCGGAGTCGGGGAAGAACGCGAGCGAGGCGGTGACGTCGGCGTCGCGACGCTGCGGGCGATAGCGGCCGCCCGTGTGCGAGGCGTTCAGCTCGCCCTGCATCTCGGAGATCAGCTCGGCGAAGTCGCGGTTGTCGACGACGTGGGGGAGGAAGCGGGCATACGCCGTCTTCATCGCGGGCCAGTCGACGCCGTGGAGGTTCTCGACGTAGAACTTCTTCAGGGTCTGGCGCCAGGCGTGCTCGAAGAGGGCGGCGCGCTCCTCGGCGGCCTTCAGCTCGACCTTCGCGGAGGCCTTGATCGGCGTCGCCTTTCCCGAGTCGAGGTCGATCGAGGAGAGCTTTCCGTCGGCCAGGACGATCGCCTTCTTCCCCTCGGGGTCGAGGCGGAGGCGGGCGCCCCGCTCGGCGTCGAGCTTCGCGACGAGCTTGGCCTCCTCCTTCCGCGGGACGTACTTCCAGAGGTCGGCCCCCTTCTCGAAGCGGGCGAGGTAGACGAGCGTCTCGCCGTCGGGTGTCAGCGCCGCGTCGTCGAGGCTCGCGGAGTGGAGGGAGAGGCGCGCGATCCGCTTGTCGAGGCCGTCGAGCTCGAAGGCGACCGGGTCGGGGAGCTTCACGTCGCCGTCGGCCTTCTTTTCCGCGACCCTGCCCGCGACCTTCTTCCCGTCCTTCCCTGTGTCGGCGTCCTTGCCCTTCTTCTCGTCCGCCCCCTTCTCTTTGTCTTTCTCCTTCTCGAGGAGCTGCGCGTAGGCGGCCTCGTCGAGGTGGAAGCGGTCCCAGGCCTTCCTGGTCAGGAAGGCGGCGAAGACGTCCTGCTCGCGCGGGTAGCCGGAGTGCTGGCGCGTCCCGAAGCGGTCGGAGGCCCAGAAGAGGACCTCGCCCTTCCGGGCCCACTTTGGCGCCTCCTCTTCGTAGCCGCTCCGGGTGACGTTGAAGACCGGCTTGCCGCCGGCGGCGTCGACGATGCCGACCTCGCCCGACCAGCGGGTGGGGCTGAGGAACTGGACGGCGAAGCTCTTCCCGTCGGGCGACCACTGGTACCACTGGTCACCGTCGGCGTAGGAGTAGTTCATGTCGCCCGGGAGGACGACGCGGCTCCTGCCGGTGGCGAGGTTCTGGACCTTGAGCGTCGTCCGCTCCTCGAGATAGGCGACTTCTTTGCCGTCGGGCGAGAAGGCAGGCTGGAACTCCTCGGCCGGCGTCGCGACGACCGCCGACTCCTTCAGCGCGGTGGCGTTGAAGAAGGCGGTCTCCTCGGGGTCGATCCGGTCGGTCCGGTAGACGTTCCAGCTGCCGTCGCGCTCGCCGGCGTAGAGAAGGCTCTTCCCGTCGGGCGAAAAGCTGACGGAGCGCTCCTGGCCGGGGGTGTCGGTGATGCGGCGGGTCGTCCCGTGCTCGACCGAGGCGACGAAGACCTCGCCGCGGGCGACGAAGGCGACCTCCTTGCCGTTCGGAGAGAGCTCGAGCTCGTTCGCGTCGGAGGCGACGTCGACGGGGGCGACCTCGAGGTCGCGTCGGTCGGCGGCGGCGGCGACGGAGAGCTTCCGGCTCTCGTTCGCGCCCGCGGGGCGGACCCAGATCTCGCCGTCCCACGTGTAGCAGAGGTCGCCCCCGGAGGAGGCGGAGAGGAAGCGGACGGGGTGCGTCTTGTGCGTCGTCACCCGGACCGGCTTGCCCGGGCTTTCGAGGTCGAGCTTCCAGACGTTGAACGTGCCGCTCTTCTCGGAGAGGTAGAAGAGCGACTTCTGGTCGGGGGACCAGACGGGCTGGCGGTCGTCGAAGCCGAACGAGGTCAGTCGCGTGTGCTTCCCGCTCTTCTTCTCGAAAACCCAGACGTCGCGCGCGAACGACGAGGTGTCGTGCTTGCGCCACTCCATCTCGTAGCCCTTCACGTCGGAGTAGGCGAGGCGTTCGCCGGCCCTGTCCCACGTCGCGTAAAGGGCCGGCGTGGAGAGGAGCTGCGTCGGCATCCCGCCCGTCAGGGCCACCTGGTAGAGCTCGGGCTGAGCGCCGGTCGGGAACTGGACGTTCTTCGCCGAGTCGAGGCGGGCCGAGCTGAAAAGGACGGCCTTTCCGTCGGGCGTGAAGCTCGTCGGCGTGTCGTCGGCGGAGTGGAACGTGAGACGCTTCGCCTCACCTCCGGCGGCCGGCATGACGAAGACGTCGAAGTTGCCGTACCGGTCGGAGGCGAACGCGATCTGCTTCCCGTCGGGCGACCAGACCGGCGCGGTGTCGTAGGCCGCGGCGACGGTGATCGGCGTGGCGGAGCCCCCGGAGACCGGGACGGTCCAGAGGTCGCCCCGATAGCTGAACGCGACCGTCGTCCCGCTCGGGGAGATCGCCGCCGCTCGGAGCCACAGGGCGTTCTCGGCACGGGCAGGGGCGGCGGAAACGCAGAGGGCGAGAAGGAGCGCCGCGGCGGAGGCCGTGGTGGCGGGGGAGAGACGTCTTGTCGCTGGCATGCTGCTCACTCCAGAGTCGTTTACGCCTGAACGGGCGTCGGGTTTCGTTTCGGCGCGAGACGGGAGCCGTCAGGACAGGAGGGCGGTCTGGTACTTCCCGGAAAAGAGGGCCGGCTGGCCGCCGGTGTTCCAGAAGAGGACCCGCTCGTCGGTCCGGAAGGTCCCGTTCCGGACGAGGTCGATCAGCCCTCCCGCGGCCCGCCCGGTGTAGACGGGGTCGAGGAGGATCCCCTCGTGCCGCGCGAAGAGGCGGATCGCCTCCCGCTCGAGGTCGGTCAGGACACCGTAGCCGGCGCGGCAGTAGCGGTCGTCGGCGAGGACGTCGGCGGGGGAGAAGGAGACGCGCGGGCCGAGCAGCTCGCTCGCGTCGGCCGCGAGGTCCGAGACGTGCTTCTTCAGCCACGCCTCGGGCTCGTCGATGCTGATCCCGAGGACCTTTCCCCGGTAGCCGAAGAGCCGCTGGCCGAGGACGAGCCCCGCGTGCGTGCCGCCGCTCGACGTGCCGAAGACGACCCAGTCGGCGTCGACGCCCTGGGCGAGGAGCTCCTCCATCGCGAACGCGTAGCCGAGCGCGCCGGTCGGGCTGCTCCCGCCGTAGGGGACGAGGTAGGGCGCCGCGCCCTCCGCCGAGAGCGAGGCGACCGTCTCCGCGAGAACGCGGTCCCGGTCGGCGCGATCCTCGACCGGGACGACGCGAGCGCCGAAGAGGAGGTCGAGGAGGTGGTTGCCGGTCGCGGAGGAGGGCGTCTCGCCCGTCAGGACGAGGACGCAGCCCAGGCCGAAGCGGGCGGCCGCGGCGGCCGTCTGCCGGCAGTGGTTCGACTGGAACGCCCCGGCGGTCACGAGCGTCCGGGCGCCGCACGCCTCGGCCTCGGCGACGAGGAACTCCAGCTTGCGGGTCTTATTGCCGCCGAGCGCGAGGCCGGTCAGGTCGTCGCGTTTGACGAGGAGCCGCGGGCCGCCGAGAACTTCGGAGAGGCGCGGCAGCTCCTCGACCGGCGTCGGGAGATGGGCGAGCCGGACGCGGGGGACGCTCATCGTTTCGGCCGGGCGGGAGACGGGCCGGACTCGGGACGTTCCGAAGCGTCCGACACCGGCCCCCCCTCGATCCGGAGGAGCTTTCCCTCGACGAGCGCCTCCGCGACGCGCCGCCGGGCGTCCGCGACGATTCTCCCGAACGTCGCCCGCGAGACCCCCATCCGAGCCGCCGCCTCTTCCTGGTAGAGCCCCTCGAGGTCGGCGAGGCGGAGCGCCTCGAGACCGTCGAGGCCGAGGACGACCTCCTCGAGCAGGCGCCCCGGGATCCCGGCGGGCTTGAAGACGCCCGCGGGCGGAGCGCCCTCGATTCGGCGGCGGCAGCAGGGACGGGGCATCGGGCCTTTCGGGCAGCGTCCGGAACGGCCTACTTGCTGCCGCGCGTGAAGAGGAGGTCGAGGTCCTCCTTGAGGCTCTGGAGGTCCTCCTCGTGCTCGACTTCCTGCTCGAGGATCGTCAGCGCCATGTTGTACGTCACCATGTCCTTGTCCTTGGTGGCGTCCATCAGCTTCTTGTAGGTGTCGATGGCGCACTGCTCCCCGGCGATGTTCTCGTCGAGGAGGACGGAGACGTACGGGTCCTTCGGCGCGTCGTAGGCGCAGGGGCTCTTGTCGAACCACTCGTGCGGGTCGAGGAGCGGGGTGCCGCCGAGCTGGATGATCCGGCCGGCCAGCATGACCGCGTGGTTCAGCTCCTCGGTCGCGTGGAGCGTCAGCTCCGCGGCGACGGCGTCCTTCATCGGTCCCTTGATCAGCTTCGCGCCGAGCCAGTACTGGTAGTACGCGAGCCACTCGCTCGCGTAGGCCGCGTTCAGCATCTCGATGACCTTGTCGACGTCGATCCCGACGATCTCGCGTCCTCTGGTGCCCATCGATTCCTCCTTGATTCGGGCGGGGTCCGGCCTCCGGGCCGCCCCGGCCGGCAGCCTGTAAGCATATGCCCGAATGAGGGGGCGGGGAACGGCTCGAGGCGGGACTCTTCGAGGGGCGCTCTAGTCGAGGAGCTTCCAGCCGGGGGCGAGTCCGTCCGGCATCCGCTCGAGAGAGGCGGCGAGCGCCTCGGACCAGGCGGCGACGTCGGACGGCCGCTCGAAGACGTCCTTCGAGAGCGCCGCCGCGAGGGCCGCGGACGCTTCCTCAGGGACTCCCGGGAGGAGGGACGAAGCGGGGGGCGGGACCTCGTCGATGACGTTCGCCATGATGCGCCCCAGGTCCTCGCCGCGGACCGCGCGCCGGCCGAGGAGCGCCTCGTAGCAGACGGCGCCGAGGGAGTAGACGTCGGTGCGCGCGTCGAGGTTCCAGCCGTGCACCTGCTCGGGAGACATGTACTCCGGGGTCCCGACGACCATGCCGGTGCGGGTCAGCCCCTTCTCGTGGGCCATCTCCTTGGCAAGGCCGAAGTCGAGGATCTTGACGCGGAAGCCCGCCGGGTCGTCCGCGAGAAAGACGTTGCCGGGCTTGATGTCGCGGTGGACGACGCCGGCGGCGTGCGCGGCCGCGAGCGCCGCGCCGGCCTCGCGCGCGAGCTGGGCGACCTGCCGCGGCGTGCCGGTCCCGCACTCGAGGAGGACGTGCGCGAGGTCGTGCCCGCGGAGCATCTCCATCACGAGGAACGCGGTGCCGTCGGGGAGCTCGCCGGAGTCGAAGAGCCCGATGACGCCGGGGTGCGAGATCCGGGCAATCGTCCGCGCCTCGTATTCGAATCGGGCCTTGAGCTCGGAGTCGCCGAAGTGCTCCGGCCGGATCAGCTTGATCGCGACGTCCCGCACGAGGCGCATGTCGCGGGCCGAGAAGACCGTCGCCATTCCTCCCTGTCCGAGGATGCGCTCGAAGCGATACCGGCCGAGGAGCTCGTAGGGGAGCGGGCGGGGCGTGTCGAGCGGGGAGCCGTCGACGGCGCACTCCTCGGCGGCCTGGTCGTAGCAGCGGCCGCAGAGAGGGCAGACCTGGAGCGTCGCGATTCCCTGCTCGTGCATCTCCCGGAGCGTCGCGTCCCGCTTCTCTCGGAGCGTCGAGAGCTGCCGGCGCATGTGGGCCATGTCGAGCGCCGCGCCGAGCTGGTGCGCGAACCCGCCCACGAGCCGCCGCTCGGTCTCGCCCCAGACGACCGCCGGTCCCTGCACGAGGAGCGCCCCGCGGAGCTCGGAGCTCATCCCGGAGACCGGCACGACGACCGCGCCGTCCTGCGCCGGAAGGGGGCGCGGGGCGCCCGGAATCGAGGAGCGGACGTCGTCGATCCCCGGGGGGGCGAGACCGGCGTCGGAGAGGGCGACGACGTCGTCGTCCCGAACCTCCCAGATCCCGATCCGCTCCGCGCCGATCGCGCTCGCGACGTCGGCGGCGAGCGTCTGGGACCAGTTCGCGACGTTCTCGGACGGGGCCGGGCTCGCCTCGAGGAGGCGCGCGATCTCTCCCTGCGCGTTCCGCAGGTGGTCGTTCGCGGTTGCGAGGTCGGCCGTCCGCTCGGTGACGACGCGCTCGAGCTCGCGATTGCGGCGGCGGAGGACGAGCGTCCTCCAGCGGAACGTTCCGGCGATCGCGGCCACGAGCGCGAGGAGGACGGCGGCGCGGAACCAGGCCGCCATCCAGAAGGGGGGATGCACGCGAATCGGGATCGTGACGACCTCGCCCCAGAGCCCCGACTCGTTGATTCCCTGGACGTGGAGCGTCAGGTCGCCGGCGGGGAGGTTCGTGTAGCGGAGCTCCGGCTCGCGGCGCGGAGGGAGCCAGCTCTCCTCGAGCCCTTCGAGGCGGGCGCGGTAGGCCGTCCGTCCCCGGGCGCGGAACGAGAGGACCGCGACGCGGAAGGCGGCCGACCGCTCCGACCAGGCGAGCTCGAGGCGGTCGGGGAACGCGACCGTCCGCCCCGGGAGGCGGACCGACTCGACGACGACGCGCGGCGGGTGCGCATTGGGCCGGTGCGAGGCGGGGTCGTAGCGCGAGAGGCCGTCGACGGTGCCGATCCAGACGACCCCGTCGCGGTCGGTGTGGAACGCGTTGATGTTCGTCTCCCAGCCGGCGAGTCCGTCGTCCGGCGTGAAAGGCGTCACGGCGTCTCCCGCGCCGAGACGGTAGACGCCCCGCGTCGTCCCGACCCAGATCGTCCCCGTCCGGTCCTCGCCGACGAAGTAGACGTAAGGGCTTCCGAGGCGGTCCGTCAGGAGCGTCCAGCTCCCGCCCGCCTCGAGGCGCGCGAGCCCGCTGCCGCTGGCGGCCCAGAGCCTCCCCTTCGAGTCCTCGAAGAGCTTGTTGACGTAGGGGCTGCTCATCGCCGCGGGCGGGTCGGGAAGCGGGGCGATCGACTCACCGTCGCAGGCCGCGAGGCGGTTCCCGAAGGCGGCCCAGACGCCTCCCGCGCGGCGGCGCGCCAGGGCGTGCGCCACGTCGATCCGCGAGCCGTCCGGGAGGCGGTCGAAGACGCGCCACGCGCCGTCCGGGCGAAGGACCGCGAGGCCGCCCGCCGCCCGGCGGCTGCCGACCCAGAGCCGTGCGTCCTCATCGAAGACGAACCCCCAGACGTCGGCGCTGATCGAAGACCCGGACTCGTCCACCGGCCCGAGGCGCTCCTCGCCCGGGCGTCGGCGCTGGAGGCCCCCCTCGGACCAGACCCAGAGGCTGCCGTCGGGGCCCCGCTCGGCGCGGAAGACGAGCTCGTTCGCGAGCCCCTCCGCCTCCCCGACGACCTCGACGACGCGCGGCTCGGCCCCGCGCGCGAGCCTCGCGGCCCCGCGCATCGTGCCGAGCCAGAGGTCGCCGTCCGGCGTCTCGCTCATCGTGAAAACGCAGGAGGACGGAAGCCCTTCCTTCGCACCGAGGTTCCGCACGAGCTGCCCGCGGAAACGGGCGAGGCCTCCGACGTCGGTCCCGACCCAGACGTTCTCCTCGCGGTCCTCGAACGCGAAGTTGACGACGTTCGAGGGAAGCCCGTTCTCGGTGCTCCAGCGCTCGAACGAAACCGACCCGGGACGGCGGAGGAAGAGCCCGGAGTCGTTCGTCGCGACGTAGAACGTACCCGAAGGCGCGAGCGTGATCCGGAAGACGGCCCGGCCTCCGCGCGGCATGAGCGGGACCGGTCTCCACTCCGTTCCGGTCCGGAGCCAGAGTCCGCGCGTCGCCGTACCGAGCCAGAGCCCCTCCGGTGTCTCCGAAAGGGCGCGGCCGCCGTCGCCGAGCGCGGGGGGCCCCTCCTCCGGGGAGGCTTCGGAGCCCTCGATCCGGAAGAGGCCGCGGTTCGTAGCGGCGTACGTTCCGCGCGCCGTCGGGAGGACGTCGAAGACGGCGACCGGGCGCTCCGGCCCGCCGAGGACCGAGGTGCAGGACTCCTTCTCGCAGCGAAGGACCCCGTCCTCCGTTCCGAGCCAGATCCGTCCTTCGGCATCCCGCGCGATCGCGCGGCACCGGGCCGTGCCGGCGGCCGGGAACGGCTCGAGCCTTCGGCCGCGCCAGCGCGCGACGCCCGCGACCGTGCCGATCCAGAGCGTCCCCTCGTCGTCGAGGAGGAGCTCCTCGACGTAGTTCGACGGGAGGCCGTCCTTCGTCGAGAAAGTCTCGATGGCGTTGCCGTCGAAGCGTGCGAGACCGCCGAGGGTGCCGATCCAGAGGAACCCGTCGCGGTCCTGCGCCATCGCCGGGAGCTGCGACTGGGGAAGCCCGTCACCGAGGCCGATCACCTCGAACGGGAGCTGGGCGGAGACAGGGAGGGCGAGCGCGGCGAGCAGCGTGAGCGCGCCCGCGAATCGGGCCCCGCGTCCGGACCGGTCCCTCGCCACCGCTCCTTCTCAGACCTCCGGCCCGCAATCTTCTCTCGGGGCGAGGCGCGAGCCGGCTCGCGGAAAGGCCGGAGAAGTGGCGGGCCCGGACACCGACGGCGTCCGGGCCCGCTCCGGGAATCGTGTGTCGGCGCTCAGCTCTTCGCGGGCTTCGGCGCCTCGGCCTTCTTCGCGCACGCCTCGGCGCACTTCGCCTTGTCGGCGTGGGTGCAACCCTTGGCGTCCTTGCAGGCCGCGGGGTCGCACTTCTTGTCGGTGGCCGTGCCGTCCTTCTTCGCGCAGCAGGAGGCGGCCTTGGCATGGCCGGCGCAGTCGGGTCCGGCGAGAGCGGCCGGGGCGGCGACGAGGGCGAGGGCGAGGGCGAGGGAAGCGATCTGACGCATGGAGCTCTCCTTCTTCGTTTTCGTCGTTCGGTGAGCGACGGCCTGGGGCCGTGCGCCGGTTCGGTCCGTAACAGGGTCCGCGGCGGTTGCCGGCGCGAGGAGCGCTCGTGCCGAAGCTGCGGGGCGGTGCTTCATCGCGGGCATCCTACAGAAGAAGCATGCCAGGGGCCCCGGTCGCGAGGAAGTCGTGCGCTCGGTCGGTTCCTGAGCGAGAATGTGCGCTCAGCGAGGATCGGGTGCGAATCGCCCGGCCGGGCGGTCCCGGCGCCCGATCGAGCAGAGGAGGTACGCACCCATGACCCTCGAGAAGCTCTCCGGCGCGGTCGGCGCCTTCGCGGTCGCGACGATGCTCCTGGTCCCGGGCCCCGGGCTTTCCCAGGAGGCCCCGCCGCCGCCGCCCGCCGAGGTCGCCCAGGCCGCCCCCGTCCCGGTCCCGGCTCCGAAGCCGTTCGAAGAGATCATCAAGCTCTGGAAGGGAAACCTCTCCGAGGAGTTCATCAAGCGGAAGATCGAATCGGAGGCGGTCGTCTACCAGCTCACCGCCGACGACATCGTCCTCAGCAAGGCGGCGAATCTCCCCGAGTCGATCATCGAGGCGATGATGAAGACGGCGCAGCGGCCCGGCGCGGCGCCGGCCGTTGCCGCGCCCGTCGCGGCCCCGATGGCCGCGCCGGCTCCTGCGGCGCCGGTTCCGCCCGTCGACCTTGCCGCCCAGGCCGATCGCTCCTGGGAGGGTCTCGTCCGCAGGAACGACGGAGTCGTCCTCTTCAAGAGCCGCTGGAACGACGGCAAGCTCTCCTTCAAGGAGGAGAAGCTCGCCTGGCTCGACGCGAAGGACGAGAAGAAGAACCTGATCCTCCCGGCGAAGTCGATCAAGGAGCAGTTCCTCGTCTGCCTGAAGGGGGCGCCGAACGTGCAGACGGAGTGCTTCGAGTGGGGCGTGAAGACGGAGAACGGCGAATACCGTTTCCGCGACGTCGGCTGGAAGCGCGCCGACAGCGTCAAGCCCCAGGAGCTCTTCGACTTCATGAAGGCGATCTACCCGAACCTCGTCTCGTCGAAGTACCCGGCCGACGAAAAGTAGGTCCGACCCGCTCCCGAAGCCCTTTTCGACGCCCTCTCCCCGCCGGGGAGAGGGCGTTTCCCATTTCGGCGGGCCGCCTTCGGCGCCCGGCCCGCTTGCCCGCGGCAAACCTCCCATGTTACACCTCGCGCGTGCCGACGCGCCGGACGCGAACTCCTGCGAACGCCGGTCCCCGCTGGGGAGCCGAGCTGACGCGCATCGAGCTGCTCCGGCTGCGCGAGGTGCTCCGCCTCGCGGGGCTCACCCTCACCCCGACCCG
>CAYVPO010000096.1:0-13853 GCA_964453825.1 uncultured Holophagales bacterium
GAGAAGAAGCACCACGAGCTGCAGGAGAGCGAAGCCCGCTATCGGAGCTACTTCCGGAGCTCGCCGGTGGCGATCCTGGTGACGGACGACACGGGGCGGCTGGTCGACGTGAATCCCGCGGCGTGCCTCCTCTCCGGGTACGACGCCGTGGAGCTGCTCGGCGCGAACGTCGCGCTCCTGCTCGGCGAAGGGGCCGACGACTCGCCCCTCCGCCTCGCGGCGGGGGCGCCGTCCGCACCCTCCCGGACGACCGCCTGGCGCCTCCGGCGAAAGGACGGCGCCCAGCGTCACGTCTCCCTCACGGCGATCCGGCTCGAGGACGGGCGTGTCCTGGCGTTCTGCGAGGACGACACCGAGCGGGTCCGCGCCGAAGAGGCGGTTCGCCAGGCGAACGCCGACCTCGAGCGGAGGGTCCGGGAGAGGACCGCGCAGCTCGAGTACCTGAACGCCGAGCTCGAGGCCTTCACCTCCTCGGTGTCGCACGACCTGCGAGCGCCGCTCCGGGCGCTCGACGGCTACGCGGCGATGCTCGAGGGGGAGGTCGAGGACCGCCCGGATTCGGACGGACGGCGGCACCTCGACGCCATCCGCCGCAACGTCCGCCGGATGTCGCGCCTCGTCGAGAGCCTGCTCGCCCTCTCGCGGGCCGGCCGCCAGCCGCTCCGGACCGGACCGATCGACATGGACGCGCTCGTCCGGTCGCTCCTCGAGGAGCTTCTCCCCGCCGAAGAGCGCGAGCGGACGGACGTCGTTCTTCACCCGCTTCCTCCCGCCACGGGCGACGAGAGCCTCGTCCGCCAGGTCCTCTCGAATCTCGTCGGGAACGCCCTGAAGTTCACCTCGCACAACCCGCGGAGACGGATCGAGATCGGCGCCCGCTCGGAAGGCGACCGCACGTCCTGGTACGTGAAGGACGACGGGGCCGGCTTCGACCCGGCGTACGCGGAGAAGATCTTCCGGGTGTTCGAGCGGCTCCACGCGGACAGCGATTTCGAAGGGAGCGGGGTCGGCCTCGCCATCGTCCGGCGCATCGTCGAGCGCCACGGCGGAGCCGTCCGGGCCGAAAGCGCGCCCGGCGCCGGCGCGACCTTCTCGTTCACGCTCGGAGACGGCACCGGCTGACGGACCTGCTCGCCTCGTCCGGGCGCGAACGCGGCCGTCTCTCTGCCGTTCGGCGCCTCAGGAGGCGAGCACCTTCTCGATCGACGCCTCGAGGCTCTCCGGCGCGTCGTTCGGAGCGAAGCGCGTCACGGTCTTCCCGTCCGGGGCGACGAGGAACTTCGTGAAGTTCCACTTCACCGCTTCGGTCCCGAGCAGACCGGGGGCCGCCTTCTTCAGGTGCCGGAAGAACGGGTGGGCGCCGGCTCCGTTCACCTCCACCTTCGCGAACATCGGGAACGTGACTCCCCAGGTGAGGGAGCAGAAGCTCCGTATCTCCTCCTCGCTCCCCGGCTCCTGGTGGCCGAACTGGTCGCACGGGAAGCCGAGGACGACGAGCCCCCGGTCCCGGTACTTCCGCCAGAGCGCCTCGAGCCCCGCGTACTGCGGCGTGAAGCCGCATTTGCTGGCGACGTTCACGACGAGGAGCGCCTTCCCCGCGTACGTCGCGAGCGTCTCGCTCGTCCCGTCGATCGTTTTCACCTCGATCCCGTCGATGGAATCCATTCGTGCCCTCCCCCGATCTGCGGACTGCCGGCCGGCTCACCGTCCGCGCGGACGGGCCCCGTCGCGATGCCCCGCAGAGCGGGCAGCGGGGTCCTCACCGGGGCGCTTTCCGAGACGGGGGCATCATAGCTTCGCGCCGTCGCGACCCTTGACGCGGCCTCAGAACGCCAGGTTCAGCTCGGCCAGGACGAAGGACGACGCGTCGCGTCGATGAACGGCGTAGAAATCGCCCGGACGGAAGTACTCCGCGTGGAGGTGCGCCGAGACGCGCGCGTCGAAGGTCCTGCGCCAGCGTCCCGTGACGAACAGCCCGCGGCTCCGGCCCCCTCCGAGGTTCGCGGCCTGGGCCGCGAACCTCGTGCTCCGCTCGTCCGCTCGGAGGAGGTGGAGGTCCAGGGCGAGAGAGGAGCCTTCGGCGACCTTCAGCAGGAGCCCCGCGCCGAGCCGCTGCACGTTCGTCGCCTCGCCCACGCGGGCGTCGAGCGGCCACTGGGAGATCAGGAGCTCGCTCCACTGCGGCCAGCGGCCCCAGAGGGGGTCGAGGAGGAGCGCCCCGCCGTACCACGACTCGAAGCCCGCCACAGGCCACGCCGCGCCGTCGGGCTTCGCGTAATGCCGCCCCTCCCACAGGAGCCTCGCCGTCGCGCGGAGAGGGCCGACGATCGCCGCGTCCGCGCGGAGGCGGAGACGGTCGCGCTGGAACGTCCGGTCGGCGTTCGGGTCGGCGTCCCGAAGGCCGACGCCGACGAGGGCCGTGTGCCTGAGACGGAGGTCGCCCGATAGCCTGAAGCGCTCTTCGGCGCGGGCCCCGGGACACCACGCGAGCAGAAGCGTCGCGACGAGCAGCCGGCCCGTGCGGCTCCCGAGCCGGAGCGTCACGGCCGATTCTGCCCCGGCGTCCCGCTTCGCCCGGAAGCCCATCAGTCCGACGCCGGCACGAAGGCCCCGTCGTCACTCCGCTGCTGGGGGACGCCGCCGTCGTTGATGACGGCGTAGGCGAGGAACGGATTGACGCCGGAGGTCCGCCTCACCTGCGCGTAGCCGTTCGTGACGCCCGGCGCCCACCGCGAGAGGACGACGTTCTCCTGCCTCCAACGCCGCGCCCTCACCGTGAGGCCGCTCTCGGTGTGGACGAGCTGTCCCGTCGCCCCGTCGTAGACGTCGACGGCGAAGACGTCCTCGCCGTCGCCGGCCTCCCCGGTGTTCACGATCGCGAGGTTCGTCCGGTTCGCCGCGTCCTGCCGGAGACCGTAGATCCAGGCCGAGTCGCCGGAGCCGCCGCCCGCCGGCGTCGCCGGGTAGAAGAGGCCGTAGCGGCCGCCGCCCCCGGGCGAGGACGTGCGGGCCCCGACGACGACGCCGGAGAGGTCGCCGTCCGCCGACGTGACGAAGAGGGCGCCGACGTACCCGCTCCCCGCGCCACCGATCCCCGGGGCGCCGTGGTCGCGGAAGTACTGGAAGACGTTCGGGAGGATCGCCTGCGACCCGGCGCCGAGCGTGAGCGGCACCGAGGCGGCGTTCCCCGCGAGGCCGACCTGGTCGGAGACGAACGTGAGCGTCAGCGTCCGCGCGCGGTCCGACCAGTTCGTCGCGACGAGCTCGCTCGTGTAGACGCCCGACTCGAGGACGACCGGAACCGTGAGAGAGGAGACGGGCGCGGTCGTCGCCGGCTGCGGCGGGACGAACGAGCCGTCGGAATTCGCCTGGTCGTTCACGACGCCGTAGGCGTAGTAGGGGGCCGTGCCGCCGACGCGCTCCACCTTCACGTAGCCGTTCGTCATTCCGTGGAGGGCGAGGATGCCGCTGGCCTGCAGGAACCCGCCGGGCGGAAGGGTCTCGTCCGGGCGGACGACGCGCGCCGGCGAGTCGCCGGAGCAGACCGTGAGGCGGAGCGTGACGTTCCCGTCGGCCGGGCCGCCCGCGTTCTGGATCGCCACGTTCGATCGGTCCGTCGCGCTCTCGCGGAGGCCGCAGACCCAGGCCGCGCCGGCCAGCGCCTTCCAGACCGGGACGGCGCCGTAAGCGAGACCCGCCTGCCCGTTCGCGACGGCGGTCGTCGTCCTCACCGTGGCCGCCACTTTCGCCAGCGACGAGACGCCGCTGACCCCGACGGAGAGAGTGCCTCCCCGGTTCCCCGAGGCCGGGATCGGCGCGCCGAGGCGCAGGAGGTAGGCGAGGGCGTCGGGCTCGACGACCTGCCGGCCGGCCGGCAGCGTGAACGTGGCCGAGCCGGAGCCGCCGCCGATCGTCCCGGCACCCGCGTAGGCGAGCCGGACGTGGGCGTCGCGGGAGGAGCGGTTCGTCAGCGTCAGCTCCGACGTGTAGTGCGACGGGGCGACTCCGAAGACGTCGAGGACGACCGGCACGAACAGGACGCCCTCCGTCGAGGGCGTGCCGCCCGACTGCTCGACCGTGAACGTCGTCGTCCCGATCCGGAGCGTCCCGGTGCGCGGCGACGGGTCGAGGTTCGGGGCGACGGAGTAGGTGAACGAGCCGGAGCCGGTGCCGCTCCAGCCCGACGTGACGACGACCCACGGGGCCTCGGACGTGGCCGTCCACGGGCAGCCGGAGGTGGACGTCACCTGGATCGAGGCATGCCCTCCCGCGGCGCCGAACGACTGCGAGAAGGGCGGGTTCAGCCCCGTGAAGCCGCACGAGACGATCTGGAACGGTGCGTCGCTCGTGTCCGCCGCCGCGCCGCCGACGTCGCTCACGCGGACGTGGCAGACGGGAGACATCGAATCCGGGACGACCCACGGATACGAGCCCGTGCTCGGGACGCTCGCCACGATCGTTACGGGGTCGACGAGCTCCCCGTTCCAGGGCGAGGTCGTCGAGTACTCGATCTTCACGTTCGCGACGGAGGTCGACGTCCAGGTGATCGGGTGGGTCGTCCCCGCCTGCCAGACCTCTCCGCCGTTCGGCGAGGTGACCCGGAGCGTCGGGGCGCCGCCCGAGCCGACCGTCATCGCGAAGACGCCTCCTCCGTTCGTCCCGGCGTAGAGGCGGGTGTGGTCGGACGGGTCGATCGCGAGCGCCCGAACGTCGAGGTTCGTGAGGCCCGCGTCGAGGTGGTTCCAGGTGGCGCCGGCGTCGGCCGTGTGAACGACACCGTTCGACCCCGACGCGTAGAAGGTGCCGGGAGCGGCCCGGTCGGCCACGAGGTCCCCGTCGGATCCCCAGAGGCTCGCGACGCCGGTCCAGGTCGCCCCGCCGTCCGTCGTCCGCGACACGCCGCTCATCCCGAGGACGAGGACGGTCGAGGAGGTCGTCGGGTGGACGGCGATCGCCGAGATCCCCATCGGGACCGACCCGGAGACCGCGCTCCAGGTCGCTCCGCCGTTCGTGCTCCTCTGGAGCCCGCCGAACGTCATCCCGGCCCAGACGACCCGGGGGTCGACGGGGTCGACGGCGATCGCGTTCACGAAGCTGTGCCCGGCGCCCGTGTAGACGGGCGTCCAGTGGAGGCCGCGGTCGACGCTCTTGTAGACGTGGTCCGTCGTCCCGGCGTAGACGACGAGCGGCGTCGTCGGGTCGATCGCGACGCAATACGCCGAGTCCAGGAGGACGGGGGTGTAGGTCGCGCCGCCGTCGGCGCTTCGGGCGAGGGCGCCCCCCGTGGCCGCGTAGACGATCGACGGGTCCGACGGGTCGAAGGCGAGGGCGCTCGTTTCGTAGCCGGTCGACACGGTGGTCCAGCTCGCGCCGCCGTTCGTCGTGAACGCGTATCCGCTCGGCGTCCCCGCGGCGATCGTCGCCCCGCTCGCGGGCGAGACCGCGAGAGCCCTCACCTCCGCGCCCGCGGGGCCGATCGGCGTCCACGTATTCGCCCCCGCCGCGAGGCGCGGGGACGGAACGGCGAGGCCGCAAGCGAGCGCGAGGAGCACCGCCGCGGACCGCGAGCCGCGGGGCCGGGAACCGGCGCCGTCGAGTCGCGCGCCTTCGGCCGGATACACCGTTTCGTTCATCGGCGTCTTCCTTCTGCCCTTCGGGCACGAGGCCCCGGGCGCGTGCCCCGGGGGAGACGATGGAGCTGGAATGGGGCTCGAACGATAGGTCGCGCTCGCGATGCCCGCAACAATGCGGACCCGGTCGGGACGAATGACACGGTGGGCGCCCCGCGTGGCCACGGACGAAGTCGGATCGTCGCCGCGCCCCGCGTGCTAGTTTTCCGTCGCGCGGGCGAGGGCCATGGCGCCCTCGGGCTCGCGCAGGAGGTCGCGCATGGAATCACGCTCTCTCGGGACGCAGGGCCTCGCCGTCTCCGCCCAGGGGCTCGGCTGCATGGGGATGTCGGAGTTCTACGCGGGACGCGACGACGCCGAGTCGATCGCGACGATCCACCGCGCGCTCGACCTCGGCGTCACGCTCCTCGACACGGCCGACATGTACGGCCCGCACACGAACGAGGTGCTCGTGGGCAGGGCGATCCGCGGCCGGCGGGGCGAGGTCGTCCTCGCGACGAAGTTCGGGAACATGCGCGGGGCCGACGGCGCCTTCCTCGGCGTGAACGGGAGGCCCGAGTACGTCCGGTCGTGCTGCGAGGGCTCCCTCGCGCGGCTCGGGGTCGAGGTGATCGACCTCTACTACCAGCACCGTGTCGACCGGAGCGTCCCGATCGAGGAAACGGTCGGCGCGATGTCCGACCTCGTGAAGGAAGGGAAAGTCCGCTTCCTCGGGCTCTCCGAGGCCTCGCCCGCCACGATCCGCCGGGCGCACGCCGTCCACCCGGTCTCCGCCCTGCAGACCGAGTACTCCCTCTGGACGCGCGACCCCGAGGAGGGCCTCCTCGCGACGGTCCGCGAGCTGGGCATCGGGTTCGTCCCGTACAGCCCGCTCGGCCGCGGCTTCCTCACCGGGCGCTTCCGGCGCTTCGAGGACCTCCCCGAAGAGGACTACCGCCGGATGTCGCCCCGCTTCCAGGGAGAGAACTTCCGGAAGAACCTCGACGTCGTCGCGAAGGTCGAGGAGATCTCCCGCGAGAAGGGCTGCACGCCGGCGCAGCTCGCCCTCGCCTGGCTCCACGCGCAGGGAAAGGACGTCGTCCCGATCCCAGGCACGAAGAGCCGCGCCCGCCTCGAGGAGAACGTCGGCGCGCTCCGGGTCTCGCTCTCCCCCGCCGACCTCGCGCGGATCGAGGCCGTCGCCCCGAAGGGCTTCACCGCGGGCCCGCGCTACCCGGAGATGGCGATGAAGGCGATCGACGCCTGAGGCGCGGAGCGCCGGGAGACCTTCCGCTCGAGACCGCCGGCCGGGGCCGGGGAGGAGGGCGGGCGCGGCGCGCCCTGCCTCGCGCGGCTCACCCGAGCCGAGCGGCCTTTCGCTCCTTCTTCCCTCCGTCGCGCCATCGGAAGTGACGCGCGAGCTCCGAGGTGTAGGCGGCGCCCACCTCGGCGCGGTGGGCCCGGAGCCACTCGGTGAAACGCGTCGGAGCGTTCGGCGCTTCCACCGACGTCAGCTTCTCGTCCATCAGGCCGCGGAGCTCGTCGCGCGTGAGGACGACGTCCCGGAGGAAGAGGCCGACGAGGCGGCCGGCGGCGATTCCGAGCGCCGGCGGAACGTGGACGATCCTCGCCCGGGAACCGACAGCCGAGGCCAGGAGGCGAACAACCTCCTCGAACGTGAACGTCTCCGGGCCGACGGCGTCGAACGTCCGTCCCGGGTCGCCGAGCGCCGCCCCGACCACCAGCTCGGCGAGGTCTCCCGCGAAGACGGGCTGGACGCGGTAGGAGCCCGTGCCGAAGAGAGGGAAGACGGGAAAGGTCCGGAGGAGCCAGGCGATGTTGTTGACGAGCAGGTCCTCCCGCCCGAAGACGAGCGTCGGGCGGACGATCGCGAACGGGACGCCCGACGAGAGGAGCGCCTCCTCCTGCCTCGCCTTCCCGCGGTAGTACGGAAGACGCGAGTCGAGGGAGCACCGGGTGACGCTCACGTGGACGATGCGGGAGACGCCCGCCTCGCGCGCGCACCGGAAGAGCGTCGCCGTGTTCCTCACGGCCTTCTCGAACGACGAGTCGCCGTGGTCGAAACGGACCCAGTAGGTGTTGTAGAGGACCGTTGCGCCGCGGAGGCTCTCCGTCAGGGCCTCCGGGTCGTCGAAGGAGTAGGGGAACGCCTCGACGGCCTTGCCGAACGGGTTCGGCTTGTCGACGTGCGTCGTGATCGTCCGCACGCTCTCGCCGCGGGCCAGGAGCGCACGCGCGACGTACCGGCCGATGTAGCCGAAGGCTCCCGTGACGACCTGCATGGAGGCGGGGATGATGCCATCCCGCGCCGGCCCCGCGGCTCTCGCCGAAACCGGGGCCCCTCCTCCGGCATCGGAGCCGTGAAGGAGATCCGATGACCCGCCGCCTGCTCGCCGCCCGCTCGTTCGTCCTCCGCGCTTCCTCTTCCCTTTCCTGGCTCCCGCTCGCCACGGCGCGCGTCGCGCTCGGGACGGTGTTCGTCCAGTCGGGCTGGGGAAAGCTCCACGACCTGCCGCGCGTCGTCGACTACTTCGCGAGCCTCGGCATCCCGGCGCCGCACCTCCAGGCGCCGTTCGTGGCGGGCGTCGAGCTCGCCGGGGGCGCGCTCCTCCTCGCCGGGCTCTTCACGCGCGTCGCCTCCGTCCCGCTCGCCGCGACGATGGTCGTCGCCCTCCTGACCGCGCGGCGCGCCGACCTCGCGACCGCCTCCGACCTCTTCGGCGCGGTGGAGCTCCTCTACCTCCTCCTCCTCGGGACGCTCGCGGGGTTCGGGGCGGGGGCGCTCTCGCTCGACGCCCTCCTCGTCCGCCGCTTCGCGTCGGCGGAGGAGTCGAAGGGCTAGCGCGCGGCACGCGGGCCGGGAGCCCCGGCCCGCGCGAAGGCGCCGATCGCGCTCCACTCCGCGAGCCAGCCCGCCACGACCGGCGCCGGGGGGCGCCGACCCCCACGCGCCACGCGAGCGAGCGCCTCGCCGAGCGGGGTTCCCGAGACGAGGGCCCCGAGGAGCCGGCCCGGCACCGGGTCGAGCGCGCGGCGAAGCACGGTGAAGTCCCGCCGGAAATAGCAAACGTGCGTCCGCCCCCGGCCGGCGCGGTTCGGCGCCGGAGCTCCGTCGAGGAGGGCGTCGAGGACCGCCACGGCGCCGGGCCGGACGGAGAGGAGCGCGAAGGCGGGCGCGGCGACGAGGCGGAGCGTCTCCCCCTCCGACGAGAGCGCGCCGGCGAGGGAGGAGGCGTCGAGGAGATCGACCTCCGTCGCGTCGAAGACGACCGCCGCCGCGCGCTCGAGGCGGGCGACGTCCGCGCGGAGGCCCCGTCCGCGCTCCGACCCCCACGAGGCGACGAACGACGGGAGACGGTCGCCGAGCCGGGCGAGCGTGAAGCTCGTGGAGGGGTTCGCCGCGACATACTCCGAGACGAGCGCGCCGAACCTCTCCTCGCCGAGGAGCGTCGCGAGGGCCGGGAAGTCCGAGCGAAGCGCCTCGACCGTCCGGAGGGGATACATCGACGCGTAGATCCGGAGACGCTCGACGGGCGAGAGCGCGCCGCGCGCGCGGACGACGACGCCCAGCCGCGACGGCGGGAGGTTCCGGCGCGCGGCCCGCGAGCGGAGGCCCGCGTCGGCCCCGCCGGGGTGGACGATCACCGCCTGCATCCACTCCTGGAAGCGCGCGAGGGGAAGGCCGGCGGCCGTCATGCCGCCTCCCGCTCGCCGCGCCTGTCGAAGGCGACCTCGGCCACGGCCCGAGCCTTTCGCGCCTCGGCGAGGACGACGTCGAGCGCCGGGATCTCCTCGTCCCACTCGACGAGCGTCGTCACGGGACCGGTGCGCCGGACGAGCCGCGCGTAGAGCGCCCAGACCTCGTCCCTCACGTGGTCGGAGTGCGTGTCGAGGAGGTGCGTCCCGAGGTCGGTGTGCCCCGCGAGGTGGACCTGGACGACCCGGTCGGCCGGGATCGCGTCGATCCACGCCTCGGCATCCCAGCCGTGGTTGAACGAGGAGACGAAGACGTTGTTCACGTCGACGAGGAGGCCGCACCCGGAGAGGTCGGCGAGGCGGCCGAGGAACTCGGCCTCGCCGATCGTGGAGGAGGCGAGCTCGAGGTAGGTGGAGGGGTTCTCGAGGTGGACCGGCCTCTCGAGGACGTCCTGCACGACGCGGAGTCGCGCGGCGACGTGAGCGAGCGACTCCTCGTTCCGCGGGAGCGGCAGGAGATCGTGCGTGTTCCGGCCGGCGACGCCCGTCCAGCAGAGGTGGTCGGTCACCCAGCGCGCGTCGACGCGCCGGGCGAGCGCCTTCACCTTCCGGAGGTAGCCGAGGTCGAGCGGGTCGACGCTCCCGACGTTCATCGAGACGCCGTGGAGGACGACCGGTGTCCGCTCCGCGAGCCGCTCGAGGACGTGGAGGGGCCGCCCGCCGGTGTCGAGGAAGTTCTCGGTGATCGCCTCGAGGAAGTCGGCCGCGCCCGGCCGACCGAGGTGGTCGGCGAAGTGGACCGTCCGGAGGCCCACGCCGTAGCCGAGCATCGGCAGGCCGAATCGGTTTCCCATGTCGTCCTCCCGGCGCGCCGGGCGGCCCGGCGGCGCGGGGCCGCCCTCGCGCCGTTCGATCAGGCCGGCTTCGCGGTCGGCTGCGCCGAGGCCTTGCCGTCCGTCCGGCAGCCGCCCATCCCCTTGCAGGCGTTGTGGCCGCGACAGACGTTCTTCTCCGTCTTGCAGCCTCCCTTCCCCTTGCAGGCGTTCTGCCCCTTGCAGGCGTGCCGGTCGGTCGCCTCGGGCCCGGCCTTCTTGTCCCCCGCCTTCTTCCCCCCGCAGCCGTTCGGGCCGCCGCAGGCGTTCTTGTCCTTCTGCGTCGCGGCCGGCGTCCCCGAGGGGGCCGGAGTCTTCTCGTCGGCGCGGAGCGAGCCCGCCGCGAGGGCGGAGCTCGCGACGAGGCCGGCCACGAGGGCGGACAGGTAGACGTTGGACGGACGGTTCCTCTTCATGGTGTCTCCTCTTTCGACAGGCGTCGCCTGCCGCGTTCGTTTCGGCCGACCGATCGGGCCGGTCCGCGGGTTTCTGCTCCCGGGATGCCGGCGCGACGAAAAGGTTTCAGAGCCGGGAAACGGATCGCTCGATGAGGTCGGGACCGATCCGTTCGCGAAACCGGAGCGTACCTGCGAGCATCAAGGGAGCGTGACGATGCCCGAGACCCCCGCCGCACCCCCGCCCCGATCCGCCCCCGGCCGATCGGGGTCCGCCGCCGCCCTCCTCGCCGTCGGCCTCGCGCTCGCGGCCGGCTTCGCCGCCTGCGGCCCGTCGCGCTCGCTCGCGGGGCCCCCGGCCGGAAAGGAAACGAATCCCGAGAAGGGGGAGAAGATGAAGACGGTCCTTTCGAAGTCCGGCTACGACGTCACGCCCCTCTCCCGCGAGGAGGTCGCCGTCCTCGCGAAGAAGCTCTCCCCCGAGTCGTACCGCGTGACGCAGAAGGCCGGGACGGAGGCCCCGTTCTGCGGGAACCTCCTCGACAACAAGAAGGAGGGGACGTACCTCTGCGTCGTCTGCGGCCTCCCACTCTTCTCGAGCGAGCATAAGTTCAACTCGGGGACGGGCTGGCCCAGCTTCTTCCGGGAGTTCGATCCGTCGCACGTGACGCGGACGACCGACTCGTCTCACGGCATGGAGAGGGTCGAGATCAACTGCGCCCGCTGCGGCGCCCACCTCGGGCACGTCTTCGAGGACGGCCCCGCGCCGACGGGTGAGCGCCACTGCCTGAACTCCGCCTCGCTGACGTTCCTCGAGAAGGGAGCGCCCGTCCCTCCGGAGAGCCGCCCCGTGAAGGCCGAGACGGCCTACTTCGCCGCCGGCTGCTTCTGGGGCGTCCAGCACTGGTTCTCGCGCGGGCCGGGCGTCCTCGAGGCGACGAGCGGCTACATGCAGGGCCGGACGGAGAAGCCGACCTACCGCCAGGTCTGCGACGGCGACACCGGGCACGCCGAGACGGTGAAGGTCGTCTACGACGCGAACCGCATCAGCTACCGCCGCCTCGTCGAGGCGTTCTTCGCGATGCACGATCCGACGCAGCTGAACCGCCAGGGGCCCGACGTCGGCGACCAGTACCGCTCGGGGATCTGGACGGCGAACGAGGAGCAGCGGAAGGTCGCCGACGAGGTCCTCGCCGGGCTGCGCGAGAGGAAGGCTTTCGGCGAGCGGAAGATCGTCACGCTCGTCGAGTCTGCGAAGACGTTCTGGCCCGCGGAGGAGTACCACCAGGAGTACCTCGCGAAGAACGGCGCCGCCTGCCACGTGACGAACCCCTGGTGAACGGCTGGTGACTGGCGAGTGAGCGTCGGGTGACGGCGGGCGGGCCGCGATTTCCCCGGAGACGGTCCCGCCCGATACGATCCGCCCGTTGTCCGCGAACGACGCACGAGAGAGGCTGGCGAAGCTGATGGTCGCCTACCAGGCCGGGGACGAGTCCGCCTTCGAGAGCCTCTACGGAGAGCTCGCGGGCCCCGTGAGGGCGTTCCTCGCCTCGCTCACGCGGAACGCGGCCCGCGCGGACGACCTCCTCCAGGAGACCTTCTTCCACGTCCACCGCGCGCGGCAGACGTACGACCCGACGCGCTCCGCGAAGGCGTGGGTCTACGCCATCGCGCACAACGTCTTCCTGATGGCCTGCCGCACCGATCGCAGGCGCGGCCGGAACGAGGAGCTCCCGGCCGACGAGCTGCCCGACCTCCCCGTCCCGGCCGAGGCCGAGTCGCTCGCCTCGAGGGACCTCGTCGCGCGCGCGCTCGCAACGCTCCCCGTCGACCGCCGCGAGGCGCTCCTCCTTCACCACGTCGAGGGGCTCTCCTTCCAGGAAGTAGGGGCCGTCCTCGGCGTCACGACGATGGCCGCCAAGCTTCGGTCGCACCGCGCCATGGGACAGCTCCGGGAGCTCCTCGCCCGCGAGGGGGCGCGATGAGCCCGACGCCGCTCCCGCCCGCGCTCCGAGCCGCGATCGAGGGCGACCTCCGCCCGGTCCGCCCGGTCCGCCCGGTCCGCCCGCTCGCATCGCCCGCGCGACGCGCGCTCGCGCTTCTCGCCTGGGCCGCCGTCGCGGCGCCCCTCGTCCTCGCCTTCCGGGGCCTCCGCTCCGACGCCGTCGAGCTGGGCGTCCTCCTGACGTGGGGCGTCGTCCTCGCGGAGATCGCCGCCGGGACCGGGCTCGTCGTCCTCGCCCTCGCCGAGTCCGTTCCCGCGCGGGGTCCGGGCCGCCCGGCCGCGCTCCTCGCGCTCGGCGGCGCCGCGGCGCTGCTCGTCGCGCTCGCCGCCGCGACGCGCCGCGCGAGCCGCGGGATGGAGGTCGACGACCCGCTCCTGAGCTTCGGTCCCTCCTGCGCCGGCCTGCAGGGCTTCATCGGCCTGACGGCCTTCGCCGTCGCCGCCCTCCTCGTCCTCCGGGCGGCGCCGCTCCGCGCCCGACTCGCGGGGCTCCTCGCGGGCGCCGGGACCGGCTTCCTCGCCGAGGGCGTCTACCACCTCGACTGCCCCATCACCCACCTCTCGCACGTCCTCGTCTGGCACGGCTCCGCCATACTCCTCCTCGCGCTCTTCGGCTTCGGCTTCGGCCTTGCCCTCGAGGCGAGGGAGCGGGCGCGGATGGAACGACGGCGGGCCGCGACGGCCACGCGGAAAGGAGGCGAGCGATGAGCGACGAGGTCTTCCGGAAGCTGACGAGCCTCTCTTCCTGCGCGGGGTGAGCGTCGAAGCTGCCCCCCGGGCAGACCGCGCAGGTCCTGCGCGTCCTCGGTGACCTCTTCCCCGCGGCCTCCCGCCCCGACGTCCTCGTCGGGCTCGCCGAGCCGGACGACGCCGCCGTCCTCGACCTCGGGGACGGGCGGGCGCTCATCCTGACGACCGACTTCTTCACGCCGGTCGTCGACGAGCCATACGACTTCGGCGCCATCGCCGCCGCGAACGCGATGAGCGACGTCTGGGCGATGGGGGGCGAGCCCGTCCTCGCCCTGAACCTCGTCGCGTTCCCGCCGCAGCTCTCCGCCGCGACGCTCGCCGAGCTCCTCCGCGGAGGAGCGGACGTCGTGAGGTCCGCGGGTGCCGTGATCGCCGGAGGGCTCTCGTTCAAGGACAAGGAGCCGAAGTACGGGCTCTGCGTCGTCGGCTTCGGCGAGACCGGTCGGCTCCTGACGAAGGGAGGCGCACGGCCCGGTGATTCGCTCTGGCTGACGAAGCCGCTCGG
>CAYVPO010000097.1:0-13800 GCA_964453825.1 uncultured Holophagales bacterium
GCACCGCCATCTGGTCGCCGTCGAAGTCGGCGTTGAACGCCGCGCAGACGAGCGGGTGGATCTTGATCGCCTTGCCCTCGATGAGGACCGGCTCGAACGCCTGGATGCCGAGGCGGTGGAGCGTGGGCGCGCGGTTCAGGAGGACCGGGTGCTCCTTGATGACCTCCTCGAGGGCGTCCCACACCTCGTTCGGCGCGGCCTCGACGAGCTCCTTCGACATCTTGATCGTCGAGGTGAGCCCCTTCTGCTCGAGGCGCCGGTAGATGAAGGGCTTGAAGAGCTCGAGGGCCATCCGCTTCGGGAGGCCGCACTGGTGGAGCTTCAGCTCGGGCCCGACGACGATGACGGACCGGCCCGAGTAGTCGACGCGCTTGCCGAGGAGGTTCTGGCGGAAGCGGCCCGACTTCCCCTTGAGGGTGTCGGAAAGCGACTTCAGCGGGCGGTTGTTCGTCCCCTTCAGGACGCGGCCGCGGCGGCCGTTGTCGAAGAGGGCGTCGACCGCCTCCTGGAGCATCCGCTTCTCGTTGCGGACGATGACCTCCGGCGCGCGGAGCTCGAGGAGCTTCTTGAGGCGGTTGTTGCGGTTGATGACGCGCCGGTAGAGGTCGTTGAGGTCCGACGTGGCGAAACGGCCGCCGTCGAGCGGCACGAGGGGCCGCAGCTCGGGCGGGATGACCGGGATGACGTTCAGGATCATCCACTCGGGCCGGTGCCCGGAGCGGCGGAACGCGTCGACGACCTTCAGGCGCTTGGCGGCCTTCAGGCGCTTCAACGCGGAGGTCTCCGTCTTCATGATGAGGCGGAGCTCGTCGGCGAGGTCGTCGATGTTGACGCGCTGGAGGAGCTCCTGGATCGCCTCGGCGCCCATCTTCGCGACGAACGCGTCGGGACCGTACTTGCCCCGCAGGTCGCGGTAGCGCTCCTCGGTGATGAGGGACTTCTCGGAGATCTTCTCCTCTTCGTCCAGCGGGCCCGGGTCGACGACGACGTAGGCCTCGAAGTAGAGGATCCGCTCGAGGTCGCGAAGCGTCAGGTCGAGGAGGTGCCCGATCCGGCTCGGGAGGCCCTTGAAGAACCAGACGTGCGAGACCGGGGCGGCGAGCTCGATGTGGCCCATCCGCTCGCGACGGACCTTGGACTTCGTCACCTCGACGCCGCACTTGTCGCAGACGACGCCCCGGTGCTTCATCCGCTTGTACTTGCCGCAGAGGCATTCCCAGTCCGTGATGGGCCCGAAGATCTTCGCGCAGAAGAGGCCGTCGCGCTCCGGCTTGAAGGTCCGGTAGTTGATCGTCTCCGGCTTCGTGACCTCGCCGAAGGACCAGGAGCGGATCTTCTCGGGGCTCGCGAGCGCGATCTTGATCGCGTTGAAGTCCCGCGGGCCCGGGCCGCGGAAGGCCGGGACGGCGGGCGAGAGGGGGGACGCGCCGAAGGTGTCCATGGTCATCAGTTCCCTCCTCAGACCTTCAGGAGCTCGACGTCGAGGCAGAGCGACTGCAGCTCGCGGACGAGGACGTTGAACGACTCGGGGAGGCCGGGCTCCTCGGGGACCTCGCCCTTGACGATCGCCTCGTAGACGCGGGAGCGCCCTTCGACGTCGTCGGACTTGACGGTGAGGAGCTCCTGGAGCGTGTAGGCCGCCCCGTACGCCTCGAGCGCCCAGACCTCCATCTCGCCGAACCGCTGGCCGCCGAACTGCGCCTTGCCGCCGAGGGGCTGCTGCGTGATGAGCGAGTAGGGGCCGATCGAGCGGGCGTGGATCTTGTCGTCGACGAGGTGGGACAGCTTGAGCATGTAGATGTAGCCGACGGTGACCTTCTGCTCGAACCGGTCGCCCGTCATCCCGTCGTAGAGCTCGGTCTTCCCGCTCCGCGGCAGGTTCGACTTCTCGAGGAGCGCCCGGATCTCCTCCTCGGAGGCCCCGTCGAAGACGGGCGAGGCGATGCTCAGGCCGAGGGCCTGCGCCGCCCACCCGAGGTGAGTCTCGAGGATCTGGCCGACGTTCATTCGCGACGGGACGCCGAGCGGGTTCAGGACGATCTGGACCGGCGTGCCGTCCGGCAGGTACGGCATGTCCTCCTCGGGGAGGATCCGGCTGATGACGCCCTTGTTCCCGTGGCGGCCGGCCATCTTGTCGCCGACCTGGAGCTTGCGCTTCATCGCGACGTAGACCTTGACGGTCTTGTTGACGCCCGGGGCGAGCTCGTCGCCCTTCGAGAGGAGGGTGACCCGGTCGGCCGCCACCTTGCGGATGACGTCGACCTGCGAGTCGGCGCGCTGGAGGACGAGCCGGACGGTGTCCTTGATCTCCTCGTCGCGGAGCTTCAGGCTCTTCAGGAGCCGCGGCCCCATCATCCCGATCTTCTCGACCGTCAACTTGTGGTTCGCCGCCACGAGGACGTTCCCCTGCGGGTCGACGACGTCCTCGAGGACCGTGCGGCCCTCGAGGAGCCGCTCGATCTTCTCCTTGGCCTCCGTCCGGACGATCCGGATCTCGTCCTCGGCGTCCTTGTTGAGGAACCCGATCTCCTCGTCGAGGATCTGCTTGGCCCGGACGTCCTTCTGCTTCTCGTCGTCCTTGCGGGTGAAGATCTTCACGTCGACGACGACGCCCTCGATGCCCGGCGGGCACTTGAGCGAGGCGTCGCGGACGTCGCCGGCCTTCTCGCCGAAGATCGCCCGGAGGAGCTTCTCTTCGGGAGTGAGCTGGGTCTCGCCCTTCGGCGTGACCTTGCCGACGAGGATGTCGCCCGGCTTGACGTTCGCGCCGATCCGGATGATCCCGGATTCGTCCAGGTCCCGGAGCGCGTGCTCGGAGACGTTCGGGATGTCCTTCGTGATCTCCTCGGGGCCGAGCTTCGTCTCCCGGGCCTCGATCTCGAACTCCTCGATGTGGATGGAGGTGTAGTAGTCCTCCTTCACCATCTTCTCGGAGATCAGGATCGCGTCCTCGAAGTTGTAGCCGCGCCACGGCATGAAGGCGACGAGGATGTTCCGGCCGAGGGCGAGCTCGCCCCCGGAGGTGCAGGGCCCGTCGGCGAGGACCTCGCCCGCCCGGACGCGCCGGCCTTCCTCGACGATCGGCTTCTGGTTGATGCAGGTGTTCTGGTTCGACCGGCGGAACTTCAGGAGCGGGTAGATGTCCGCCCCGAACTCCCGGGGCTTGCCGTCGGGGCCGATCCCCTCGACCCTCACGATGATCCGGCGGGCGTCGACCGTGTCGACGATGCCGTCTCTCTTGCAGAGGACGACCGCGCCCGAGTCGCGGGCGACGACGCCCTCGAGCCCGGTGCCGACGATCGGCGGCTCGGTGCGGAGGAGCGGCACGGACTGCCGCTGCATGTTCGAGCCCATGAGGGCCCGGTTCGCGTCGTCGTGCTCGAGGAACGGGATGAGCGCGGCGGCGACGGAGACGAGCTGCTTCGGGGAGACGTCCATGAAGTCGACCGTCTCCCGCGGCTTCGCGCTGAACTCGCCCTGGAGCGTCACCTGGACACGGTCGTTCACGAAGCGGCCGTCGGCCTCGAGCGGCTCGTTCGCCTGCGCGATCGCGTAGTCCTCCTCCTCCCAGGCCGGGAGGTAGAAGGCGGTCGGGCGGCCCACGGCGAGCCTCTTCCCGGCCTTCTTCAGCTTCGCGTTCGTCGCCTCGAGCTCGGAGGCCTCGACGATCGCGCCCTTCTTCCAGCCCGAGTCGCCGACGGTGAAGATCTCGAAGTGCTCGAGAACGCAGCCCTGGCGGACCTTCTTGTAGGGCGATTCGATGAAGCCGTACTCGGAGATCCGCGCGTAGCACGACAGCGACGAGATGAGGCCGATGTTCGGCCCTTCCGGAGTCTCGATCGGGCAGATGCGGCCGTAGTGCGTGGCGTGGACGTCGCGGACCTCGAACCCGGCGCGCTCGCGGGAGAGGCCGCCCGGCCCGAGGGCCGAGAGGCGCCTCTTGTGCGTCACCTCGGAGAGGGGGTTCGTCTGGTCCATGAACTGGGAGAGCTGCGACGACCCGAAGAACTCCTTGATGGCCGCGATGACCGGCTTGGAGTTGATCAGGTCGTGGGGCATCGCCGAGTCGATGTCCTGGTGGACGGACATCTTCTCCTTGATCGCGCGCTCCATGCGCACGAGGCCGATGCGGAACTGGTTCTCGAGGAGCTCGCCGACGCAGCGGACGCGGCGGTTGCCGAGGTTGTCGATGTCGTCGGTCTTCCCGATGTCCTTCCGGAGCTTCAGGAGCGCGTCGATGACGACGTAGAAGTCGTCGGACGAGAGCGTCTTCTGCTCGAGCGAGGTCGAGAGGCCCATCCGGATGTTGAACTTGTAGCGGCCCACGCGGGAGAAGTCGTACTTGCGCGGGTCGAAGAACATCCCGACGAAGAGGTTCTTCGCGCTCTCGTCGGTCGGCGGGTCGCCAGGGCGCATCCGCTTGTAGATCTCGAGGAGCGCCTCGCGCTTCGTCTTGACCGAGTCCTTGCGAAGAGTGGCGATGAGCGTCTCGCCGATCGGCTCCCACTCGGGGAAGAGGACCTCGACGGGCGTCGACTGCTTCTCCGTCATCACCGTCGCGAGGTCGTCGGGGACCTCGGTGCCGGCCTCGTAGAGGACCTCGCCCGAGGAGAGGTCGACGACGTCGACGGCGAAGAGGATCCGGCCGAGCTTGGCCGGGTCGGCCGTGACCGTGACGCTCTTTCCCGAGGCGAGCTGCTCCCGCTGGTCGGCGGTGAGCTTGACGTCGGCGAGGATCCGCCCGTCCTTCCGGACGCCGCGGACGTGCTTCTGCCGGATCTCCTCCTTGGCGAGGACGTCGGGCGGGAGGACGAGGTGCGCCTTCCCCTTGTCGAACGTCAGGCCGACGGCGGAGTAGAACTTCTTGAGGATCTGCTCGTCGCTCTCGAGGCCGAGCGCCCGGAGGAAGACCGTCCCGGGGAACTTCCGCTTCCGGTCGATCCGGACGCCGAAGAGGCCCTTGGAGTCGATCTCGAACTCCACCCAGGAGCCGCGGTACGGGATGATCTTGCCGATGAGGGTGTGGGCCCCCTCGCGGGTGAAGAAGACGCCCGGCGAGCGGTGGAGCTGCGAGACGATGACGCGCTCCGTGCCGTTGATGATGAAGGTCCCGTTGTCCGTCATGAGGGGGATGTCTCCGAAGTAGACCTCCTCCTCCTTGATGTCCCGGATCGGCCACTCCTTCGGGGCGCTCTTCCCCGTCGGGGCGTTCTCCTTGTCGAAGACCTTCAGCCGGAAAGTGACCTTCAGGGGGACCGCGTACGTGAGCCCTCGCTCCTGGCACTCGGCGACCGTAAAGGGCAGCCGGAGCTCCACCGGGGTGCCGCAGACCTCGTCGATCGTCACCTTGCTCGGGTTCGGATGGCCGCAGGCCTGGCACTCCACCGTGTTCGCCCGCGGGTCCTTCACCCGAACCGTCTCGCCGCAGTGCTCGCAGGTGAACCGGAGGTGCTGGATCCCCTCGAGCCGCCCGCTCCGGGAGGCCCAGTCGCCGATCCGGAACGAGACGTACTCGAGCGCGCACGTCTCCCGGAAGTCGGAGAAGGGGAAAACCCCGCGGAAGACGGCCTCCAGACCGACGTCGTCCCGCTCGTGCGGGAGGAGGTCCATCTGGAGGAAGTCCTCGTAGGACCGCCTCTGGACGTCGATCAGGTTCGGCAGGGGCAGGAACGTCTTGATCTTGCCGAAATCGTGCCGGGCGGTCTGCCTCGGGGCGAGCATGCGGTCAGCCATTCGAGCGGGCTCCCTTCATCCGGGAAGAGGGTGACGCGGAAAGAGGGAAATACCGCCCGGCGAGACGGCGCGATCCCCGCGAGGCCGGACGAGCCGGCCCCCCGGGGAATCGACGTTCGTCACCGGACGGTCTCCCGTTGGGGACACGCCGGACTCGGACTACTTGACCTCGACCTTGGCGCCGATCTCCTCGAACTTCTTCTTGATGGCCGCCGCCTCGTCCTTCGAGACGGACTCCTTGAGGACCCCGAGGTTCTCGACGAGGTCCTTGGCCTCCTTCAGGCCGAGGGAGGAGTTGACCTCGCGGACCGCCTTGATGACGTTGATCTTGTTGCCGCCGGCCTCCTTGAGGGTGACGGTGAACTCGGTCTGCTCCTCGGCGGGAGCGGCGGCGGCGGCCGGGGCGGCGGCGGCGGCCGGGGCGGCCATCATGGCCGCGGAGACGCCGAACTTCTCCTCGAGGGCCTTGACGAGGTTGTTGAGCTCGAGGACGGACATCCCCTCGACTTCGCTGACGAACTGCTCGACGGAAAGGGCCATTTCGTACTCCTTGTCTCTTCGCGCGTGCGCGTTTCTGTGGATGGGTTGCGGACGCCCGGCCTCAGGCCGCGGCGCTCTTCTTCTCGGCCACGGCCGAGATCGTCATCGCGAGCTTGCGCTGCGGGGACGAGAGGACGGTGACGAGGCGGCGCACCGGGGACTGCATGAGGCCGAGGAGCCTCGCCACGAGCTCGGGGCGCGTCGGGAGGCTGGCGAGCGACTCGAGGGCCGCAGCCGGGACCGGACGTCCCTCGACGAGCGCCGCCTTCACCCGGATCTTCGGGTTCGTCTTCCCGAACTGGTGGAGGACCTTCGCGAGCTGGACGATGTCGGTCTTCGACCAGGCGACCGCGGTCATGCCGGTGAAGTGCTCGGAGAGCGCGCCGATCGGGGCGTCCTTGATGGCGCGCAGGGCGAGCGTGTTCTTGACGACGACGTACTCCGAGCCGGTGGCGCGGACCTGCCGGCGCAGCTCGGTGACGTCGGGGACCGAGATCCCCTGGAAGTCGATGAGGAAGGCGTGGGGAGCGCTCCCCAGCGCTTCCGTCATCTGCGCGATGGCGTCGGTCTTCTCGGTGCGGTTCACGCGGCCCTCCCGGCGACCTTGTCGGCGACCGCGGGGTCGACCGGCACGCTCGGCCCCATCGTCGAGCCGAGGAAGATCGACTTCACGTACTTCCCCTTGGCGGCGGCCGGCTTCGCCTTCTGGATCGCCCCGATCAGGGCCTCCGTGTTCTCCACGAGGGCCTCGTCCGCGAACGAGAGCTTGCCGACCGGGCAGTGGACGATCGCCGTCTTGTCGACGCGGAACTCGATCTTGCCGGCCTTCAGCTCCTTGACGGCCTTGCCGACGTCGAAGGTGACCGTGCCGGCCTTCGGGTTCGGCATGAGGCCGCGGGGGCCGAGGACCTTTCCGAGCCGTCCGAGCGACTTCATCATGTCCGGGGTGGCGACGAGGGCCTCGAAGTCGAGGTACCCGCCCTGGATCTTCGCGACGAGGTCGTCCCCTCCGACGACGTCGGCGCCGGCGTCCTCCGCCTCGCGGACCTTCTCGCCGGAGGCCACGACCGCCACGCGGATGGTCTGGCCCGTCCCGTGCGGGAGGACGACCGTGCCGCGGACCATCTGGTCCGCGTGCTTCGGGTCGACGCCGAGGCGCAGGGCCACCTCGAGCGTCTCGTTGAACTTCGCGTACGCCGCCGAACGGACGAGCGCGACGGCCTGCGGGACGTCGTAGAGCTTCGTCCGGTCGATCTTGGCGGCCGCGGCGGTGTACTTCTTGCCTTCCGTCATGTCTCTTCCGATCTTCCGAGTGCGGCGACCGTCCTGCGTCTTCGCGACGAGAAGCCCCGGGAGGCAGCCCGGGCATCGCGGAGAGGCGCGCCGTGAGAGGGGCGGCGCCGGCCCGTTCGCCGTCTCAATGAGAAATCGTCACGCGACGATTTCGTTCTTCTCAGCCGACGACATCGATCCCCATGGACCGGGCCGTCCCCGCGACCGTTTTCTTGGCGGCCTCGAGGTCGGCAGCGTTGAGGTCCACGAGCTTCAGCTTCGCGATCTCCTCGACCTGCTGCATCGTGACCTTGCCGACCCGGTTTTTGTTCGGGACGCCCGAGCCCTTCTCCACCTTCGCGGCCTTCTTGAGGAGGACCGAGGCCGGCGGAGTCTTCAGGATGAAAGAGTAGGAGCGGTCGGAGTAGACCGTCACGACGACCGGGATGATCAGCCCCGCGTCCTTCTGCGTCTTCGCGTTGAAGGCCTTGCAGAAGTCCATGATGTTGACGCCCTGCGGGCCGAGGGCGGTGCCGACGGGCGGCGCGGGCGTCGC
Source organism: uncultured Holophagales bacterium (assembly GCA_964453825.1). Lineage (GTDB taxonomy): Bacteria > Acidobacteriota > Thermoanaerobaculia > UBA5066 > UBA5066 > UBA5066. Next base: position 8,102 of record CAYVPO010000097.1, read on the forward strand.
TTTTCCGGCTTCGATCTGGAGCTTGACCTGCCCGACGACTTTCTTGGCCATTGTGGGTTCCTTCGAGTGGTGACGGGGCGAGCCCCGCGTTCTTCGGGAGGCCGGCGCGCCGGCCCCCGCGGATTACAGCTTCTGGACCTGGACGAACTCGAGCTCGACGGGCGTCGGTCGGCCGAAGATCGTGACGAGGACGCGGAGCGTCGAGCGCTCGATGTTGATCTCCTCGACGTCCCCCGTGAACTCCTTGAAGGGCCCGTCGACGATCTTCACCTTCTCGCCGCGGTCGTAGGTGTACTTCGGCTTCGGCTTTTCCTTCGACTCCGCCGTGTGGTGGAGGATCGCCTCGACCTCCTCCGGCATGAGCGGGACGGGGCTCTTCGAGGAGCCCCCGACGAAGCCGGTGACCTTCGGCGTGTTCCGCACGAGGTGCCACGTCTCGTCGGCCATCTCCATCTGGACGAGGACGTAGCCGGGGAAGAACTTGCGCTCGACGTTGCGGCGCTTCCCCGCCTTCATCTCGACGACGGTCTCCTTCGGCACGCGAATCTCGCCGAACTGCGGCTCCATCCCCTGGGCCTTGATCCGGTTCGTCAGCTCCTGGACGACGCGGTCCTCGAACCCCGAGTACGTGTGGACGATGTACCAGTCCATCGTCGGCGCCGGGGAGGACGCTTCGGAAAGGGCCGGGGAGCCGTCGTTCTCGATCATCGCGGGGCGCCTCCCGGGATCACTGCCCGAAGGCGGCGAAGAACCAGTTGATGAGCGGCGTGATCGTCGCGTCGACCGCGAAGAGGAACACGCCGACGACGACGGTATAGAGGATCACGACGGTCGTCGTTCCGACGACCTCGTCCTTCGCAGGCCAGCTGACCTTGCCGGTCTCCTTCCGGACGTCGACGAGAAACTCCCTGAAGGTCTTCCACCGCTCGGTGAGGTTCATTCGATCCGTCTTCCTGGCGCCCTCGGGCGCCGTGCCGCCCGCTCCGGGGCGTTCGGCCCGCCCTGGCGAGGCGGGGAATGTGGCAGGGGTGCGGAGACTCGAACTCCGAACCTACGGTTTTGGAGACCGTTGCTCTGCCAATTGAGCTACACCCCTGTGCGCGTCCGTCCCTAGACCTTGCCTTCCTTGTGCGCCGTGTGCTTGCGGCAGAAACGGCAATACTTCGAGACCTCCAGCTTTTCCTGGTGGGTCTTCTTGTTCTTCGTCGTCGTGTAGTTCCGGCGCTTGCACTCGCCGCACGCCAGGCTGATCAGGTCTCTCGGCATCGCTTTCTCCGCTTCCTCGCCGTCCCCGCGGCTCGTCCCGGCTGCCCGTCCGTCCCCGCCCCGGGGAAGGGGTGGAGCGGGAGACGGGATTCGAACCCGCGACCAACAGCTTGGAAGGCTGTGACTCTACCCCTGAGTTACTCCCGCCCGTGGCGTTCGTCCCCTTCGTTCCGCCCTCTCTCCGGGGGGGCCGATCGCCCGGGAGAGGAGTCTGGAGCCCACGAGCAGAATTGAACTGCTGACCCCGTCCTTACCAAGGACGTGCTCTACCGCCTGAGCTACGTGGGCCCGTCTGCCGGACCGGTTGCTCCGCGCTCCCCGGGGGAGCCGGAGCCGATGTCGGAAGTGCTGGTGGGCAGGGAGGGATTTGAACCCCCGTAGCGCCTAAGCGCGGCAGATTTACAGTCTGCTGCCATTAACCACTCGGCCACCTACCCGCCTTTACGTCCGTCGCTTCCTCTCTCCTTCCCACGGAGCGGCCCGGAACCCTCTCCGGGAGCGCCCGTGGAGCTGGCGATGGGACTTGAACCCGCAACCTGCCGATTACAAATCGGCTGCTCTGCCAGTTGAGCTACGCCAGCCCGTCGCGCCCCGGGGCCTCCGGCCGGACACCCGGCCGAAGCCGGAAGGCGCGAACCGTGGCTTATATCAATGCTCGGGCTTCTCGTCAAGCGAGTCCCGTGCCGTCCCCCTTCCGGCCCAGGACCTCGCGGCGCTCCGGATCCTCGCGGTCCCATCTTCGGACGGCCCCGTCGTGGGATTCGACGCGGTCCTTCCTCGCCATGAGGGTCGGGAGCGTCATCTCGTTGTCGTTTCGACTCCCGGCATCCAGGCGGGTCGGTCCGGAAGTCCCCGGCGGCCGGAGAGGCGCTCACCGGCCCGGCGGCGGCCGACGCTGCCGGAGCGCCTCGAAGAGGAGGACCGCCGCGGAGACCGCGACGTTGATCGAGCCCGCGCCCGGCGCCATCGGGATCGCCACGAGCCGGTCGCACGTCTCGCGCGTCAGCCGCCGGAGCCCGGGACCTTCGGCGCCGAAGCAGAGGACGACGTCGCCCGTCAGGTCGACGTCCCACATCGGCTCCCCCTCCGGCGAGGCGCCGAAGACCCAGAAGCGGTCCTTCTTGACGTCCTCGAGGAAGCGGGCCGCGTTCCCTACGCGCGCCACCTTCACCCGCTCGAGCGCCCCGGCGCTCGTCTTCGAGACCGACTCGGAAAGCCCGACGGAGTGCCGCTCGGGGAGGACGACGGAGGCCCCCGCCGCCGCCGCGGAGCGAAGGATCGAGCCGAGGTTCCCCGGGTCGGTCACCTCGTCGAGAAAGAGGACGAGGCGCGTCCCGGGCTCGCCCGAGAGCGCCTCCTCGACCGGGTCGTAGTCCCGCGTCGCCACGCGCGCCGCGACGCCGTTGTGCGCCTTCCCGGCCGTCCGGTCGAGCTCCTCGCGCGGGACGTGGCGGACCGGGATCCCCCTCTCGCGCGCCGTCCGCTCCAGCTCGCGGGCCCGCGCGTCGCGACGCCCGTCCTGGAGGAGGAGCGCTTCGACGGCCTCCGGCCGCTCGGCGAGCGCCGCAGCCACGGGGTGGAACCCGGCGACGATCACGGGACCTCGACGAGGACGACGGCCGAGGCGAAGACCCCTTCGCCCCGCCCGAAGCCGGTCATTCCGTTGCCGCTCGAGGCCTTCACCGAGACCCGGTCCACTGGGACGCCCAGGAGCGCGGCGATCCGCTCGCGCATCGCGTCGCGGTACGGCCCGAGGCGCGGCCTCTCGGCGACGAGCGTGACGTCGACGTTGACGACCTTCGGGTTCCCCGCCCGCGCGAGCGCCTCTGTGACGAAGACCGACGACGGCGCGTCGCGGAAGCGCGGCTCGGTCGTCCCGAAGACGCTCCCGAGATCTCCCGCAGCCGCCGTGCCGAGGAGGGCGTCCGCCAGGGCGTGGAGGACGACGTCGCCGTCGGAGTGCCCCTCGGGGCCGGCGTCCGAAGGGATCTCGACCCCTCCGAGGACGCAGCGCCGTCCGGCGACGAGCGGGTGAGCGTCGAGGCCCTGGCCGATCCGCAGGCTCATCGCCGTCCCTCCGCGGCGAGCCAGGCTTCGGCCCGCGCGAGGTCTTCGGGGAACGTGATCTTGACGTTCCAGCGCGACGTGACGACCGCGCGGACCGGGACGCCGCGCCGCTCGAGGAGCTCGACGTCGTCCGTCGCGTCGGCGAGTCCGGCCGCGACCGCCTCGCGGAGGAGGCCCGCCCGCATCACCTGGGGCGTCGCCGCCGCGAAGAGGTCGCCTCGTGGGACGGTCTCGACGACGACGCCGCCCTGGACCCGCTTCACCGTGTCGGTGACGGGGCTCCCGGCGAGGGCCGCGCCGTGCTCGGCCGCCGCGTCGACGACGGCCGCGACGTCCGCCGGGTCGACGAGCGGCCGCGCCGCGTCGTGGACGCAGAGGAGGTCGTCGTCCGCGGCGCCCGAGGCGCGCCACGCGGCGACGACGGAGTCGCGGCGGGTCTCGCCTCCCGGCGTCGTCGTCACGGGCATCGCGTCGAAGCCCGCGAGGGCCGCCGCGAAGGCCGGCTCGTGCCCCGGCGAGACCGCGACGACCACCCGGTCCACGCGCCCGGAAGCGGCGAGCCGCTCGAGGGCGTGGACGAGGAAGGGCCTCCCCGCGAGCCTCACGAGAGCCTTGGGGCCCGCCTCGTGGAATCGGGTCCCGAGGCCCGCCGCCGGAATCAACGCGACGACGGCCACGTCATCGCGCCAGGATGTCGGTTTCCTTCGCCTTGACGACGGCGTCGACCTCGGCCACGTACCGGTCCGTCAGCTTCTGGATCTCGTCGAGGCCCTTCTTCTCCTCGTCGGCCGAGACCGTTCCGCCCTTGCCTTCCTTCTTGACCTTGTCGTTGGCCTCGTGGCGGTGGTGGCGGATCTCGACCTTCGTCTGCTCGCCGAGCGTGTGGGCCTTCTTGACGATCTCCTTGCGCCGCTCCTCGGTCGGGGACGGGACCGGCACGCGGACGACCCGCCCGTCGGAGCTCGGGTTCAGGCCGAGGTCGCCGTTGCGGATCGCCTTCTCGATGAGCGGGCAGAGCTGCGCCTCCCAGGGCTGGATGAGGATCAGCGTCGCGTCGGGCGTGGAGAGGTTCGCGACCTGGTTCAGCGGCGTCGGCGTGCCGTAGTACTCGACATGGACGCCCTCCAGGAGGGCGACGGAGGCGCGGCCCGTCCGGAGGTGCTTCAGCTCGGCCTTCAGGGCGTCGATCGACGTCGTCATCCGGCGCTCGGTTTCCTTGCGGATCTCGGCGAGGGGCATCGGCTTTCTCCTCTCTGGTCTCGATTCAGTTGGCGGGTTCGCCGGCGTCGACGGTCGAGCCGATCGGCTCGCCCGTCACGACGCGCTGGATGTTCCCGGGGACGAGGAGGTTGAAGACCCGGATCGGGATGCGGCTCTCCCGGCAGAGGGCGATCGAGGCCGCGTCCATGACGCCGAGCCTCCTCTCGAGGACCTCCTGGTAGGTGACGTGCGGGAGGAGAACGGCCGACGGCTCGACCTTCGGGTCGGCGCTGTAGATGCCGTCCACCTTCGTCCCCTTCAGGATCGCGTCGGCCCGAAGCTCGCTCGCGCGGAGCGCGGCGGCCGAGTCGGTCGTGAAGAACGGGTTCCCGGTGCCGCCCGCCAGGATGATGACGCGCCCCTTGTCGAGGTGCCGCTCCGCCCGCCGCCTTATGAACGGCTCGGCGACGGAGCGGACCTCGAAGGCCGTCATCACCCGCGTCGGCACGCCTCGCCGCTCGGCGGCGTCCTGGAGCGCGAGCGCGTTGATGACCGTCGCGAGCATCCCCATGTTGTCGCCCGTCACCCGGTCGATCCCCTGCGTCGCCGCCGAAACGCCGCGGATGATGTTTCCGCCGCCGATGACGACAGCGACCTGGACGCCCATCCGGGCGACGGCCGTCACCTCGTCGGCGAGGCGGGCGACCATCGCCGGCTCGATGCCGAAGGGCTGCCCTCCGAGGAGGGCCTCCCCGGAGAGCTTCAGGAGGACCCGGCGGTAGACCGGCCGGACCGTCTCGCTGCCCATCGGCTCGTCCGCGCTACTTCGCCAGCTCGGCGACCTCGGCGGCGAGGTCGGTCTGCTTCTTCTCGACCCCTTCGCCCACCTTGTAGCGGACGAAGCGGACGACCTTCGCGTCCTTGCCCCCACGCTCGGCGACGACCTGGGCCACCTTCTTCGAGTCGTCCTTCACGAACGGCTGGTCGACGAGGACCGACTCGCCGAAGAACTTCCCGATCCGTCCCTCGACCATCTTCTCGACGACGCCCTCCGGCTTCCCGGAGGCGACGGCCTGCGCCCGCGCGATCTCGCGCTCGTCGGACAGGACCTTCTCGGGGACCTGCTCGCGGACGGCCCAGGAGGGCGTCAGCGCGGCGACCTGCAT
>CAYVPO010000098.1:0-13775 GCA_964453825.1 uncultured Holophagales bacterium
ACGTAGTCGCGGAGGGCGGGGCGGTAATCGGGGTGGGCGCACTTCTCTATGACGCGCTCGGCCCTCTGCTTCGGCGAGAGGCCGCGCAGGTCGGCGAGCCCCTGCTCCGTGACGAGGACGTGGACGTCGTGCTCGGTGTGGTCGACGTGCGTGACCATCGGGACGATGCAGGAGACGGCGCCCTTCTTGGCGGTCGAGGGAGTCATGAAGAAGGAGATGTAGGCGTTCCGCGCGAAGTCGCCGGAGCCGCCGATGCCGTTCATGATCGCGGTGCCGTTCACGTGCGTCGAGTTCACGTTGCCGTAGATGTCGGCCTCGATCATCCCGTTCATCGCGAGGCAGCCGAGGCGGCGGATCAGCTCGGGGTGGTTCGAGATCTCCTGGGGGCGCAGGATCAGGCTGTCCCGGTAGCGGTCCATCTGCGCGTTCAGCTCGTCGACCTTCTGCGGGCTGAGGGAGAACGCCGTGGCGGAAGCGACGCGCAGCTTCCCGGAGGCGATGAGCGAGAGCATGCCGTCCTGGAGGACCTCGGTGTAGGCCGTGAGGTCGGTGAACGGACCGTCCTCGAGGCCGAAGAGGACCGCGTTCGCGATGTTGCCGACGCCCGACTGGAGCGGGAGGAGGTTCTTCGGCAGGCGCCCCTTCTTCACCTCGTCGCCGAGGAACTCGAGGATGTGCCCGGCGATCCGCTTCGAGGCTTCGTCCGGCGCGGAGAACGGGGCGTTGCGGTCGGGCGCGTTCGTCTCGACGATCGCGACGATCTTCTCGAGCGGGCACTGGAGGTAGGGGGTGCCGATCCGGTCCGCCGGGCCGACGAGCGGGATCGGCTTGCGGTTCGGCGGAAGCGCGAAACCCTGGTAGACGTCGTGGACCCCCTCGAGGCTCTCCGACTGCCAGGAGTTCACCTCCAGGATGACCCGTTCGGCCGAGTCGAGCCAGACCTTGTTGTTCCCGATGGAGGAGGCGGGGATGAGCGCGCCGTCCTCGCGGATGCCGGTCACCTCGACGAGCGCGACGTCGAGCTTGCCGAGGAAGCCCTGCCTCACGAACGCCCCGACGTGCGAGAGGTGAATGTCGAGGTACTCCATGTCGCCCGCGTTGATCTTCTTCCGGCAGGTCGGGTCGGACTGGTAGGGGAGCCGCAGCTCCACGCCGTCGACCATCGCGAGGGCGCCGTCGAGCTCGGGCGCGGTCGACGCGCCCGTCCAGATCCCGACGCGGAACTTTTCGCCGCGCAGGCTCGCGTCCATGATCTGTTTCGCAAGCGCGACCGGGACCGCCTTCGGGTAGCCGGCCCCGGTGAAGCCGCTCATCCCGACGGTGTCGCCGGGGCGAATCATCGCGGCGGCCTCCTCGGCCGAGACTTGCCGGTCGAGCAGGGCGCGGTTCCGGATGCGCGTCGTCATGGCGGGGATCCTCCTTCGAGCCGGGCGGTGTCCTGGGTCAGAGAGGCCGGGAAAGCGTGAAGGCCCCGCGGAGCTCTCCGGCCTTGAAGCCGACGGCCTGGTCGTCCGGGTAGAGCTCGCGCACCTTCGACGCGATCTCGGGCTTGAGCGCCGAGCCGTGGCAGGTGAGGCAGGGCGAGGCCGTGCCGATCGCCTTCATGTAGCGGAACGCCGGACGCCCCCCGACCTCGACGACCTCCCAGGCCTCGAGGGCGCCGAGCTCCTCGCCGGCGGCGAGACGCGTCGAGAACTCCTCGAGCTTTCGCGCCTCCCACGGGTCTGGCGCGTTCGCGCCGTTTCGGACCTTGAGAGACGTGCGCGCGATCCTCCAGGGGGTCCCCATCGCGGTCGCCGCGGCGATCTCGGGGGCGCGGCTCCGGCAGACCGAGAGCGCCTTCACGGGGCCGCCGGACTTCATCGCGGCGAAGAGCTCGCCCTGGAGCGAGAGCATCAGGTTGCCGGTGAGGCCGCGCGCCTGCGAGGCGAGCGCCTCCGGGGCCGGGGGCTCGGCCGCGGTGAGGGGAAGCGCGAGGAGAGGGGCGAGGAGCATCCGCAGGACCTTCATCTCTACCTCCGTCGGGGTGAGGGTAGCGCGTCAGCGGCCCGAGCGGGTCGTGCCGCGACGCGGCGGGGCGCCGTGCGGGTCCTCCGGCCACGGGTGTTTCGGGTAGCGTCCGCGCAGCTCCCGCCTCACCTCGGGGTACGTTCGGCTCCAGAAGCTCGCGAGGTCGGAGGTGACCTGCACCGGGCGTCCCGCCGGGGAGAGGAGGTGGAGGAGGACGGGGACGCGCCCGTCCGCCACGCGCGGCGACTCGGACAGGCCGAAGAGCTCCTGGAGCTTCACGGCGAGGACGGGCGGCCCGTCGGCACCGTATTCGAGCGGGATGTCGCGGCCGGTCGGCACGGGGAGCGTCGCCGGAGCGTGGAGGTCGACGAGGCGGAGCGCGCGGGGGCCGAGCCGGGCGCGGAGAAGCGGCTCGAGAGGAACCGCGCGCAGCTCGGAGAGGCGTCGGCGGCCCGGGACGAGCTCGAGCAGGAGCGACCGGAGGGCGTCGTCGTCGAGGGGCGGAACCTCCAGCTCGGGCATCGCCTGGCGGAGGAAGGCGGCGCGGGCGCGGAGGCGCTCCACGGGGCGGTCGAGCGAGAGGGCGGCCGACAGGTCGGCGCTCGCCCCTTCGAGCAGGAGCCGAGCGGTCTCCTCGTCGGCGGGCGCCGGGATCTCGTCCTCGTCCAGGACGAGGCCGTCGAAGACGACCCTCCGCATCGCGACGACGCGGCCGCCGGCGGCGTCCCAGGACCGGACCGTCTCGGAGACGACGCCGGCGCCCGGGAGGGCGTCGAGCCATGCGCGTTCGACGGCGCTCGCGATCCGGATCCGGTCGGGGCCGTTCGTTCCTGCGACGGTCTCGACGACGACCGCGAGGTCGGCCCTTCGAACTGCGCAGCGCGGGTCGAAGGCGAGCGGGGTCCCGCCGGCGAGGACGGCCTCGGAGGGGCGGTCTCGACGCCTCCGCGCGACCCGGTCGGGCCATCCCTGAAGGACGAGCCGGAGGAGGTCGTCCTCGGAGACCCGGGGAGGTCGCGGGACGACCGGGAGGCGCCGGAGGAGAACGTCCCGCAAACGCAGAACGGCGCGGGCGGCCCCCGGATCGAGGCCGAGCGACGCGAGGCGCGTCGGCGAGAGGCCCGCCCGTTCGGCCTCCTCGAGAAGCTCGAGGCGGAGCAGGAGGTCGGAATCGTGCTCCGGAGCTTCGGTGGCCCGGCCGAAGGCACGGCTCCCCGCGAGAACGTCGCGCTCCTCGACGAGCGCCGCGAGCGTCGCGGCCTCGCGCGCGAGCCCGGCGGCGCAGCCTGCGAGGACGAGGGCCCCGAGGCGCGGGTGAAGCGGGAGGCGCGCGATCCGTCGGCCGAGCGGGGTCGGCCGGAACGAGCGCTCCTCGACGGCTCCGAGGCGGCGAAGGAGGCGGAGCGCTCTCTCGACGGACGAGGCCGGCGGCGCCTCGAACCAGCCGAAGAGGGAGGGGTCGCGAGGCGACCAGAGGAGGACGTCGAGGAGGGGCGCGGCGAGGTCGGTCCGGAAGAGCTCCGGCTCTTCGAACGGACGCAGGCCGCGCTCCTCGTGCTCGGAGAAGAGCCGAAGCGCGAGGCCGGGGCCGAGTCGCCCCGCCCGCCCGGCCCGCTGGTCGGCGCTCGCGCGCGGGATCCGGCCGAGGAGGAGACGGTCGAGGCCGGAGCGCGGGTCGAACCGGAGCGTCCGCGCGAGGCCGGAGTCGACGACGGCGCGGACCCCCTCGATCGTCAGGGAGGTCTCGGCCACGTTCGTCGAGAGGACGACGCGACGGCTCCCCTCGACAGGCGGAGCGAGCGCGGCGTCCTGGGCGGCGAAGGGGAGGTCGCCGTGAAGGACCCGGAGGTCGAGGCGCGCGTCGAGCGACGCGATCGCCTCGCGCGCCCTGCGGATCTCGGCCGCTCCCGGAAGGAAGGCGAGAACGTCCCCCGAGGGCGCCTCGACCAGGGCCGTCGAGACGGCGGAAGCGACGCGGACCTCGAGGGGCCGCGGATCCGCGCCCGCCGCGTGCCGGACCTCGACCGGGAAGGGACGGCCTGGAACGGAAAGGACCGGCGCCGGGCCCTGCCCGTCGGCGAGGAACCGCGACACCGGCTCCGGGTCGAGCGTGGCGGAGGCGACGAGGAGGAGGAGGTCGCCGCGGAGCGCCTCCCGGACCTCGCGCAACATCGCGAGGGCGAGGTCGGCGTGGCGGCTTCGCTCGTGGAACTCGTCGAGCATCACTCCGGCAATCCCGGGGAGGGCGGGATCGTCGAGGAGGCGTCGCGCGAGGATCCCCTCGGTCACGACGAGGATGCGGGTCCTCTCCGAATGGGCTCCCTCGTCGCGGACCTGGTAGCCGACCCGCTCCCCGACCTCCTCGCCCAGCTCTGCGGCGAGGCGCCGCGCGGCGGCCCTTGCCGCGATCCGGCGGGGCTGGAGGACCCAGAGAACGCCCGAGTCGAGGAGGCCCGAGTCGAGAAGCGCTCGCGGGACGCGGGTCGTCTTCCCGGCGCCGGGCGGAGCGAGGAGGACGAGCGCGCGACGCTGCCGGAGCGTCGCGGCGATCTCGGGAAGAAACGGGTCGATCGGGAGCGGCGTCATCACCGGGGAGGACAGGATACGGGGCGCCGGCCGCGGGCGTCCCGGGAACGGTCTTCGGGCGGCTCGGAACGCGCTCCGCGGTGCTAGAATCCGCCGTTGATGGCCCGCCGGTTCGCGGCTCCGTTCTCCCGAGTCCCAGGCGCGGAGCGGAGGCGTATTCCGGGTCCGCTCGCGAACAGAGAAGACCCGGCCCACCACAAACCGCCCACCACCCACGAGAGGAGATTCGTCGTTCCATGAAGACTCCCTTCAACCCCTTCGAGATGGCCCAGGCGCAGTTCGACAAGGCGGCCGACGTCCTCGGCCTCGACCCGGGGACCCGCGAGCTCCTTCGCTTCCCCCTCCGCGAGTACCACGTCGCGATCCCGGTCCGGATGGACGACGGGAGCGTGAAGGTCTTCCGCGGGTTCCGCGTCCAGCACAACGACTCCCGCGGCCCCTGCAAGGGCGGCATCCGCTTCCACCCGCACGAGACGGCCGACACCGTTCGCGCCCTCGCGATGTGGATGACGTGGAAGTGCGCGGTCGTCGACATTCCGCTCGGCGGCGGCAAGGGCGGCGTCATCTGCGACCCGCACCACCTGAGCGCCCGCGAGCAGGAGGGGATCTGCCGCGGCTGGATCCGCCAGGTCGCCAAGAACGTCGGCCCCGTCAACGACGTCCCGGCGCCCGACGTCATGACGACGCCCCAGCACATGCTCTGGATGCTCGACGAGTACGAGACCCTCGCGGGCGGCAAGTACCCCGGCTTCATCACCGGCAAGCCGGTCGGCTCGGGCGGCTCGCTCGGCCGGACCGAGGCGACGGGCTACGGCGTCATCTTCACGCTCCGTGAGGCGCTCAAGGAGCTCGGGATCGACATCAAGAAGACGACGGCCTCCGTCCAGGGCTTCGGCAACGTCGCGCAGTACGCGATCAAGCTCTACACCCAGCTCGGCGGCAAGGTCGTCTGCTGCTCCTCGTGGGACCAGGGTGACCAGACCTCGTACTCGTTCCGCAGGCTCTCCGGCATCGACGCCGACGAGCTCCTCGGCATCACCGACCGCTTCGGCGGGATCGACAAGGACAAGGCGAAGGGGCTCGGCTACGAGGTCCTTCCCGGCGACGCGTGGATCGAGCAGGAGGTCGAGATCCTCCTTCCGGCCGCCCTCGAGAACCAGGTCACGGGCGAGACGGCCAAGAAGATCAAGCCGACCGTGAAGGTCATCGCCGAGGGCGCCAACGGGCCGACGACGCCCGAGGCCGACAAGATCATCCAGGAGCGCGGCATCTACGTCATCCCCGACTTCCTGGCGAACGCCGGCGGCGTCACCTGCAGCTACTTCGAGCAGGTGCAGTGCAACATGAACTTCTTCTGGGAGAAGGACGAAGTCCTCCAGAAGCTCGACGCGAAGATGACCTCGGCGTACCACGCCGTCCACGAGCTCGCGAAGAAGCGCAACCTCTACATGCGCGACGCGGCCTACGTCATCGCGGTCTCGCGGGTCGCCAAGGCCTGCAAGGACCGCGGCTGGGCCTGATCGTTCCCTTCGCCGGGGGAGTTCCGCGAGGGGCTCCCCCGGCCTTCCCTCCTCTTCGGCCGCCCCCGCCTTCTGCGGCCGCGCCCCCTCCCCGCTGACCGCTCCCTGAACGACGGGGCCTGTGGCACTCTCGCGTGGCACGGCGAGCCGCAGGAGGTGTCGATGCCCGGTACGGGTCGGTCCCTGATCGAGGAGCTCCAGGAGCGGGCGAAGGAGCTCCAGTGCCTCTACCGGGTCCACGCGATCTGCGCGCGCGCGGAGGCGCCGCTCGACGAGCTCCTCCGGGAGGTCGCGAGCGTCCTGCCGGCCGGCTGGGAGCACCCGGCCGAGACCGTCGTCCGGATCGTCGTCGGCTCCTCCGTCTATGCCTCCGCCGAGGCCGAGCCGACCCCCTGGGTGCAGGCGGCGCCGATCCGGGTCCAGGGCCAGGAGGCGGGCCGCCTGGAGGTCTCCTATCGCGAGCCGTTCCCGGTCTCGGACGAGGGACCGTTCCGGCGGGAGGAGCGCAAGCTCGTCGACACGGTCGCGGAGCTCCTCGGACAGCTTCTGCTCCAGCGCCGGCTCAGCTCGGCGATCCGCCGGGCCGAGACGAGCGGCCTCCCCCTCCCGGCAGAGGGGGGCGACTGGTGGGTCATCGTCGACTTCCTCCGGCAGATCGACCGTCCCGGCTACGTGACGATCGCGCGGCGGATGCTCAACTACCTCTGCTGGAGCGGCGACGAGGAGGCGATGAGCCTCCTGCCGCGCTTCACGGGGAGCTGGAGCGGGCCGGCGAGCCCCGAGGAGCCGACCGACGAGAACCGGCCGATGGCGCGCCGGAATCTGGACGACCTCCTGAAGGTGGCGGAGGAGGTCTTCGTCCTCGCCGCGGCCCGGATGGCGCCGGGGGAGATCCGGACGAGTATCCAGCGCTGGAGCAAGGACAGCCGCTCCGGGTTCCTGATCGAGGCGCTCGAGAACCAGGGGACGTCGCTCACGGAGCTCGCGGAGGCGCTGACGCGCTTCCGGCACGCCGCGTTGAACGACACGGAGCTGTCGAGGTCGATCCAGTTCGACCTCCGCGCAGCGCTCGTCCGGCGGTTCCTCACCGACCAGCTCGACTTCGTCGGCGTCGCGAAGAACTTCATCGGAGTCTCCGACTTCCAGGAGCTGACGCGGCGGATCATCTGTCCGCCCGGGAGCCACGGAAAGGTCGGCGGCAAGAGCTCGGGCCTCTTCCTCGCCGTCCAGATCGTCCGCAAGTCGGAGGAGTACGCAGACACGCTCGCCGACATCCGGATCCCGAAGACCTGGTACGTGACGTCGGACGGCGTCGTGAACTTCATCGCCTACAACCACCTCGAGGACATCGTCGACCGCAAGTACCTCGAGATCGACCAGGTGAGGCGCGAGTACCCGCACATCATCCAGGTCTTCAAGAACAGCCAGTTCTCCCCGGAGATCGTCAAGGGGCTCTCCGTCGCGCTCGACGACTTCGAGGAGCGGCCGATCATCGTGCGGAGCTCGAGCCTCCTCGAGGACCGCGCCGGCGCTTCGTTCTCGGGAAAGTACAAGAGCCTCTTCCTGGCGAACCAGGGTCCGAAAAGGGACCGCCTGGCCGCTCTCATGGACGCGATCGCCGAGGTCTACGCCTCGATCTTCGGCCCCGACCCGATCGAGTACCGCGCCGAGCGCGGCCTCCTCGACGTCCACGAGGAGATGGGGATCATGATCCAGGAGGTCGTCGGCTCGAAGGTCGGGAAGTACTGGCTTCCGACGTTCGCCGGCGTCGCCTTCTCGAACAACGAGTTCCGGTGGTCGCCCCGGATCCGGCGCGACGACGGGCTGATCCGGCTCGTCCCGGGCCTCGGCACGCGCGCCGTGGACCGCGTCGGCGACGACTACCCGATCCTCCTCGCGCCGGGGCAGCCGGGCCTCCGCGCGAACGTCACCGCGGACGCCGTCGTCCGCTACGCGCCCCGGATGGCCGACGTCATCAACCTCGAGACCCGCCAGTTCGAGACGGTCGAGATGGAGACCCTCTTCCGCGAGGCGGGAGGGAGCCTGCCGGGCATCGACGAGATGGTCTCGGTCCACGAGGAAGGACGGATCCACCGCCCGCTCATGGTCGACTGGCAGGAGCGTGCGCGGGACCTCGTCGTCACGTTCGAGGGCCTCGTCACCGGGACGCCGTTCGTCGCCCGGATCCGGGCGCTCCTGAAGCTCCTCCAGGAGAAGCTCGGGAGCCCGGTCGACGTGGAGTTCGCGTCGGACGGGAAGGACCTCTACCTCCTCCAGTGCCGGCCGCAGAGCTTCGCCGACGAGAGCCAGGCGGCCGCCCTCCCGACCGACGTCCCCCCGGAGAGGATCGTCTTTTCGGCAAACCGCTTCGTCTCGAACGGACGCGTCCCCGACGTCACGCACGTCGTCTACGTCGACCCCGGGGCCTACGCCTCCATCCCGAGCCTCGACACCCTCCGCGAGGTCGGACACGCCGTCGGGCGGCTGAACAAGCTCCTCCCGCGGCGGCAGTTCATCCTGATGGGACCGGGACGTTGGGGGAGCCGCGGCGACATCAAGCTGGGGGTCGCGGTGACGTACTCCGAGATCAACAATGCGGCCGTGCTGATCGAGATCGCGCGCCGCAAGGGGAGCTACGTCCCGGACCTCTCCTTCGGGACGCACTTCTTCCAGGACCTCGTCGAGGCGCAGATCCGCTATCTCCCGCTCTTCCCGGACGACCCCGGAGTCGACTTCAACGAGCGCTTCCTGCTCGACTCTCCCAGCATCCTGGCGACGCTCGTCCCAGAGGCCGCCCACCTCGAGAAGACCGTGCGCGTCATCGACGTCCCCGCGGCGACCGGCGGCCTCGTCCTGAAGGTGAGGATGAACGCCGACCTCGATCGGGCCGTGGCGATCCTCGCCCCGCCGGGAGCGCCCGAGAAGGGGGCGGGAGGGGTCCGCCAGGCCGCGATCGGGATCCCCGGCTCGGCCGGCGCGGACGACGATCGCCGCTGGAGGATCCACCTCGCCGAGCGGATCGCCGCCGAGACCGACCCGGAGCGCTTCGGCGTGAAAGGGATGTGGCTCGTCGGCTCCTCTCACGACGGCACGGCAGGGCCGGGGAGCGACGTCGACCTCGTCGTCCACACCGACGACGACCCGGGTCGGCGCGAGGCCCTTTCGACCTGGCTCGAAGGGTGGAGCCTCTGCCTCGGCGAGGTGAACTACCTCCGGACGGGGCTCCGGACGAAGGGGCTCCTCGACGTCCGCTTCATCTCCGACTCCGACATCTCCCGCGGGACGAGCTGGGCCGCGAAGGTGACGGGAGCGAAGGACCCGGCGCGGCCCCTGCCGCTCCACGGCTCGGTCCGGACCGGCCCCGTACCCCGGAAGGGGCGTGGCGCCGGGAAGAACGAAGGAGGCTCGCGATGAACGCACGCGCGTTTCCGCTCGCCGCCGCCGGCCTCGCGCTCGCGGCGCGGGACGGCGAGGCCCCGTGAGCGGAGGATCGCCGCCCGGGCTCTTCCCCGAGGAGGCGGGCGTCCGCTTCCTCGACGGCCGCGTCCTCGACGCGCTCTCGGCAGAGGCCCGGGGCCGTCCGCGGTGCAGGGCGAACGGGAACCTCCACGCGATGGAGGACCCGGTGCACCGGCTCCTCAACGCCGTCGAGCCCGGCACCTACATCCGGCCCCACAGGCATCTTCACCCGCCGAAGGACGAGACCTACCTCGTCGTCCGGGGGGCCCTCGGCCTCGTCCTGTTCGACGCGACGGGCGCGGTGACCGCGACGCGCAGGCTCTCGGTGGTCGCGGGGGAGGCGTTCGGCGTGGACCTTCCGGCGGGCGTCCTCCACACCGTCGTCGCCCTCGAGGAGGGGACGGTCTTCTTCGAGGTGAAGGCCGGCCCGTACGTCCCGCCGGCCGGCGACGACGTTCCGGCCTGGTCGCCCGCGGAAGGGGAGCCCGCTGCGGCGCCGTACGAGGCGCGGCTGCGCGCGCTCTTCGCGTAGCGAACGGGAACGGCGACCCAAAGAAGAAGGGGGGCCTTTCGGCCCCCCTCTTCATTCCGGAACGTCCGGGAAGATCAGTAGGTCAGGCGCGCGCCGAGACGGATCTGCCAGCGCGAGCGGAGGTCGTTGGTGCTGTACTGACGGCCTTCCGTGAGCGCGTTGTTGACCGTGTAGCGCGGCTTGCCAGTGGCCGCGTCGATGCCGGAGTAGTTGAGTGCGCTGAACGTCTGGTTGGAGACGTAGCGGATGAGGCCCGAGTTGCTGTCGACGAGGTTGATGAGGTTCAGGACGTCGAACGTGATCTGCGTCTTGATGACCGAGATCGGAAGCTCGAAGTCGTAGTGGAAGTCGAGGCTGCGGATCCAGGGGGCGTCGAGGGCGTTGCGCTCGGCCACGCGGCCGCGGTACGCGTCGAGGCCGGTCGTCTCGAGGAACGAGTTCCACTGGGCCTCGGTCGGCGCGGCGGTGCCCAGCCAGATGACGTCGCTGTAGTTCTCGGGGACGAAGAGGAGGTCGTTGCCGGAGGCGCCGTCGCCGTTCGGGTCGCCGCCCATCAGGATCGAGTAGGGCTGACCGGACTGCGCGGTGTAGACGAGGCCGATGTTGTGGGCCAGCGGGCCGGTGCGGAAGTTCTGCGAGAGGATGGCGGTGAAGCGGTGCGGGACCTCGAAGAAGGAGCGCGTGAGCTGCTCGGTGTAGATGTTCCCGTTCTGGGTCTGGAACTGCCAGTTCGAGAACGCGACGCTCGAGGTCGCCTCGAAGGCCGCCTTCGCCTTCATGTAGGCGTAGGAGCCGGAGAGGGAGAGGCCGAAGGGGAAGCGCTTGTCGAGCTGGACGGTGAGGTTCTGCTGCTCGCCCCGGTCGGTGTTCGTGAGGTAGGTGACGCTCGAGAAGCCGGAGTTCGCGGCCTTGTAGATCGGCGCGCCGTAGAACGTCGTGTTGCCGCTCTCGACCCGGCCCTTGTTCAGGTAGAAGACGTCCTGGAGGGTCTTCGTGAACATCCCCTCGACGCTCGCGCGGATCCCGAACGGAAGCTCGCGGTCATAGGCCAGCGTGGCGCGGAGGACCTGGGGGAACTTGAAGTCGGGGTCGATCGTGTCGACCGAGACCGCCGCCGTGCCGGGGGGGAAGTTCTTCGGCGGGTTGAGCGGATCGGGGTTGAAGGGGACGTTGCTCGCGGACAGGCCCGTGATCTCGATGCCCGTGCCGCCGAACGCGTTGGAGATCCAGACGAACGGCGTGCGGCCGGCGAAGACGCCGACGCCGCCGCGGATCTGGTCCTTGCCCGAGGCCGTCGGCGTGAAGTTGAAGCCGAGGCGGGGCGAGATCATGACCTGGTTGTTCGGGACGTCGGTCGTGTCGATCCCGAAGGCCGACTCGACGGCCGCGTTGTAGGTCGGCTTGTCGGTGAGGCGCGGGACGTCGAAGCGGAGGCCGAGGTTCAGCGTGAGCTTGTCGCTGACGCGCCACTGGTCGCCCGCGTAGATGCCCCACTGCTGGGCGCCGAACGCGGTCGGCCGGCGCGGGTCGGCGCCGTTCGCGAACTTCACCTGGTAGCGGTCGGCAATGCCGTTCTCGAGCGCGTCGAGGCTGCGGAAGAAGTACGTCCCGGTGATGTCCTGGATGAAGAGGTTCTCGAAGTCGAAGAACTCGTTGTGAGTTCCGATCGTGATCGTGTGGTTGCCCTTGATGAGCGTGAAGTCGTCGGTGATCTCGAGGATCGTCTGGTCGAGGCCGTTCGCCCCGGAGGAGCGCTCGGTGCCGGCGAGGAGGGTGTACGTGTTGTTGCCGGTGCAGAAGGAGTTCGGGTTATTGCAGATGTAGACCGACGGGAACAGCACGGGGACGTCGCGGCTGTCGACGATCGTCTGGTAGCCGATGCGACCCGTGTTGAACGAGCTGGAGCCGAAGACGCTGTTGACCTGGAAAACCGTGGAGTTCGTCTCGTCGGCGAACCCGTAGCCCGCGGTCTCGAAGCCGTAGACGTTGAAGTTCCGGGCCGGCGTCGCGTCGCGGACGGCGTCGACGTAGTTGTGCCGGAGCGTCGCGTTGTGGCTCTCGTTGATGTTGAAGTCGAGCCTGCCGAAGAGCAGGCTGCTCTCCGTCGCGCCGTTGTAGTCGCCGAGTCCGCCCGGGTCGTACCCGTACTTGCTGATCAGGATGTCCCGGAAGCGGGCGGCGCCCGCCGGGTCCTTGTAGGCGTTCGACGTGGAGCCGTCGGCGGAGCCGCTCGTCGGCTCGGAGCGCTTGTTCTTCTCGCCGCTGACGAAGAAGAACAGCCTGTCCTTCAGGATCGGGCCGCCGATCCGGGCGCCGTACTGGTCGTAGTCGAACATCGCGTAGGGCCGGTCGGACGCGGGGCCGGTGGCGCGCGGGACCTTGCTGCCGATGAAGTCCTCGTTACGCGTCGAGCCGTAGACGGAGGCGGAGAACGTGTTCGTCCCGCCGCGGGTGATGGCGTTGATCGCGCCGCCCGTGAAGCCGCCCTGCTTGACGTCGTAGGGGGAGACGACGACCTGGAGCTCCTGGATGGAGTCCATCGAGATCGGCTGCGTGTTCGACTGGCCGCCCGGCGTGCCGGTGGCGGCGAGACCGAAGAGGTCGTTGTTGACCGCGCCGTCGATCTGGATCGTGTTGTAGCGGTTGTTCTTGCCCGAGACGGAGATGTTCGTGCCCGACTCGTCGTAGGCCGCGACGTTGACGTACGGGTTCGTCCGCGCCATGTCCTGGAACTGCCGGTTGATCGTCGGCAGCGCCTTCAGCGTCTCCTCGGGGAGCGCCGAGCCGGAGCCCATGCGGTCGGGAGTGATGAGGGGCGTGCCCTCGGCCGTGACGACGATCGTCTCGCTGACCGACTCGAGGTCGAGCCCGAAGTTCACCTGGCGGCCCACGCCGAGGGCGAGGGAGATGTCCTTCTGGGTCGACGGACGGAAGCCGCTGATCGTCGCGGTGATCGTGTACGGACCGCCGACGCGGGCGTTCAGGATCGTGTACCGGCCGTTCGCCTGGGTGAGCGCCGTGTAGCGCGTCCCCGTCGGAACGTGGATCGCCTCGACCGAGACGCCCGGGAGCGGGCTCTGGTCGGACTTCATCGTGACCGCGCCGAAGAGGCGCGCCGTGGTCTCCTGAGCGATCGCCGCTGTGGCGGTGCCCAGGGCGAGGACGACCGTCAGGACGCTTGACGCCCAACGGACCCGGGAACGACTGAGTCTTGCCATATGGCCTTTCCTCCTCCTCAAATCGATTGAGGACACGTACATCCTGTCAGGAAGCACACCCGATGATTGTGAATTCGATGAAAAAGCTTTGAGACGGCGAGCGAGGAAAATCAGGCACCCCCAGAGCGGCTCCGTGGAGCCCTCCGCAAGCCGCGGAGGAGTCTATAGGAGCGGGAAGGGGAGCGTCAATGACGGAAAGGGGCCGGAGCGCGTCTCGCCGCCGAGTCCGTGCGGCCCGCGCGCCGTCGGTCCGAAGCTCGCCGATCGACGGCCTCCAGCGACGTTCGACGACGGCCCGGACCGGGGTCGGCCCTCGGCGTTTCGGTCTATCCTCGCCGGCCAAGGAGTGACCGATGCCCACAGCCGATGCGGCAGCCCCCGTCGTCCCGCCCCTGTCGATCCTGACGGAGTCCGAGCGGGAGATCGCCGAGAACGTCCACCAGTTCGCCG
>CAYVPO010000099.1:0-13683 GCA_964453825.1 uncultured Holophagales bacterium
CGAGGCCCCTGCGTTCCGCTTCCGCCACGATCGCGCGGCCGAGCGGGTGCTCCGACCTGCTCTCCAGCGCGGCGAGCGCCGAGAGGAGTCCCGCCTCGGTCTCCCCGTTGACGGGCCGGACGGCCGTGACCGACGGTCGCCCGGCCGTGAGCGTCCCGGTCTTGTCGAAGACCACTGTCGTGACCCGCGCCGCCTTCTCCAGCACCCCCGCGTCGCGCAGGAGGAGCCCCATGCGGGCGCCGCGGCCGGTCCCGACGACGAGGGCCGTCGGCGTCGCGAGGCCGAGGGCGCAGGGGCACGCGACGAGGAGGACCGAGGTCGCCGCGAGGAGAGCGCGCAGGAGCCGCGGCTCCGGGCCCCACGCCATCCACCCCGCGAAGGAGAGGAGCGCGACGAGGACGACCGCCGGGACGAAGACCGCCGCGACCCGGTCGACGAGCCGCTGCACGGGCGCCTTCGTCGCCTGCGCCTGCCTCACGAGCTTCACGACCTGCGCGAGCGCCGTCTCCTTCCCGACCCGCGTCGCCTTCAGGACGATCGCGCCGTTCCCGTTCACCGTCGCGCCGAGAAGCGGGTCCCCCGGCCCCTTCTCGACCGGGATCGACTCCCCCGTCACGAGCGACTCGTCCACGGCCGTCGACCCCTCGACGAGCAGGCCGTCCGTCGGGACCTTCTCTCCCGGCAGGATGCGGAGGAGGTCGCCCGCGCGAACCCGCTCGAGCGGCACCTCCAGCTCGGCGCCGTCCCGAACGAGGCGCGCCTTGCGAGCCCCGAGCCGCGCGAGCGCGCGGATCGCATCTCCGGCCTTCCCCTTCGCCCGCTCCTCGAGGAAGCGGCCCAGGAGGACGAGCGCGACGACGACGACGGCCGCCTCGTAGTAGACCGGCGCGTGCCCCCCCTCCTCGTGAAAGAGGGCCGGGAAGACGGTCGCCGCGGCCGAGGTGAGGAACGCCGCCGTCGTCCCCAGCGCCACGAGGGTGTTCATGTCGGGGGCGAGACGGGCGGCGGCGCGCGCTCCGGAGTCGAGGATCTCGCGCGCCGGGAACGCGAGGACGAGGGCCGTCAGGCCGAGGAAGAGGACGTCGCGCCCCGGGAACGTCACCTCGGCCATCGAGAGGAGCGCGACCGGAACGGCGACGGCCCCCGCCAGGCCGAGCTTCCGGCCGAGCGCCTCGAGCGCGGTCGCACGCTCCGCCTGCTCGGCGTCGACCATCTCCTCGAGCCCGGTGACGTCCGCGCTCGCCGCCGCCTTCGCCTCGTAGCCGGCGGTCGAAACGGCCTCGAGGAGTCGCTCCAGGGGGAGGGCGGGGTCCGCCAGGCGGACGCGGGCTCGACCCGAGATCAGGTCGACGACGGCGAGAGAGACGCCGGGGACCTTCCCGAGCGCCGACTCGATCCGGCCGACACACGAGGCGCAGTGCATCCCCGACACCGCGAGCTCCACCTCGGGCCCCGCGGGAGGAGGCGCGAGCGGCACCGCACCCCCGGCCGAAGGAAGGGAGGGGAGGCTCGGCAGGTTCATCTCGGCTGTCTCGCCGCGCGGGAGCTCCGTCTCACGGAAACGGAGTCTACGGAATCGCTCAGAGGCGCAGGGCCCACTTCCCGGACGGAGTCCGGCGAACCGCCGGGGTGGCGGAGCGCGCCGTCTCGCGGGCTTCCCAGAGCGCCCGGTCCGCCTCGCGGAGGAGGTCCTCGGGCGTGCGGTGGCGCGACGGGTCGAAGAGCTCCGTCCCGATCGACGCGCTCGTGAGCGCGCCGCCGCTCTCCTTCTCGACCGCGTCTCCGAGCGCGCTGCGCAGCCGTGCGGCGAGCGCCGGGAGCGTCTCGCGGTCCACGTCCCCGACGACGACGGCGAACTCGTCGCCGCCGT
The DNA here is from genome assembly GCA_964453825.1 of uncultured Holophagales bacterium. GTDB lineage: Bacteria > Acidobacteriota > Thermoanaerobaculia > UBA5066 > UBA5066 > UBA5066. The sequence continues at coordinate 1,871 of CAYVPO010000099.1, forward strand.
AGCGGGCCACGAGGTCGTTCGGTCGCGAAGCGTCGATGAGGGCCCGGGCCGCCTGGAGGAGGACCCGGTCGCCCGCGACCCGCCCTTTCCCGTCGTTCCACTCCCGGAACCGGTCGAGGTCGGCCAGGAGGAGGCCGAAGCCGGACCCCTTGCCACGGCGCACGGCCTCGCCTCGCTCGGCGATCTCCTCGTAGAGCGCCTCGCGGTTCCAGAGCCGCGTCCCCGGATCGGTCAGCCCGGCGACGCGGTATCGCCGGATCTCCTCCGACATCCGCAGCAGAACGGCCGAGGCGAGGCCCAGGAAGAGGAAGCCGAAGAGGAGGACGCGTCCCGAAAGGTCGATCCGGGGCAGCTCCGCCCCCGGGACCAGGCCCGCGACCGGGATCGCGGCGAGGACGAAGGCGACGTGCCCGAGGAGGTCGGTCCGAGCGAGGCGGCGGCGCCTGTACGCCGCGGCTCCGAAGCGGACGAGGAGGTCGAGGAGGAGCGCCGCGAACGCCCAGCGAAAGAGGAGGACCGGCAGGACGAGCCTCTCGGCGTCGGGCAGGAGGAGCGCGAGAGGCGTGAGGATGCCGAGCGCCGGGAGCAGGACCCGGTGGACGAGCTTCATCCCGCCGAGGAACCGGAGCATCGCCGCCCCGTAGCAGACGGCGGTGGCCGACAGGGCGACGAGCCCCGCTCGGAAGACGGCGGAGAGCGGGATGGGGAGCTCCCCCAAGCGGGAATGTCCCGTCGTCACCCAGAGCCCGAGCGAGACGGCGAAGCCGGCGAACAACAGGTAGTCCGCCGGGCTTCGCGCGTGGAACGCGAAGAGGACGAGGAGCCCGGCGACGACGAGCGAGGCGACGACGAAGACGACGACCGCCTGATCCCGGAGCGAACGCCTTCGTTCCAGCCGGTCGAGGCGGTCGATGACGGGCGGAGAGCGGAAGACGCTCCCGTCGCGCCGGCCGTGCCAGACACGGAGGACGAGCTCGCGGGGGCCCGCGTCGTCTACGCGGTCGGTGGGAAGCGGGTAGACCCGTGCGACGAAGTGGGCGGTCTCGGCCCCGGGCGGGAAACCGCCGAGCCCGCCGATCGGGACGCCGTCGAACCACGCCTCGTCGACGTCGCGGAGGCCGTCTGCCGCGAACGCGAGCGGCTGTCCGACGAACGGGGAGAGATCGACGAGGACCCGGTACCAGCGGACTTCGCCGCGACGGGCCTGGTCCGAGACCGGGTCGGCCGGACGGAAGTCGAGCCGGTCGATCCCCGCGATGCCGTCCGGCGGGTCGGCGTCGGCCGCCCGCCAGCCGCCGTCGAGGACGAGCGGCAACCCGGCCGGCACCCGGCTCGGTTCCGCAGTCGCGACCGAGGGCGCCGCGAAGAGCGCGAGGAGGAGAGCGCGCGCGACCCGCCCCGCCCGGCGTGCCCGGCGCCCCCTCATCACGAGACCGCGGGCTCGAGCAGCGACAGCGTGCCGGCGGCGACGTCCAGCTCCGCCAGGACTCCCACGGGGAACGTCGACTTGTCGGCGACGTGCCCGAACCGGAGCCCTGCGAGAACCGGGATTCCGAGCTTCCCGAGCCGGTCGGCGACGACCTCCTGCCAGGTCCAGGTCCCCTGGTAGCTCCCCTCGTCGCCGGGGCCGCAGTCCTTGAACTTGCCGAAGACGATCCCGGCGCACTTCGCGAGGCGGCCCGTCAGGACGAAGTGCGTCAGCCAGCGATCGATCCGGTAGGGCTCCTCCCCCACCTCCTCGAGGAAGAGGATCGACCCGGCGAGCGGCGGCTCCCAGGGCGTGCCCACGAGCATCGAGAAGACGCTGATGTTCCCGCCCACGAGGCGGCCCCGGCCCGTCCCCGGAACGATCCGGCGCAGCCGGTCTTCCCTGTCGACGAAACCCTCCTTCGGCTCGAGCGGGGGCGCCGCCGCGACGACACCGGCCGGCTCCGCCGTGAACGCGACGCGCTTCAGCTCGGCGAGCGTGTAGTCCGAGAGGTTCTCCGAGCAGGTCGGCGCGTGGAACGTGACGAGCCCCGTCTTCGCGTAGAAGCCGTTCAGGAGCGCCGTGATGTCGCTGAAGCCGAGGAGCGGCTTCGGGTTCCTGCGGATCGCCTCCCAGTCGAGGAGCGGCAGGAGCCTCCCCGAGCCGTAGCCGCCGCGGATGCACCAGACCGCGTCGATCGAGGGATCGCGAAAGGCGGCGTTCAGGTCGGCGGCCCGCTCCTCGTCCGTCCCGGCCAGGTACATGGTCTGGCGAGCGGCGGCGGACATCCTCTTCGGGACGAGGCCGAGCGAGGCGACGACCTCTTCGGCGATCACGGCCGACTCGCCCTCCGACCCGGGGCTCGCGGGGGAGACGAGCGCGACCCGCGCACCCGGAGCGAGCGCCTTCGGGCGGACCGGGACGGCGGCGGGGGCCGCCGCGCGGGCGGAACGGGGAAATGCCAGGAAGGCCGATGCGAGGGCGGCCTCGGAGAGCAGGCTGCGGCGCGTTCTCACGGGGCAATTCTAGGCCGCGACATCTGGACCGCGCGGCGGGCGGGCCGCAGAATCGTCCGATCCGATGAGAATGCTCGCGCCCGCCCTCTTTCCGCCCGGCCCGGAGACCAGCGCCCCGAGCTCCGTCGGAGCGCACGGGAGGCCGCGATGACGCTCCGCGACGGCCTCCTTCGCGTCCGCGCCGGAGAGGCCGCCCACCCCGACGCCGTCGCCGCGCTCACGCGCCTCGCCGCCGAGCACGGCACGCCGCTCTACGTCTACGACGCCGAGACGATCCGCGAGAAAGCGCGCGCGCTGCGCGAGGCGTTCGCGCCCCGGTTCCCGCGCCTCGCCCTGCGTTACGCCCTGAAGGCGAACACGAACGTCGAGATCGTGAGGCGGGTCCTCGCCGAAGGGCTCGCTCCCGAGGTCGTTTCCGAGGGGGAGGTCCGCGCGGCGCTGCGCGCCGGGGCCGCCGGGCGCGACGTCCTCTTCACCTCGTCCTCCAAGAGCCCGTCGGAGATCGACTTCGCGCTCCGGCACGACGTCCTCCTCAACGTCGACAACCTCGACGAGCTCGCGCAGGTCTCCGCAGCCGCGATCCGCCTCGGGACGACCGCGCGGATCTCGTTCCGGATCAACCCGGGCGTCGACCCCGACACGCTCCACCAGATCAACACCGGGATCCCGGAGTCGAAGTTCGGCGTCCACCTCGACGGAGGGGACGCCCGAAAAGCGTACGAGCTGGCCCGCGCGCTCCCCGCTCTCGCGATCACCGGCGTTCACTGCCACATCGGCTCGCAGATCACCGAGACCACGGGCTACGAAAAGACCGCCCGCCGGATGCTCGCGTTCGTGCGCGAGCTGAAGCAGGAGCTCGGACTGACGCTCGCCTTCGTCGACCTCGGCGGCGGCCTCGGGATCCCCTTCGCCGACGGGCAGGCCGTCATGACGCCCGAGGACCTCGCGCGCGCACTGAAGCCGATCTGGGACGACGAGGTCGCCCGCCTCGGGTACGAGCCCGAGCTCTGGATCGAGCCGGGGCGCTACCTCGTCGCGCAGGCCGGGATGATGATCGCGCGCGTCAACTCCGTGAAGACCACGCCGGTAAAGACCTTCGTCAACGTCGACGCCGGCTTCAACACGCTGATGCGCCCGGCGCTCTACGGCGCCGCGCACCGCGTCCGCGTCGTCGGCCGCGACGGACCGCCGATGCTCCTCGATGTCGCCGGCGACGTCTGCGAGACGGGCGACATCCTCGCCGAAGGGCGCCTCCTCCCGAGGCCCGCGGCGGGAGACCTCGTCGCCTTCCTCGACGCCGGCGCCTACGGCTTCGTCATGGCGAGCGAGTACAACGCCCGGCCGCTCCCCGCCGAGGTCCTCGTCGACGGCGACACGGTCCGCGTCATTCGAAGGCGCGGGACGTGGGACGAGCTTCACCGGAGCGAGCGGGAAGTCTCCGCGCCCGGCTGAAGCTGCCGCGCCGCAGCGATCCTCACCCGGGCCCCCTGCCGCGCCGCGCGGAACGTGGCAAGCGTCACATCCTCGCCGCCCGGCCGTCGCCTGCGGTATGTTTCGCGCCAACACAGGCATTCTGTGAGGAGGGACGTCATGCCGCGACGCCTTTGGACCGCATTGCGGGGGGCACTGCTCCTGCTTCCGCTTCTTCACGTGCCGGAAGCGCCGGCGCTCTCGCGCGACGTCCCCCTCGACGAGGTCTTCACGCTCGGCGAGGACGTCTTCGTCGGAACGGTCGTCTCGACGCGCGCCGTCTGGGGCGAGGGGAAGAAGATGATCTGGACCGAGTACGTCTTCGACGTCCGCGAGTCGTGGAAGGGGGAGCGTGCCTCGCGGCGGGTCGTACGCGTCGCCGGCGGGACGCTCGACGGAAGGTCGATCACCCTCTCGCACGTGCCGGCCTTCGAGGTCGGCGGCACGTACGTCCTCTCGGCGTACGGGAACGGACACGGTTACGCATCCCCTGTCGTCGGCACCGAGCAGGGAATGTTCCGGGAGGTCCTCGAGGAGACGACGGGCGAAGCCCTCCTCGTCGACGCCGACGGGCTGCGTCTCGAGCGGGACGGCGCCGGTCGGCTCCGGCGAGGCCGCCCGTCCGAGCCCGGGACGGTCCCCGGCCTCGTCCGGCTCGTCTCCGACGAGGCGCTCGCCCTTCGCGCCACCACGGTCGGCCCGAAGTCCATCGCCGAGCCGGTCTACCGCGACCCTTCCGGAAGAGTCGTGGCGAAGGCGTCCGCGCGGGTCGCCCGCCCGCGAAACGCGACCCCGCTCCGGATCGACGGGGCGACCGTGACACGGAGCTCGCTCCGGGAGCACGTCGAAGGCCTCCTGAAGGCCGCGGCGGAGCGCTGAGGTGAAGACCTTGAAGACGACGCCCCCCGCCCTCGCTTCCCTCGCTGCGCTCGCCCTGCTCCTCGCTCCCGCGCCGCTCCTCGCCCAGGCGAGCGGGAACGCCGGGTGGGTCGACAACGAAGGCTGCTGGTGCGGCTACCAGACCAGCGTCGGCCGCGACTACTGGGTCCGCGGCCGGAACGCCTCCGCCGCCGAGAAGCAGGCGACCGCCGACATGCTCGCGGAGTGGAACCGGTACGCGAACCTCTTCAACGTGAGGATCGACTCCTCGAGCTCGCTCGGCTCGCAGAACGGCGTCAACGAGGTGAACACGTTCATCTCCTCCTCGGAGGCGAACCTCCAGTACGGCTTCAAGATGGAGCCCGGGCTCTTCGGCCGGGCCGTGATGTTCCCGGACGCCTCCTTCGGCGACTTCAACGAGTGCCGCGAGTTCGACCCTTCGGGCTGCGGTCCCTTCAACGAGACCGACGTCGTCATCAACGCCGGGTTCGGCGAGGGCTGGACGCCCGACTGGTTCCAGTCAGGGAACGACCAGCGCGGCGGGCTCGCCATGGTCCAGGCGACGGTGCTCCACGAGGTCGGGCACACGATCGGCCTGCACCACATCTTCCAGCTCCCCGGCCAGGGCGCGAACAGCTTCTCCACGATGAACTACGCGAACGACGACGCGGCGCGCTGGGTCACGAGGATCGACTCGAAGACGATCCGGACGCAGTACCCCTCCCGGACCAGCTCTTTCGTCGACGTCGCGATCTACCCGCTCGTCTACGGAAACGACAAGTACGCTCAGGAGTACGCGTCGCTGTCGAAGAGCTCCGTGACGCCGGGCGAGTCCTTCACCCTCGACCGCTGGACGATCCAGAACGTCGGGAGCCAGGCCGCCTCCAACATCGTCGTGAGATTCCACGCCTGGCCGGCGAACGCCGGCCGCCACTATCCGATGCCGGGCGACGTCTCCCTCGGGACCGCGACGTTCACTTCGGCCGACGTGGACGGCGAGGGACGGTTCACCGGGACGCCGCTCTCCGTCCCGGGCGGGACGGCCTCGGGCGAGTACTGGGTCGGCGCGATCGTCACGGTGAACGGCGCCGAGGACCGGGCCTGGCAGGCCGGCAAGCCGTCGAACAACCGATTCGTCGTGGGCCACTCGCCGCGGGCCGTCCTCCGGGTGCTCGGAGGCAGCGGCGGCACGACGCCTCTCTCGGCCGACTTCTTCTGGACCCCGGTCAACCCTCTCGCGGGCCAGCCGGTCGGGTTCGTCGACGCCTCGCGCGGCACGCCGACCGGATGGAGCTGGAGCTTCGGCGACCCCGCATCGGGCGGCTCGAACTCCTCCACCGCGAAGAGCCCCTCGCACACCTTCGCCATCCCGGGCAACTACACGGTCACGCTCACCGTCTCCGGCGGGGGCACCTCGAATCAAACGCAGCGGGTGATCACGGTCGGAGGCTCGCCGACCACCGGCGGGACCTCCGTCCAGACGCTCTTCGTACCGATCGTCCTGAACGTGGCGGGCCGGGGGACGTCCCGCTTCAGCTCCGAGCTGACGCTCGCGAACCGCGGGACGACGACCGCGACGGCGCGGCTCACCTACACCGCTGCGGCCGTCCTGGGCGGCGCAGGGAGCGGCACGGTCACGGAGACGATCCCGCCGGGACGCCAGATCGTCGTCCCCGACGCGATCGCCTACCTCCGGAGCAAGAACCTTCCGATCCCGGGCGGGACCTCGAACCAGGGCGGCACTCTGCGGGTCCGTTTCGAGGGTCTCTCCTCCGAGGACGCCGGCTTCGCCGGCGTGCGGACGACGACGCCTTCGGGCAAGGGGCGCGCGGGACTCTCCTACCCGGGCCTCACGCCGGCCCAGCTCCTCGACGGCGACGCCGTTCTCGTCGGCCTCCGCGAGAACGGCGCCGACCGGACGAACGTCGCCCTCGCGAACGCGGGGACGAGCGGCACGATCCGGCTCAAGGTCTACCTCGTCAAGGGGGACGGCACCCAGTCCGCCTTCATCGAACCCGACTACGAGCTCGGCCCCGGCCAGTGGACGCAGATCGGTCAGATCCTGACGCTCCCGGACCCCGACTGGAGCGACGGCTGGGTCTTCGTCGAGCGGACGTCCGGGACCGAGCCCTTCACCGCGTACGCGGTCTTCAACGACAACGCCACGAACGACGGTTCGTACGTCCCCGCCGTCCCGGCCGAGTCGGTCGACGCGTTCGGGACCGTCCCCGTGCTCGTCGAGTCGGGGACGTTCGAGAGCGAGCTGACGGTCGCGAACCTCTCCGAGGAGCCGGGCTACGTCTTCCTCGAGTATCTCGAGTCCGCGGGAAACGCGGCCGCCGAGTCGACCGGTCTCTTCTACGTGGAGCTCAACTCCGCCGAGCAGGCGATCTTCCCCGACGTCATCGACGCGCTCCGCGGCTCCGGGGCGACGGTCGGCCCCCGCGGCCCGACCTACGCGGGCGCCCTCTCGGTCACCTACGCATCCGACACGTCGCTCCTCGTCGGCCTCTCCGGCGCGAGGACGGGCGCCCCCGCCGTCGTCGACGGCAGGACGGGGCAGTACGGCCTCTTCTACACGAGCCTGGGCGGCGGCGAGTCGGCCGTCGACGCCTGGGTCTTCGGCCTCCAGCAGAGCGCGACGGCCCGCTCGAACCTCGCGATCGTCAACGCCGGCGTCCTGAACGAGCCGATCCGGGTCCGCCTTCAGGTCTACAACGGAGCCAACGGGCAGAGGGTCACGGACAGCATCGTCGGACCGCTCGCGCCGGGCGAGTGGGAGCAGGTGAACAACGTCCTCGGCAGCGTCGCGAACGGCTACGTCCACCTGACGGTCGTCGAGGGCGACGACGCGTTCTTCGCATACGGCGTCGTCAACGACGGCGCGACGTCGGCAGCCGGGACGAACGACGGGAGCTACGTGCCGGCGACCGTCGTCCAGTGACCTCGCCGCGGCGGTCGAGCCTATGATTCGGCCGCCGTGATGCATGTCGAAAGACCTCTCGCGGCGGGCCGCCGGACCATCGGCGGCCCGCTCGCCCTCCTCCTCGTCCCCGCGCTCCTCGGGACGCTCGCATCCTGCTCGACGGGCCGGCCCGGCGCCGGCCCCTCGGAGGCCGTCCGCCCGGGGCCGTCCACCGGGCGCGTCCCCGCCGTCGCCTCTCTCTCCCTCCGGGAGAAAGCGGGGCAGGTCGTAATGGTCGCCTCGCGCGGCGTCTACCGGGCCGAGGACGACCCGGAGTACCTCGAGCTCGCCCGCCTCGTCTCGGAGGAGGGGGTCGGCGGCGTCATCTGGTTCCTCGGGACGCCGCTCGAGACCGCCGACCTGAACCATCGCCTGAATTCGCGGGCGAAGCTCCCCCTTCTCGTCGCGGCCGACCTCGAGGCGGGGCCCGGGATGCGATTCCCCGACCTCGTCCTCGGCCCGTCGGCGATGGCCGTCGCAGCGACGGGCGACCTCGCCCTCGCAAGGCGGCGCGCCCGCGCGACGGCGGAAGCGGCGCGCGCCCTCGGCATCCAGGTCGTCTTCGCACCGGTCGCCGACGTCAACAACGACCCCGACAACCCCGTCATCAACGTCCGGAGCTTCGGCGAGCAGCCGGAGGCGGTCGGGAGGTTCGTCGCGGCGACGGTCGCGGGGCTCCAGGAGGGGGGCGTCCTCGCGACGCTGAAGCACTTCCCCGGGCACGGAGACACGAGCGTCGACTCGCACCGCTCGCTCCCCGTCCTCGGCGTCGACCGCGCCCGGCTCGACGCGGTCGAGCTCGTCCCGTTCCGGGCGGGACTCGCCGCGGGCGCGCGGGGCGTCATGACCGCGCACCTCGCCGTCCCGGCGCTCGACCCCGAGCCGGCGCCGATCCTCGCGGCCCCGATCCGGACGAAGGACTTCACCGCGGAGGTCGCCGAGGTGCAGACGGCAGGCACGATGCCCGCCGTCGTCTCCCGCCCGATCACGACCGCGCTCCTTCGGGACGAGCTGGGATTCGACGGCCTCGTCTTCACCGACTCGATGGAGATGGGGGGGATCGTCGCGCACTTCGAGACGGGCGAGGCCGCCGTCCGGGTCCTGGAAGCGGGGGCCGACGTCGTCCTGATGCCGCCTGATCCGAAAGTCGCCATCGACGCGATCGTCTCGGCCGTCGAGTCGGGACGCCTTCCCACGGCCCGGCTCGACGAGGCCGTCGGCCGAGTCCTTGCGGAGAAGGAGCGGCTCGGCCTCTTTCGTGGCCCGGAACTCCCTCTGGCGGAAATCTCCCGGGCGGCCGGCACGCGCTCCCAGAAGGCGACGGAGGAGGAGGTCGCGCACCGCGGCCTGACCCTCGTCCGCGAGGTGGCGGGAGTGCTCCCGCTCCGCGAAGGAGCCCGGCTCCTCGTCGTCGCCGTTCACGACGAGCGGACGACCGTCGCGATCGACGCGCCGCTCCAGGCGGAGCTGAAGAGGCGCGCGGCCTCCTTCGACTTCGTCCGCCTCGACCCGACCTCCTGCACCGGCGAGGGAGCCGCGGTCGCGGAGCGCGCGAAGGAGGCCGACGTCGTCCTCCTCGCGCTCTTCGTGAGGCCCCGCTCCGGTCGCGGCACGCTCGAGGTGCCGCCGGAGGGGAAGGCCGTGCTCGCGCCGCTCCTCGCGTCGGGCCGGCCCGTCGTCGGAGTCTCGTTCGGAAGCCCCTACCTCCTCCGCGACCTCCCCGGTCTCTCGACCTACCTCTGCGCCTACGGCCACCAGGCTCTCGTCCAGGTGGCGGCCGTCCGCGCGCTCTGGGGCGAGGCCCCGATCGAAGGGACCCTCCCCGTCACGATCCCCGGCATCGCCCCGCGCGGTCTGGGGATCCGGAAGGAGGCCGTGAAGTGAGCGAACCGAGGGACTCTCCCGGCCTCTCGCGCCGCGCCTCCCTCTGCGCGACGCTTCTCGCGCTGCTCTTCCCTGCCCTTCACGCCTTCGGAGCGCCTCCTCCTCTCGAGACGGTCCCGCCGGCTTCCGTCGGCCTCTCGGCGGCCCGCCTTTCGCGGATCGACACGCTCCTCGCCGAGGCCATCGCACGAAAGGAGGTCCCCGGGGGCGTCGTCCTCGTCGGCCGGCACGGCAAGGTGGCGTTCCGAAAGGCGTACGGACACCGCGCGCTCGAGCCCGCCGTCGAGCCGATGACGACCGACACCGCCTTCGACCTCGCGTCCCTCACGAAGGGGGTCACGACCGCGGCCGCCGTGATGACCCTCGTCGAACAGGGGCGCATCGCCCTCGGCGACCCGGTCGTCCGGTACCTGCCAGAGTTCGGCGCCGGCGGCGGAGGGCGGGAGCGCGTTACCGTCGAGCAGCTCCTGACGCACCGGAGCGGCCTCGTCGCCGACGACCCGATGTCGCTTTACGAAGGGACTCCGGCCGAGATCTTCGCGAGGAAGCATCGGACTCCCCTCGCGACACCTCCGGGGACCCGTTTCGTTTACTCCGACGCCGGCTACGAGGTGCTCGGCGAGCTCGTCCGGACCGTGACCGGCGAGGCCCTCGACGTCTATGCCCGCCGTGCGGTCTTCGAGCCGCTCGGCATGCGGGACACGGAGTTCCGGCCCCTGGGACAGGGGGGACGCCTGCCCGTGGGGCGGATCGCGCCGACCGAGAAGCGCGACGGCGCCTTCCTGCGCGGCGAGGTGCACGACCCGCGGGCGCGGGCCCTCGGCGGCGTCGCCGGCCATGCCGGGCTCTTCGGCACGGCGGACGACCTGGCCCGCTTCGCCCGCGCCCTCCTCGGGAACGGCGACGGCTGGCTCTCGCCCGCGGGAGTCGCCGCGACGACCCGCGCGCGCGACTACGGGGACGGGGACCTGCGGGCGCTCGGGTGGGACGTCGAGACCCACTATTCGTCGAGCCGCGGCGACCTTTTCCCGCTCGGATCGTTCGGCCACACCGGCTGGACGGGGACATCGATGTGGCTCGACCCGGCTACGGACACTTTCGTCATCCTCCTCTCTGCCCGGAATCACCCGGGCGGCGCGGGGAACGCAATTCCGCTCCGGACCCGTCTCGCGAGCGTCGTCGCCGCCGCCGTCCAGGACGTGCAGGCCGACGCCCTCCGGCGCGCCTCGGAGCGTTTCGCCGTCCTGACGGGACGCGCCTCGGCCCCTCTCCCGCCCGGGCCGCAAGCCGCCCCCGAGCCGCTCCCGTACGACGTCCGGGCCGGGGTCGACGTCCTCGACGCCACCGGCTTCGAGGCGCTCGCCGGGAAGCGTGTCGCGCTCCTGACGAACGCGACCGGGGTGGCACGTGACGGTCGGACGACGCTCTCAGTCCTACTCTCGCCGCGCGCGAAAGCCGCCGGGGTGACCGTCGTCCGGCTCTTCTCGCCCGAGCACGGTCTCGCCGCGGCGCTCGACGAGAAGGTCGGCGACTCCGTGGAGCCCGGCTCGGGCCTCCCGGTCGTCTCCCTCTACGGCGAGAAGCGCCGTCCCGCCCCGGGGGACCTCGCCGGCCTCGACGCCCTCGTCGTCGACCTCCAGGACGCCGGAGTCCGTTTCTACACCTACCTCACGACGATGGCGTATGCGATGGAGGAGTGCGCGAAGGCGAAGGTCGCCGTCGTCGTCCTCGACCGCCCGAACCCGATCGGAGGGCTCGCCGTGGAAGGGCCGCCGGCCGACCCCGACCGGCTCTCTTTCGTCGCCGTCCACACGATCCCGATCCGGACCGGGATGACGATCGGCGAGACGGCGCGGATGCTGAACGAGGAACGGCGGATCGGCGCCGACCTCGCGATCGTCCCGCTCCGCGGCTGGCGGCGTTCTCTCTGGTACGACGAGACGGGCCTCCCCTGGGTGAACCCCTCTCCGAACCTCCGCTCCGTCACTCAGGCGGCGCTCTATCCCGGCGTCGCCCTCCTCGAGACGACGAACGTCTCCGTCGGCCGGGGAACGGACGCGCCGTTCGAGCTCGTCGGCGCCCCCTGGATCGACGCCGAGCGCCTCGCCCGGACGCTGAACGTCCGCGCGAT
>CAYVPO010000100.1:0-13642 GCA_964453825.1 uncultured Holophagales bacterium
CCCGGCCCTCGTGGCGGCGGTGATCCACGTCGAGTCGAGCTGGAAGCCCCGGGCCGTCTCGCCGAAGGGAGCCCGCGGCCTGATGCAGCTGATGCCCGCCACGGCGCGCCGGCTCGGCGTGTCGCGCTCGTTCGACCCGGCCCAGAACGTCGGAGGCGGCGCGCGCTACCTTTCGCTCCTCGCGAAGCGCTTCGGGGAGAACGAGCCGGAGAAGATCCTGGCGGCCTACAACGCCGGGGAGGGAGCCGTCGAGGCCTACGGGGGGATCCCGCCGTACCGCGAGACGCGCGCCTACGTGAGGAAGGTAATCGCCCTGTGGACGGGCGAGCCGGCCGGCTCCTGACGCCCGGCCTCCTATACTCGCCCGCGTGTTCCGAACGGTCCGCGGATTCCTGATGCTCGCGCCCCCGGCTTTCCTGGCCGCGCTGGTTGCTTACCTCGCGGCCGGCCCCAGGGCCGCGACCTCGTTCACCGTCTACCCGTTCCTCGCCGACGTCCTCGGCTCGGGCCTCCCGCGCTCGAACGTGGCCCGTTTCGTCGTCGTCACGACGCTCTTCTTCATCGTCCCCTACCTCGTCTCGGGCGTCCTCCTGCTGCTGGCGGACATCGGAACCTCGGCGGCCGCCTCGCTCTGGAGGCGGGAGCGTCGTGCCGCGATTGCGGGACCGCGGCCCCCGCTCCTCGCGCCGGAGGCGTTCTGGACGCTCGTCGTCGCCGCGTTCCTCCTCGCGGCGGCGGCCGGCTCGCAGCTCCCGAAGGTCGCCCACGGCGGCGAGCTCCCGGGCGGCGTGAACGTGGCTCCCGTCTTCGTCGCCGCCGTGCCGTTCGCGGCGCTGGCCTGCGCCCTCGTCCTCGCGGCGGTCGCCTCGATTCCGAGGGCCGTCGCGCGGCGGATCGGTCCCCGGCTGCGTTCCGACGGCGGGCTATGATCGAGGCGATGCCGTCCTTCGACACCGTCGTCGTCCTCGATTTCGGCTCCCAGTACACCCAGGTCATCGCCCGCAGGATCCGCGAAGCCCGGGTCCGCTCGATCGTCCTCCCGTACTCCGCCCCCGCCGCGGAGATCGAGGCCCTCGCGCCGAAGGGGATCGTCCTCTCCGGCGGGCCCTCGAGCGTCTACGACGAGAAGGCGCCCCGAGGCGACGAGAGGGTCTTCGACCTCGGGATCCCGGTCCTCGGCCTCTGCTACGGCATGCAGCTGATGGCGCTTCGCTTCGGCGGCGGCGTCGGTCGGGCGCCGGGGCGGGAGTACGGCCGCGCCGTCGTGGACGTGACGGGCGGGCGGCTCCTCGGGGCGCTCGGACCGCGGGAGACCGTCTGGATGAGCCACGGCGACCACGTGGAGACCGTGCCGGACGGGTTCACGGTGACGGCGCGGACGACGAACGCCCCGGTCGCGGCCTTCGAGGACCCGAAGCGGGCGCTCTACGGCCTTCAGTTCCACCCCGAGGTCCACCACACCGACCACGGCGCCGAGATGCTCGAGGCGTTCCTCTACGGAGTCTGCGGATGCGCTCCGAAGTGGACGATGGCGAGCTTCCGGGAGTCGGCCGTCGCGAAGGTTCGCGAGACGGTCACCGACGGAATCGTCCTGGGCGCCCTCTCGGGCGGAGTCGACTCCACCGTCGCCGCCGTCCTGATCCGGGAGGCGGTGGGGGAGCGGTTCCGGGGGGTCTTCGTCGACACCGGCCTCCTCCGGAAGGACGAGGGGCGGCACGTGCTGGCGGCCTTCGGGCACCTCGGCCTGCCGGTGACGGGCGTCGACGCCTCCGAGCGCTTCCTCTCCGCGCTCGCGGGCGTGACCGACCCGGAGCGCAAGCGGAAGATCATCGGCGGCCTCTTCATCGACGTCTTCGCCGAGAACGCGAAGGCGGTGGACGGCGCGGCCTGGCTGGCGCAGGGGACTCTCTACCCCGACGTGATCGAGTCGGTCTCGATCCACGGCCCGTCCGCCGTCATCAAGACGCACCACAACGTCGGAGGCCTCCCGGCCAAGCTCGGATTCCGGCTCGTCGAGCCCCTCCGCGAGCTCTTCAAGGACGAGGTCCGCCGCCTCGGCGAGGAGCTCGGCATCCCGCGCGAGATGCTCTACCGGCACCCGTTCCCCGGGCCGGGGCTCGCGGTGCGGATCCCGGGCGAGATCACGCCCGAGCGCGTCCGCATCCTCCAGGAGGCGGACGCGATCTTCATGGAGGAGCTGCGGGCCTCGGGCGACTACGACCGGACGGCGCAGGCCTTCGCCGTCCTCCTCCCGGTCCGCTCCGTCGGAGTGATGGGCGACGGCCGGACGTACGAGCACGTCGTCGCGCTCCGGGCGGTGACGACGATCGACTACATGACGGCCGACTGGGCTCGCCTCCCTCACGACCTCCTCGACCGGGCGTCCCGGCGCATCGTCGGCGAGGTCCGCGGCGTGAACCGCGTCGTCTACGACGTGACCTCGAAGCCGCCCGCGACGATCGAGTGGGAGTGAGCCCGGGGGGCTCTCCGGACGCCTCCCGGCGGCTGGCCTCCGCGCGGCAGTTGACAACCGGTCGCGGCCGTGTTGTGCTGAAAGGGACCCGTTCCGTCTCCGACCGGCGGTGAGGACGGTGACAACTCGCTTCCCGTCGGCTCGGAATCGCGCCGACTCCGAAAACCGCTCGCCTCGGCGCGCACTGAAACAAGGACCTCGAGATCGAAATGAAGCTTTACGTCGGAAACCTCCCCTACACGATGGATGACGCCACCCTCCGCGGCCTGTTCGAGGGCTTCGGGGAAGTCCACTCCGCCCGCGTCGTGAGCGACCGCGATTCCGGCCAGTCGAAGGGCTTCGGATTCGTCGAGATGAACGACAGCGAGGCCCAGAGCGCGATGAGCGCCCTGAACGGCCAGGAGCACGGCGGCCGGACCCTGCGCGTCAACGAGGCCCGCCCGCAGGAAGCCCGCACGGGCGGCGGCGGCGGTGGCCGCGGCGGCTACGGCGGCGGCGGTGGTTACGGCGGTGGTGGCTACGGTGGCGGCGGCGGCCGCGGCCGCTACTAACGCTTCTCTTCAGACTCCTGACACCATCGGGCCGGGGAGGGCGGAGCGATCCGTCCTTCCCGGCCTTTGCGCTGGCGCCGGGCCGTGCGATCCGATGTCGACGTGAGGCGCAGGGCGACTCCGATCGTTTCGTTCCGGCCGAGCGTCCGGCCACAGTTCCCGGGGGCGCCGACGCGCGGCTCGCCGCGCGGTGCTCCGCGGAGGAGCAACTCGCAGGCGAGGTGATTCGACGCGGGATCGTGTCGTCGCCGCGCGGATGGGCTCGCCGATTCCGAGGATTCCCGTCTTCCGCTCAGCCGAAGGTCCTCTCACAGAAGCTCGGCGTGTGACGAAAACCGAACACCGGGTGTGTGGTTTGTTGGCGACGAAGGCCGGAATTCTGTCCTTGCGCAATTCCAGCATCTCCACATAAAGTCCCAAGTCGCGTGCCAAGCGGTTCCGTGTCCTTCGGGGTGACCGCCCCCGGCGCCGAAGACGTTCGACGCCGGCCGGCGGCGTGCCTCCGCCTGCTCCTGAGGCCTGCGCTCGCGGTCATCTCGCTCCTCGTCGCCGGGGGCGCGCCAGCGCAGTCGAGCGGAGCGTTCGCTTCCGGCCAGCTCGCGATTCAGGGGACTCGTCTCTCGATCGCGCCCGGCGACGAAGCGCAGATCCTGGACGTCGCCGAATCGGCGCACGTTCGCACCTGCTTCGCGGGGGTCTGCGGGTCGATGGCTCCCGGCGATCCGCGGGTGAACGGTCTCCTCGTGAAGGCGGAGCTCTCGGGCCCCGAGCTCCAGGCGCCGGCGACCTACACGGCGACGCCGGGAGGCGCGTTCCTGCTGCCGGGGGTCCAGACGGAGGGGACGTACCTCCTCTCGAACATACGCCTCGTCCGTGCGGCCGTTCCGCCCGGCGCGACCGAGGAGGTCCTCGGCCAGGCGACTCCGGCCGTCGTGACCCTCGAGGTCCGGCGGATCCTCGCCACGACGGCGACGGTGAGACAGCTGACCCTCGCGGAGCTCCAGGCGCGCGGCATCCAGATCACTCAGCAGAACTACGACGCCTACAGCTTCGCCGTCGGCTTCGCGTTCCAGGGCGGGAACGTGACGATCGACTTTCCGGTCCTCTTCCAGGACGGCGGGCAGATCGACCTCCTCTCGAAGCCGGAAGTGAAGCTCGACAACCTGCCCGAAGAGCTGGCTGCGGCCGTGCGCCGTTGGCAGCCCCCGCACATCGTCCCGTTCAAGCTGGAGGTGGGCGGTCCGCAGGGGCTCGTGACGTCGGAAGAGCTCGAAGAGCTGCCTCCCGAGACGAAGCTCTTCGGCGTCATCGTCCTCCCCGGCAACGTCTCCTTCCTCCACAAGTTCTTCGACGCTCAGCTTCTCGTCGCGAACGGAGCGCCCGCCGGAAGCGGAGCAGTGCTATCGAACGTGACGAGCACCATCCGGCTGCCGGCAGCCGTACCACGCGAGCTCCTCCGCCTCGCCGGGACGACGCCAGCCGTCGCACCCGGACAGGCCGTTCCGGTCCTCGGCTTGACGGGGGAGACGCACCTCGGCCCCGGCGAGCAGGGAGTGGCGAGCTTCACTCTGGAGGGGGTCGCGGCCGGGACCCACGTCGTCACGATGGAGGTCGCCGCGGACCTCGAGAGGCCCGGGAGGGACACCCTCCCCTTGAGCGGGAAGCTCAGGGCCGCCATCGAAGTCGTCGACGCGCGCTTCAATCTCGCTTTCAATCACCCGGACGTCGTCCGAATAGACGAGGCGTACACGCTCTTCGTCACGGTCACAAACGTCTCGGCGCGCGATTGGGAGAACGCGATCACCCTCGCTCTCGACGCCGATAGGGCCACCGGGGCCGTCAAGGCCGACCCGGGCGATTCGTTCCAGAGGCGGATCGAGACGCTCGGCCCCGGGGAGGGCGCGACCGTGGAGTTCCGGCTCGTCGCGAAAGTGACCGGACGGTGCGTCGCGACCGCGTTCCAGTCCTCCGATGCCGTGCAGGGCGTCATCCGGCTCCGGGCCGGCGTCGGCGAGCACGGCATCCCGCTCTCTCCTTCCTCCCTGGTCCTTCCGAGGTTCACCGAGCTGCTTCCGGAGACGCTCGTCGCGACGAACGTCCCCCTCCTCGGTCTCGCCTACAGCCTCGCCGTCGCACCTCCGGGCGCGATCCCGACGGATCTGCCGCGCCTCGTGAGGTCCGACGTCGAGCGAAGGGCCGTCGATCTCGCGGAGGCCGGTCAACGCCTGTTCCTCGGCGAAGAGCGCCTCCCCTCGCTCGAGGCCCTCCTCCTCGATCAGCTCGGGAACCGCCATGACCTGCCGGAATTCGACCAGCTTCGCAGGACCCTCGAGAAGGGGAGAGGCTCGGCCGAGGGGATCGCTTCGTTCCTCCGGCAGGAGCAGGAGGCGCGGAGCCTCGCGGCGTCCGCGCTTCTCGAGCACCTCGCCGGCACGATGAGCTATGCGCGGCCCTACGTCGCGGCCGCGCTCGAGAGCGCGGGGCCGGGAACCGCCCCGACGCTCGAGGTCCGCAAGCTCAACGGCGTCACCGGCGTGACGTATCTCGCTTACTCCGCCGGCGACCCGAGAGCCCTCCGATCGCTGGCATTCGGCGAGACGTACGACGTCCTCGACCGCCCCGGAGGGGCGCGCGCTCCGCTGGCCGTCGTGGGACGGCTTTCGGGGGAGGCCGGATACGCGCTCGTCGTCCATGGACCGATCTCGGGCGCGGCGATGCCCGTCACCCTCTCGTTCGTCGCGCCTGCCCCTTCGGGCGATGGCTTCGTCCGAGTGAGCTTCCCTCCGTTCGCGGTTCCGCCCCGAGAGGCGTGGGTCGTGGATGTCGTCCGGGCAGAGACCGACGGTCGCCCGCTCGAGTACTCTCTCTACCACCTCGCGACCGGCATACCGGTTCCGGGCGCGCCGTCCGCCGACGTCCTCGACGTCGAGCGGCCGCCGTTCCGTCTCATCGGAGCGCGCCAGGACTTCGTCCTCGATCCCTATGGGTCGGGCGTCTGGTACCTCTTCAACCGTCCGCCGGCGAAGACCGCCGCCGAGACGGCGAGCCACTACGAGGTCGAGACGAGATTTCGAGGTCTCGATACGACGAGCTCGGGGACGGTTCACGAGCGGACGACCGTCTTCTCCGCGGCATCGGCTCTCGTGCAGCCCTCGAGCGAGCGCGTCGTCGCCGTTCGGTTCGCTCAGCCCGTCTCGGCGATCACGGCGGCGCACGAAGGACAGCCGGTCATCTCGCACGAGCATCGGGTCGACCTGTCGGGCCTTCGAGACGGCTGGGGCGACCCGCTCGGCGGCCCGGTTCCCGCGATCGAGGTGGAGCCGAACCACGTTGGGGGACTCGTCGAAGGAAGAGTTCTGCGCGGAACGGGCGAAGCCGTCGCCGGAGCGGTCGTGCGGCTCATCCGCGACCGGGTCGTCGAGATGAACGGCGGCGTCGACGCGAAGGTTCTCCACGACCTCGTCGCGGAGCGAGTCACCGATGCCTCGGGTGAGTTCTTCTTCCCCTTCATCGAGGAGCCGGTCCTCGGGGTCCCGAGACCGCCGGAGAAGGGGGTCGTCCAGCCCGGATTCCGGATTCAGGCTGTGGCGGCGGCCGGCACGGACCCCGGCTCGCCGGAGGAAGGCGAGGAGGTCACGTCGACGATCCGGCTCCAGTCGCGCCTCGCGCGCGTCAACATCGCCATGCTCGGCCGGGGCACGATCACGGGCCGGGTCTTCTACGAGGACTCCGCTCCGGTCCCTGCGGCAGCCGTCACGGCGGCGAGCACGCTGTTTCCCGAGGTGCGGTCGACGGAGGCGAATGTCGACGGCACGTTCCGGCTCGAGGCGATGCCGGTCGGACCGATCACGATCACGGCGCGCGATGCAACGGGTCGCTCGTCGTACGCGACGGTCGGCCTCGCGGCACCGGGAGCAACGGCAGACGTCACGCTCCGGATCCAGCGGACCGAGACTCCGCGAACGGGAACCGTCTCCGGGCGCGTCTTCATTCGACGGGAGTCGTCGGAGGGACCGGTGACCGAGCCGGCCTCGGGCGCGTCGGTCGCGGTCTATTCCGCCGGAGCCCCGTTCGGCCAGTCGACGACGGGACCCGGGGGCGCGTTCTTGTTCGAGGGAATCCCTGCGGGGCGTGTGACCGTCCAGGCCGCCGACTTCTCCGTCTCGCGGACTCCGGCAATCGTCGACACGGACCTCGCCCCCGACGCGACCGCGAACGTCGTCCTCACGCTCGCGGCGGCGAGCCCCCGCTCCGTAAGCGGTCAGGTCCTCTATCGAGATCCGCTGGCCCAGGTCGACGTTCCCGTGGCCGGGGCGACCGTCTTCGTCGAGGGGCCGGGCAACTACGCCCTCACCGACGAGACGGGCACCTATCGGATCGACGGCGTTCCGGCGCAGGGAGTCGGCGAGCCTCCGTACAGGGTCCATGCGATCGACTTCGTGAGGAAGCTCGAAGGGACGACGGCCATTTCGGTCACAGAGGCCTCGTCCGACCCGGTCGTCGCAGCGACGATTCAGCTCAGAGGAACGGCCGTCGGAGCGATCGACGGGGTCGTCCTCGACCCGCTCGGTCTTCCTGCGGCGGGGGTCAAGGTCACACTGCTGCCGATCGGCGAGACGACGAGCGGCGCCGACGGAACGTTCGCGTTCGAGGAAGTCCCCGCGCGGGCCTACACCGTTTCGGCGCACAAGGGGGATGGTCTCCAGACCGGAGCGATCGGGTGGATCGGCGCCGCCGGGACCGAGGTCCTCTTCGGTGGTCACCGGGCGTTCGCGACAGTCCGGCTTCGCGGTGCCGGGACCGTCCACGTGAAGACGCGGACTGCCAACGGTCCGGTTCGGACGCCTGTCTTCTACAAGCCGACGTGGTTCAGCCCGCAGGAGCTGACCATCCGGCAGAAGGCGTCCGCGATCGAGACGACGACCGACGACAACGGGAGCCTCACGCTCGTCGTCCCGGTCGGTGATCTGAGCGTCAGCGGGGTGAGCCCGTTCTATGGGGCGGCTTCCTACCGGGGAGCGATCGATTTCGCGGGACAGGTGAAGGAGGTCGATCTCGTCTTCCAGCCGCTGTCGACCGTAACGGGGACCGTGGTCGACGTCGACGGTGTCACTCCCGTGGGCGGCATCACGATCGAGCTCCGTGCGCACGAGCTTCCCCCGCAGACCATGCAGACGGGGTCCCTCGGCGAGTTCGAGTTCGCGCTCGTACCGACGGGGCCGCTCGCTCTCACGGCGAGCGGATTCGTGGGGACGATCGAGCGAACGGGCCGGACCTACGCGGCGATCACGGGACCAGGGCAGTCGCTCGACGTCGTCGTTCGCCTGAAAGCCAAAGGAACGGTCCGCGGACGCGTCGTCGAAGAGACGGCGCCGGGCGTCCGCTCCCCGGTGGCGGGAGCACAGGTCGCCCTCCAGGAGAACGACTTCCCGTTCCGCCGCCTGCCGGCGGCTCCCGGCCACTTCACCGCGGACGCGATCGGGCGGTTCGCGGTGTCGGATGTCATGGCAGGCCGCTTCACGGTCGTCGCCCGTCACCCCGGACAGGTGACCCGGCAGGGAAGGCTCGTCGGCGCGCTGAACGCGGATTTCGAGGTCGTGGAGGCGGGAGACGTCGTTCTCTCCGGGCAGGTGGGGGACCTCACCGTTCTCGTCCGGGACGCGCAGACGGGTTCGCCCGTCCCCGACGCACAGGTGACGCTCTCGAACGGCGAGGCGACCGTCGCGGGCGCGGACGGGCGGGCGCAGTTCGTCGCCCTTCCGCTCGGCACGTGGTCCGTGTACGCCTTCCACGCTCCCACCGGAAGCGGAGGGCGGCTCGCCGACATCCACCTCGGCGCGGCGGGGCAATCTCTCGAGGTCGTCGTCGTCCTCGACCAGAAGGGGCGTGTCTCTGGGACCCTCTTCGACGACGAAGCGCGGACGACGCCGATCGGCGGAGGAACCGTGCGCCTCGAGGGAACCGTGAACGGCCGGCTCTGGGGCGCAAGGGTGACGGCCCTCGCGACGACGAGCCGGGAGGACGGCTCGCTCGGGAAGTTCGCGTTCGACGGGCTCCCGGTGGCGACCTATTCCCTCACTGCGGCCGTCGAAGGAAGTGACCGGCGTGCCGAAGGGACGGCGACGCTCACGCCGACAGCCCCGGAGCCGGAGATCGTGTTGATCCTCGACGCTGTCCGGGAGGTGTACGCCCGGGTCTACCAGAAGGAGCAGGCGCGGGGCCTCGTCGAGGTGAATCCCGATCCGGCGCAGGGGGATGGCGTCTTCGCCGTCTCCTATGGACGCCATTGGAACGTCTACACGGGTGAGCCGATTCCGATTGCGAGCCGACTCCTCCCGGATCGACCGTTCCCGAACCACCACTTCCGCTTCACGAACGTCCTGGCTGCGAAGTCCTTCTGGATACGGGCCGAGGAATCCAGCGGCGAGCGCCGTCGCGTTCTCGTCACTTCCGCCAGCCTGGCCTCCGGCTCGCTCGGATCGGGAACCGAAGCCGACCCGTACAAGGTCGTCCTCAAGGCGCGCGGCGTCGTCCGGGTTACCGTCCGCGACGCGGGGGGAGCCGTCGTGGCCGGCGCCACCGTGCGGCTCCACGCCGCGAACGGGACCTGGGAGAGCGCCACGGACTCCGGCGGGAGAGCGGCGTTCTCTGCCGTGGAGGAGGGGACCGTCTCCGTCTCGGCCTCGATCCCGGGGTCTCCATTCGGCGCCTCCGCATCGCGGGTTCTCGAATGGGACGACCAGGTCCTCGACGTCGACCTGGCGCTTTCGCCGGTCGTCTCGGCGCACGGAGTCATCTACGAGGCGCCCGAGGACGACTCGTGGAGTGGCGACCCGTCGACGCTGCAGCCGGCCGAAGGCGTCTCGGTCCGGATCCAGCCGTCGGCGGGCGACGCGCAGCTGCTCATCACGGGCGCGGACGGGGGCTTCCGCTTCTCGGGCCTCGCACCGGGCGGATACACGATCGCGGCCCAGAGCCTCGACGGCTCGCGGATCGCCCGCGCGTCCGGAACGCTCGGCTCCGAGCACGGAACCGACTACCTGATCCCGCCCCTGATCCTCGACGCCTCACGCCCCCGCATCGTGACGCTTTCGCCGCCGAACGGAGCCTCGTCCGTCTCGCGGACGGCCCCGGTGGAGATCCTCTTCTCGGAGCGCCTTCACCCGTCCGTGGTTCCGTCCGGTCCCAGCTCGGCCTATTTCCACCTCACTTTCGGACCGTCGACGGCGGCGGGGGCGTGGTCCTCCTTCATAGACGAGCAGGGGCGCCAGGTCGTCCGCTTCATACCGGCTCCGAGATACGAGAACTCGACGACCTACTCCCTGCGGATCGAGGGCGGCCCCTCGGGCGTCCGGGACCTCGAGGGACGTCCACTCACCGACAGCGGCGACATCGGCGCGAGCTTCACGACGTCGGACACGGACGGACCGCGCGTCGTCGGAACGGTCCCGTCGCTCGCGCGGCCCGTCGATCCGGAGACACCGATCCGGATCGACTTCGGCGAAGTCCTCGTCCTTTCTCCGGCGCAGCTCCAGGCCTCGATCCTCTTCGAGTGGAAGAGCACCGGCGGCGCCTGGGCCGTCCACCCGGTGACGGTGTCGCTCACGCGCGGGGGCTACTCGATCCTCGTGGATCAGCCCGCCGGAGTGACCTTCACGGACGACTCCCTCCGGCGACGGCTCACCGTCAGCGGTCTGACGGATGCGTCCGGGAACGCGATGCCCGCGTGGATGGGGGAGTACCGGATCTACGACGAGAACCCGCCGGTCCTTTCGATCGGCCTTCCGCCGAACGCGCCGACGGGAGACCTCAGCGCTTCGGCCTCCTACACCCTCTCCCCGAGCTTCACCGCCCCCGACGACGTCACTCCCGAGAACCCGTTCGGAGACGTCGACCGGGTCGAGTACACGTTCGGAAGCGCCATCGATCCCACGCAGCCGGCCTCGTCGCCGGGCGCCGTCCTGACGACGGCGCCGTTCGCGCTCGGATTCGTCGCCTCCTACGTCGGGGACGGTGCGAACCCCCGGCCCTTCCCGGTCTGGGTGAAGGCGTTCGACACGAGCGGCAACCCGAGCGAGCAGCTCCGCCTCGACATGCGGGTCCTCCCGAACACGCCGCCCGACGTGTCGGGGGTGACGGTCTCGGCGACCGCGCCCGTCGCCGGCATCACCTACGCCGGCTCGACGCTCTCCGCCACGGCGGGCGGCCTCGCCGACGGCGACGACGCGCGCCTCACGGTCTCGGCCGAGCTGAGGCGCGGGACCGCGGATTCGAGCGAGCTCGTCTCGTCCGCTCCGGCCCGATCCGTCGACCGGCCGGCGGAGGGATGGGGCGCGCTGCCGCCGCAGGCCTTCTCGTTCACGATTCCGATCGTCGAGCCCGAAGGCACGGCGCTCTTCGTCCGCGTCCGGGCCGTCGACTCGAAGGGGGCTGCCGGTGCAGCGGACGCGGCCTTCGTCGTGGCCGACGACGCGATCGATCCGGCGGTGTCGGGCCTCGTCGCGAGGCGTCCGAACGGCGACGCCGCGGCCTCGTTCGTGATCGGCGAGACGTTCGTTCTCGAGGTCACCGTCCACGACTCGGAAACGGGCGTGAAGGGGCTCGTCGTTGCGACTTCCGGCGGGTTCCTCCCGCCGACACTGGCCGCGACGCGGGTCGGGACCACCGACCTCTTCCGGACCGAGTCCGTCACGGTCCCGGCGACGCTCACGGAGCCCGTCCACGTCGTCGTCACGGCGACGGCAGAGGACTTCGGCGGGAACGACGACGTCGGGACCCTCGAGCTTGATCTCGCTCCGAGCAGCGACCCGACGATGCCCGTGATCGAGTGGCTCTCGCCCTTCGAAGGCGGCCTCTGGCCCGCGAGCTACGTGTCCGTCGACCCGGGGAAGGCCGGTGTGGATCTCCTCCTCCGCCTCCGCGTCACCGACAGAGACCTGGACGGAAGCGGGAACGAAGTCCCGGGCTCGATCGCGAGCGTCCGGTTCCGCGGTCCGGCCGACGCGAGCGGAACGCTCTCCTCCGACTGGACGGTGGCGGCAGCCCTGCCCGGCGCGACGGCGGGGGAGTGGATCTACGAGGGCGTCTGGCGGGTCCCGAACGGGGTCGTCCCGGGGACGGTGCTCTCGTTCACGGCCGAGGCCGTGGATGCCGGCGCGAACAGAGCGACGAAGACGGTCACACTTCAGGCGGTCGCTGCGCGGTACGTCTACGAGGCGGCGACGACCTCGGTCGGCTCCGGCGTGGAGATTCCTTCGCCCGCCGGGGACGAGGCGCTCCCCATCTTCCTCCTCGACGGCACGACCCTCAGCCTCTACCCGAAGAACGCGGGCGGTCCCCGCTCGTACGCGAGCCTCCACCTCTACTCGGGTGGCACCCTCTCGGCCGGCGCCGGCTCGCCGGTGTCGGTCCGGAGAACGACGCTGACCTCACCCGAGGTCACGTCGTACGAGTCACTCGTCTCGTACTACCCTCTCGAGCTCTCGATCGGCGAGACGCTCGGAGTCGCGCACGGAGCGGCGATCGACGTCACGGGACGCGGGCTCCTCGGCGGCGACGCCACGCACTCCCCGGTCGCGCTCCCCGGCGAACGCGCATCGCTCGCGGGAGCGGGTGGCTCTCACGGAGGGATGGGTCGTCCCCCGCAGGGGGAATGGCTCACTCGTCTCGGTGACCCGGGGAGCGTGTACGGAAACGTCCGAGAGCCGCGACTGCCGGGCGGCGGCGGCGGGAACCGCGGCGCCACGGGGGGCGGCGTCCTTCGGATCGAGGCCCCGTCGGCGACGGTGAGCCTCTTTGGGGACCTCCTGGCGGATGGGGGACCGGTCCCCGGCGGTGGCAGCGTCGGTGCCGCAGGAGGCTCAGTCCGTCTTCGTGCGGGACGGCTCGCAGGACGAGGCGAGGCGCGGGCGAGCGGCTCCTTCGCCTCGGCCGGGGTCTCCAGGCCGAGCGGCAGCGGCGGTCGTGTCTCCCTCTCCTGGACCGAGCCGGCGGTCATCGGCATCTCCGCTCGGGCGGACGGCGCGATCTCGCCCCTCTCCTCCGGCCCGGGCAGCCCTGGCCTCCCGCCTCTCGCGGGCGCCGGAACCGTCTTCCTCGAACGACTGGACTCGTCCGGCCTGCCGCTGGACCGCGGGACGCTCCGGATCTCGAACCCGGCCTCGACCGATCCGCCGGCGTGGACACGGCTGCCTGGCCTCGGGAACGCGGTCGTCACGGGAGTCGACACCACGAACCATGAGCTCATCGTCGCCGCGCCCGCGGCGGAGGGCTCGATCGAGGGGGAGCGTGTCGTCGTCACGATCCCGGCCCCGGCGGGCGGCAATCCGACGATCCTCGTCCTCCCGGTCACGGCGCAGTCGCGCAGCGTCGGCTCGGTTGGGTCGGCCGATCAGACGTTCCGCCTTGCCGTCGTTGCCTCGGATGCCGAACTGGCGCAGGTCGCGTCGGCGGTCTCCGCAGGTACGGCGGTTTCGGCGCGGGCGAGGCTGAGCTATGCGGCGTTCGAGGCTCGCGGCATGGCGAGGGTCGTCTCGAGCGATGAGCTCGAGGTCGCCGGCGTCGTCGACGATCGCGCGGCGATGACGCTCGATCCGTCGGCCCGCGTCCTCCTCGGAGG
>CAYVPO010000101.1:0-13420 GCA_964453825.1 uncultured Holophagales bacterium
GGACCGGTGCCAGGCGTGAATTCGTGTATTGTTTGCAACAATACACGAATTCACGCCTGGCACCCAACGTGGGGCACCCAACGTGGGGCACCCAGCGCGGGCAGCCGCCGCGTGTCCCGTTCCGTAGCCCCGGCCGTCCGTGGATCAGCGCCCGCGGACCTGGACGGACACCGCCGCCACCTGGTCGATCCTCACGACCGCGTCGAAGAACTCGCGGCCCGAGAGTTCGGAGAGGTGCGCGAGGTTCATTCCGACCTTCTGGAGTTTCCCGAGGACCTCCTCGCCCGACCCCGCCATGCGAAGCCGGACCTGCTTCCCCTCGAGCCTCTTCAGGACGGACGCCATCGAGTCCTGCTCTTCGAGGACGATCTTCCTCTCCTCCCCCGCGGGGGTCTGCTGGGCCGAGGCCGCAGCGGCGAGCGCCATCGCGGCGACGACGAGGACGAACGCAATCCGGACCTGCGAACGAACGAACATCGCTTCCTCCCCGGGTTCTTCCGCGAATCAGATGCCCCGACTCTAGTCCGGCTCCTGCGTGTTGCGTGTGACCCTCGTCATCTTGGCGCAGGGCCTCACCCCGGGCGCGGAAGGACTCCGCGGCACGCCCCTCGTCCCGAGAGGAGTACCCCGTTTCGCGAGGTTCGAGGAGGCGGACGCCGGGAGGACGCGACAAAGCGTGGCGACTCACGCGCGCCGGAGTTCGAGGACCTCGCCTTCCTCTGCCGAGCACTGAAGAAGCCGGCAGCCGTCTCCTGGGCCATGGAGTCCGTCTTCACGCTCGTCCCCCCTCCGGGGAACACCTCCACCGTGCTCTGGATTCCGGTCGTCCTCGTCCTCCTGATCTCGCTCGTCGGGGTCCTCGTCGTCTACGAGTCCCTGTCGGGGGCGCGAGGTTCCACCTTCACGCTCTCGCCCACGGGGCTCGTGATCCGCGGCGGCCTCCGAGGCCGGTCGATAGAGGCGGCACAGCTTCGCGGCGCTCTCGCGCGCGTCGTCGACATGGGCGCCGAGACGGGCCTCTCTCCGCGACGGCGAACCGCCGGCACCGGCCTCCCCGGCTTCCGGAGCGGCTGGTGGAGACTTGCGAACGGCGAGAAGGCCCTCGTCTACGTCACGACGACCGACCGGGTCGTCCACGTCCCGACGACGGCGGGCTCCTCCGTCCTTCTCTCCGTGACGGAGCCGGGGCGCTTCGTCGCGCGGCTTCGCGAGGCGGCGGCGGCGGGTTGAGCCCCGTCTCCCGCCGTCAGGGGCGCACGGCCTCCACGAGCGCGTCCATCCGCTCGCCGTCCCGGAGGAGGCGCGGCCGCACGAACCCCGCCTCCAAGAGCCACGCCGAGAGCTCCTCGAGCGTGAACGTCCCTCCCTCCTTCGTCCCGACGAGCATGTTCACCGCGAAGAGCGCTCCCGCCCGCGGGGTCGTCCGGTCGGCCGACATCACGTGGTCCCGGAGGACGATCCGCCCGCCGGAGACGAGCGCGTCGTGGACCTTCCGGAAGAGGGCGACGTTCCCGTCCGGGCCGAGCATGTGGACGATCGCCGAGACGAAGGCGAGGTCGTGCCCGCCGGGAAGCGCGTCGGAACGGAGGTCGCCCGCGACGAGGCCGACCCGGTCGAGGAGGCCGGCGCTCTCGGCGTTCTCCCGCGCGATTTCCACGACCTCGGGGAGGTCGAAGAGCGTCGCGCGGAGGTCCGGGACGGCCCTCAGGAACGCGAGAGTGTAGGTCGCCGGTCCGCCTCCGACGTCGAGGAGCCGCCGCGCGCCCCCGGGTCCGACGGCCGCGACGATCGCGTCGGCCTGCGGCGCCGCGATCGCGTGCATGGCTCCGATGAAGGAGCGGGTCCAGCCGTCCCCGGACCCGGGGCGCCCCCCGGCGACGGTCTCCGTCAGCCGGGACCAGCGGTCCCAGAGGTTGACGGAGTGAAGCGCGAGCGGCAGGAGGCTCCGCTCGGAGCGCGAGGAGAGGAGCGGAGCGAGCGACGCCGGCGTCGCCCAGCGCCCGTCGGTCTTCTCGAGAAGCCCCGTCGCCGCCAGCGCGTCGAGGAGTATCCCGAGCGCGCGCCGATCCGCGCCGCGCGCCGCCGCCGCCTCCTCGAGCGAAAGCGGCCCGTCGGCCAGGAGCGTGAAGAGGTCGAGCTCGGCGGCCGTCAGGAAGACGCGTGACTCCATGAAGCCCCGCGCGAGGGCCGAGAGCGACTCGGGCGTGTGCGACGTCGTCATGAGCCGGAGTGTAGGCCGGCGTGGGGCACGCTCGGGCCCGGGCTCCCGGCCGGCGGGCCTTTCGCCCGCGAATGTGAGCGCGAGGTTGCGGCCCTCACCGCCCCTACTCTCCCGGCTCTCGTCTACCCCAGCTTTTCGAGATCCGGCCAGACCTCGGCGAGCGGCCGCTTCATCCCGCGGCAGACCCAGACGTCGAAGTGCTGGTACGGCATCGACCAGCGGTGCTCCACGCGCCCCGCGTGCTCGACGCTCTCGAAGTGGCGCTCGAGCGTCTCGCGATCGTCGTCGAGGACGATGACGACCTCGCCCGTAAAGCCGCGCGGACCCCAGTCGTGGTAGGCGAGGTGGCCGCTCAGGGCCGGAGGGAGGCCGAGGGCCGGACCGTAGAGGTCGATCGCCCCGGCCTGGCCGTAGTTCTGCCCGAAGACCGCCGCCTTCGCGCGGTCCGCGGGGGGAAGGGCGTGATACACGCGCGCGACCTCGCGAGCCATCTCCTCCCACCCGAAGCGGTCCGCGTGGAGCTGCGGGAGCGGCCCGAGCCGGTGGTTCTCGATTCGCGGCTGCGCCAGCCCCGTCGCCTCGGTGTAGCGGACGAAGAGCTCTGGCGGGAGGCACGGCAGGGTGAGCGGGGCGAGGGCGGCGCCCGTCAGGAGGAGGGCCGCCGCGTACGCGCCGACGAGCGCGCGCCGCGCCGCCGTGGAGGCGAATCGCTCGATCGCGACCCCGCCGGCCGCGAGGAGGAACGGATACGCCGGGGCCGGGTAATAGGCCCGCCCGTCGAGGGCGACCATCAGCCCGATCAGGACGAGGAACGCGACGCCGGCGAACCGCGCGCGACGGACGAAAGGGTGGAAGAGGAGGAACGCGAGCCCCCCGCCCCAGACGATGAGCGCGAGCGGGTGGAGCGCGAGCACCTGCTCGGCGAGGAACTTCAGCGGGGAGAGGGCGACGTCGCGCCCGTCGGCGCGGACCTGGGCGAGGTGCGCGAGGTGGGGAAAGCCGTGTTTCACGTTCCAGGCGAGGTTCGGCAGGAAGACGAGGAGTGCGACGGCGAGCGCGATCCACGCCTCCCGCCGGACGAGGAGCCTGCGCTCCCGGGTCGCGAGGAGGCCGACGACGAGGGCGAGCCCCCAGAACGCGAACGCGTGCTTGTTCAGCAGCGCGAGACCCGCGACGAGGCCGAGCGCGACCGCCACGCGCGTGCCCCCGCCCTCCGCGAGCTTCAGCAGGAGCCAGGCCGCGCCCGTCCAGAAGAGCGGGTCGAGCGCGTTCATCGTGTGGAGGCTCGACATCAGGAGGTAGATCGGCGCCACGAGGACCGAGAGGCCGGCGAGGCCCGCGGCGCCCCGCCCTCCGCCGAGCTCGCGGACGAGGAGCCCGGTCATCACGACGAGTCCGGCGCCGGCGACCGTCGGCACGAGCCGCACGGCGAAGAGGGAGTCGCCGAGGAGCGCGCGGACGCCGGCCGTCAGGAGCGGGAAGAGCGGCGGCATGTCGACGAAGCCGGGCGCGAGGTGCCGGCTGAGAGCGAGGTAGTAGAGCTCGTCGACGAAGAAGCCGTAGCCGAAGGCGCCCGTCGTCAGGAGGTGGGCGAGGAGCTTCGCGGCGGCGAGGAGGCCGACGACGAGGAGGAGGCCCTCGCGGACGGGCGCACCTCCGGCGACGGCGACGGCCGGTCCGGCCGGTCCCGCGGTGGCTCGATCGGGAGCGCCGCCAGGCGCGGCGGCCGTCGGGGCGGCCTCCGGGGCGGGCGGGGAAGGCGGGTGGACGGGCTCCGGCATGTCGACCTCCGCCCCGAAGGTGCGCCTGAAGGAGCGTGCGTTCGAGCGTTTCGGGACGAGCGGGACTCCGGTGACGCGCGCGGGACGCAAGGGGCGCCGACCCCGGCCCGTCCCGCTCGTCCCACGCCCGTCCCGTCCGTCCCGCCCCTCTCGCGTCTCCCCGACTCCGGCCCCATCATTCGACCGCGATGGAAGCGCGAGCGACCCCGGACCGGCCCCCGTTCCCCCGCGGCTCCCGCGCGGCGCTCCTCGTCCTCGCCGCCACGCTCATCGGCCTCCTCAACGCCGGGATCGTGACGACGGCCGACCTCGCCGAAGGGAACCGTCCGCGGATCGTCCGGGAGACGGTCACGGAGCTGACCGGGGCCTGGACGCTCCTCCTCGCGATCCTCCCGGCGATCCCGTTCATGCGGAGCCGCCCCGTCGAGCGCCCGCGCCTCGCGCGCCGCCTCTTCCTCCACGCCGGCCTCTCGCTCGCCGTCGGCGCCGCCCACACGCTCCTGATGTGGGGGACGCGCAGCGCGCTCTTCCCGCTCCTCGGCTGGGGCGCGTACGACTACGGCGACATGCGCTACCGCTTCCCGATGGAGTACCAGAAGCAGGCGGCGGTCTACGTCCTCGTCTACGGCCTCGTCCGCCTCGTCGCGTACGTGCGGCGGGGGCGCGAGACGGAGCTGCGCGCCTCGGAGCTCTCGCGGGAGCTGACGGAGGCGCGCCTCGCGGCGCTGAAGAAGCAGCTCGAGCCGCACTTCCTCTTCAACGCCCTCAACACGGTCTCGGCCTTCGTCCGCGAGGACCCGGTCCGCGCGGAGGCGATGATCGGCCACCTGAGCGCGTTCCTCCGCGAGACCCTCCGCCAGGGCGACGCCCCCGAGGTCCCGCTCGGCAAGGAGCTCGAGCTCCTCGGCTCCTGGCTCGAGGTGATGAAGGCGCGGTTCGAGGACCGGCTGGACGTCGTCGTCGAGGCGCCTCCCGAGACCCGCGGCGTCCTCGTCCCGCACCTCGTCCTCCAGCCTCTCGTCGAGAACGCCGTCCGCCACGGCGCGGGCCTCGGGACGCTCCGCGTCACGGTGAGCGCCGCACGGGCCGGCGCGCGCCTCCGGCTCGTCGTCGCCGACTCGGGGCCGGGCCTTACGACCTCGCCCGGGGAGGCGCTCGAGAGCGGCACGGGCCTCTCGAACACGGCCCGGCGCCTCCGAGCGCTCCACGGGGACGACCAGCGACTCGAGCTCGCCAACGGCCCCTCCGGCGGCCTCGTCGTCACCGTCGAGGTGCCGTGGCGGGAGGCTGCGTGACGCTCCGCGTCCTCGTCGCCGACGACGAGCCACCCGCCCGGCGCAAGCTCCTCGGCCACCTGCACGAGGAGCCCGACGTCGAGGTCGCGGGCGAGGCGGCGAACGGCCTCGAGGCCGTCGAGCGGATCGGGAGCCTCGCCCCCGACCTCGTCTTCCTCGACGTGGCGATGCCCGGCCTCTCGGGCCTCGAGGTCGTCGAGGCGGTCGGACCGGCCGCGATGCCGCCGGTCGTCTTCGTCACCGCGTTCGACGAGTTCGCCGTGCGCGCCTTCGAGCTCGAGGCGCTCGACTACCTCCTCAAGCCCTACGACGGGGAGCGCTTCCGCAGGGCGATGGAGCGCGTGCGCCGCCGCCTCGTCGCACCGCCGGCCGGCGCCGCCGCCCTCGAGAGGCTCGTCGCGGCCCTCCGGCCGCGCGAGCACCTCGCGCGGTTCGTCGTCCGGGAGGGGGAGAGGGTCCTCCTCGTCCCGGCGCGGGAGGTGGTCCGCCTCGAGGCCGAGGGGAACTACGTCAGGCTCCACACGGCCGCGGCGAGCCACCTCGTCAGGGACACCCTCGCCCGCCTCGAGGAACGGCTCGACCCGCGCCGCTTCGCCCGCGTCCACCGCTCCGAGATCGTCGCCGTCGACGCCGTCCGCGAGCTCCTCCCCTGGTCGCACGGCGACTTCGTCGCCGTCCTCCGAAACGGCGCCGAGGTGCGCGTGAGCCGCAGGTACCAGGAGCGCCTCCTCGGCGAAAAGCGCGGCGGCTGACGCCGGGCCCGGACGGGCCACCTCCCCCCTTTCCCGCCTATGATCGCGCGCGGTCGCGGCGTCCCGCGGCCGGAAAGGGACCGCATGCGCCTTCGCGTCGCCGGGCCGCTCGCCCTCCTCGCCCTCCTCGCGCTCATCCTCTCCCCTCGGCCCGCCTCCGCCGCCTCCCCGACGAGGATGCTCACGCAGCCGGCCCTTTCGGCCGGGCGCGTCGCCTTCGTTTACGGCAACGACCTCTGGACGGCCCGGCTCGACGGCTCGAACGTCCAGCGAATCACGTCGGGCCCGGGCGTGAAGGCGAGCCCCGCCTTCAGTCCCGACGGCGCGATGCTGGCGTTCACGGCCGAGCTGGACGGGAACCTCGACGTTTTCGTCGTCTCCGCGGCGGGCGGCGTGCCGAAACGCCTCACGTTCCACCCCTCGCGAGACGTCGTCCAGGGCTTCACGCCCGACGGGAAGGCGGTCCTTTTCGCCTCCCCGCGCGAGGCGACGAACAACCGCCACGACCAGCTCTACACGGTGCCGGTCGAAGGGGGCGTCGAGACGAGGCTCCCGATCCCCTACGCCTCCCGCGCCGTCTTCTCGCCCGACGGAAAGACGATCGCCTACACGCCGAACCGCCCCGCGCACCTCCAGTGGAAGCGCTACCGCGGCGGCACCGTCTCCCGGATCTGGCTCTACGACGTCGCGACGCACGCGATCGTCAAGGTTCCGCAGCCCGAGGGGCGCTGCAACGACCTCCACCCGACGTGGGTCGGCGGGACGCTCTGGTTCACGTCCGACCGCGACGGCGAGTTCAACCTCTACACCTTCGACCCGAGGACGAGCGGCCTCGCGAAGGTCACGGCGCACGAGGACTTCCCGGTCCTCGCCGCCGCCGCCGCGAACGGCAGGCTCGTCTACGAGCAGGCGGGCCTTCTCCACCTCCTCGACCCGGCGACGAAGAAGGCCGCGCCGCTCCCGATTACGGTGAACGCCGACCTCCTCGAGACCCGGCCGCGCTGGGCGAAGGGGGCGGAGTGGGTCCGCGACGCCTCGCTCTCGCCGTCCGGCGCGCGCGTCGCGCTCGAGTTCCGTGGCGAGATCGTCACCGTCCCCGCCGAGAAGGGGGACCCGCGATACCTGACGGCCACGACCGGCGCGCACGAGCGCGGGCCGGCCTGGTCGCCCGACGGGAGGTCGATCGCCTACGTCTCCGACGAAGGAGGCGAGTACCGCCTCGTCGTCGCCGCGCAGGATGGCAAGGGAACGCCGAAGAAGATCGCCGTCCCCGGCTCCGGCTTCTACGACCGCCTCGCCTGGTCTCCCGACTCGACGAAGATCGCCCTCACCGACAACTCGTGGACCCTCTGGTGGGTCGACGTCGCCTCCGGAAAGGCGACGAAGGTCGCCTCCGAGCGGCTCTACGCCCCGCAGAAGACGCTGAAGGCGAGCTGGTCGCCCGACTCGCGCTGGCTCGCCTACACGCTCGCCGGCACGACCTACATCCGCACGCTCCACGTCCACGACACCGTCGACGGGAAGTCGTTCCCCCTCACCGACGGCCTCTCCGACGTCTCCGACCCGGTCTTCGACAAGGGCGGGAAGCTGATCTGGTTCCTCGCCTCGACGGACGCCGGCCCGGTGCGGAACTGGTTCTCCCTCATCAACCAGGACGCCGACGTCACCCGCGCGATCTACGTCGCGACGCTGAAGGCCGGCACCCCCTCGCCCCTCGCGAAGGAGAACGACGAGGAGGGCGGCGAGGCCGCGAAGAAGGACGACGCCGGCAAGCCCGCCGACGAGAAGGGCGGCAAGGACGCGAAGAAGGACGAGGCGAAGAAGGACGAGAAGAAGCCCGAGCCGGTCGTCATCGACCGCGACGGCTTCGACCTCCGGATCGTCGACGTCCCGGTGAAGGCGGCCGCCATCTCCGGCCTCTCCTCCCCGAACGCCGGCGAGGTCTGGTTCCTCCGCGAGGCCGACGGGAAGACGGCGCTCTGGAAGTGGGACACGAAGGGCCGGAAGGCCGAGACGATCGCCGCCGAAGTCGACGACTACGAGGTCTCCTTCGACGGGAAGAAGCTCCTGACCCGCGTGAAGGACTCCCTCGAGGTCGGCCCCGCCGGGAAGAAGGGCGAGGGCAAGCCCGGCGACGGCGGGAGGCTGAAGCTCGACGCCGTCCAGGTGCGCGTCGACCCGCGCGCCGAGTGGCCGCAGATCCTGGACGAGGTCTGGCGGATCAACCGCGACTACTTCTACGACCCGGGGATGCACGGGCGCGACTGGAAGGCCGTGAAGGCGAAGTACGAGCCGTTCCTGCCGCACCTCTCCTCGCGCGCCGACCTGACGCGACTCATCCAGTGGATGTGCAGCGAGCTCGCCGTCGGCCATCACCGGACCTCCGGGGGCGACCTCCTCGCCGAGCCGGTCGCCGTCCCCGGCGGGCTCCTCGGCGCCGACTACGAGGTCGCGAACGGACGCTACCGTTTCCGGAAGGTTTTCGGCGGCCTCAACTGGAACCCCGAGCTGCGCGCCCCGCTCAGCGAACCCGGCGTCGAGGCGAAGGCAGGCGAGTACCTCCTCGCGGTGAACGGGAAGGACCTCGCGCCGCCCGAGAACCTCTTCTCCCGTTTCGAGGCGACCTCCGGGAAGATCGTCGAGATCACCGTCGGCCCGAACCCCGACGGCAAGGGCTCGCGCACCGTGAACGTCGTTCCCGTGGCGAACGAGGCGGCGCTCCGGAACCGCGACTGGGTCGAGGGGAACCTCGCGAAAGTCGAGAAGGCGACCGGCGGGCGCGTGGCCTACGTCTACGTCCCGAACACGGCCGGTCTCGGACACACCTACTTCAAGCGCTACTTCTACCCGCAGGCGTGGAAGGACGCGATCATCGTCGACGAGCGGTTCAACGGCGGCGGCAGCGTGGCCGACTACTACATCGAGGCGCTCCGGCGCGAGCCGATCGCCTGGTGGACGTTCCGCTACGGCGACGACATGAAGACCCCGAGCGCCTCGATCCAGGGGCCGAAGGTGATGCTCATCGACGAGACCGCCGGCTCGGGCGGCGACCTCCTGCCGTGGATGTTCCGGAAGTTCAAGGTCGGACCGCTCGTCGGCCAGAGGACCTGGGGCGGTCTCGTCGGCATCCTCGGCTTCCCGGTCCTGATGGACGGCGCACAGGTCACCGCCCCGAACCTCGCGTTCTGGGCCCCCGAAGAGGGCTTCGGCGTCGAGAACGTCGGCGTCCCGCCCGACGTCGAGGTCGAGCAGACGCCGGCCGACGTCATCGCCGGGAGAGACCCGCAGCTCGAGAAGGCGATCGCGATCGTGATGGAGCAGCTGAAGAAGAGCCCGCCGGCCGCGCCGAAGCGGCCGCCGTTCCCGGTGAGGTAGGAGGCGCGACGTGCAGGAACCGACGATCGACCCCGCGAAGCTCGACGAGTGGGCCCGCCTCCTCGTCACGCACTCCATCGGCGGGGTGACGCCGGACGACCGCGTGATGATCAAGGGGGAGCGGATCGCCTGGCCGCTCATGGAGCGGATCGAGCGGGAGGTGATCGCCGCCGGGGGGATCCCCGACGTCTGCCTCGTCGCCCCGAACAACGAGCGCGGGAAGGTCTGGTCGGCCGCGATGGGGCGCGGGGCGACGGAGGATCAGCTCGCCCGCGTCCCCGACTGGCACCGCGAGCGCTACTCCTCGATGACGAAGTACATCGAGGTCCTCGGGGCGGAGTCGCCCGCGAGCTACGCCGGCCTCGCGCGCGAGGCGGCCGCCGCGCTCGCGAAGGCCGACCGCCCGCTCGCCGACCTCCGCCTCTCGAAGCGCTGGGTCATCACGCTCTACCCGACCCCGGCGTATGCCGAGATCGAGGGGCTCCCGCTCGAGGAGTACGTCCGCTTCGTCGTCGACGCCTCGACGGTCGACCCGCGCCCGCTCCTCGAGGCGGAGAGGCGGCTCGAGCCGCTCTTCGCCAGCGGGAAGCGGATGGAGGTCGTCACCTTCCACCCGGGCGAGCGGCGCGACCTGACGCTCACGATGAGCCTCGCCGAGTCGATCCCGGTCCTCTCCCACGGCCTCCGAAACGTCCCCGACGGCGAGATCTTCACGAGCCCCGACGCCTCTTCCGTCGAGGGGGAAATCTTCCTCGACCTCCCGGTCCTCAACGGCGGCGTGGACGTCTCCGGGATGCACCTCGTCTTCGAGGGAGGGCGAATCGTCCGCTTCTCGGCGCTCGAGGGAGAGGCGCAGCTCGCGGCGATCGTCGGGACCGACGAAGGGGCGCGGCGCCTCGGCGAGGTCGCGCTCGGCATGAACCCCGGCCTCACCCGCGCGCTGAAGCACCCGCTCTTCGTCGAGAAGGTGGGCGGGACCCTCCACGTCGCGATCGGCGCGAGCTACGAGACCTGCTTTACGCGCGACCCGAAGGCGCCCGGCGCCCGCGAGCGGCTCGAGGAGCTCGCCGCGCGCGGGGTCCTCAACCGCTCGGCGCAGCACGTCGACGTCGTCTGCGACTTCCGCCCCGGTGGCTGCGGGCGCCGGGTCTCGATCGACGGCCGTCCGATCGCCGTGAAGGACGGCCTCTGGGTCCCCGGATGAGGCTTCTCGGGCGGACGAGGTCGCCGGCCCCGCCTCGCGCGTATGATTTCCGATCGACAAATCGGATCGTCGCTTTCGAGCCGTCGAGGAGGCCGCAGATGAACCTGTCGCGCACCCTGACCCGCGTCGTCCTTCTTCTCCTCGCGTCCCCGGCGCTCGCCGCCGGGCTGACGGACTACAAGGGCTACACGGACCCCGCCCTGTTCACCCGGATGCCGGGCGCCTTCCTCTCGGGAGTCGGCGCCTTCAAGGAGTCGGCCTTCGACGTCCACGAGTTCCCGGTAGAGAGCGGCGCGAAAGTCGAGAAGGTGAAGGTCGAGGGCCGCAAGACCGTCTACACCTACTCGTTCGACCGCGCCGCGGGACCGGTGCCGAGCCCCCTGCAGGTGAAGCGGAACTACCAGGCCGCCGCGAAGCAGATCGGCGCCGAGATCCTCCACGACTCCGACGGCGCCTACATGAACACGACGCTCCGCATCTCGAAGGACGGACGGGAGACGTGGGCCGAGGTCTACACCCGCGCCGCCACCTACTACGTGGTCCTCGTCGAGCGGCAGGAGATGAAGCAGGACGTCGTCGCGAACGCCGACGCGCTGAAGAGGGGCCTCGCCCGGACCGGCCACGTCGAGGTCCCGGGCATCTTCTTCGACTTCGGGAAGGCCGACGTGAAGCCCGAGTCGGAGCCGGCCCTGCGCGAGGTCGCGAAGCTCCTCCAGGCGAGCCCCGGCCTCAGGGTCTGGGTCGTCGGCCACACCGACTCCGTCGGCTCCGCGGAGAGCAACGTCGCCCTCGCCTCCGGCCGCGCCGCGTCGGTCGTCGCCTGGCTCACGGGGAAGCTCTCCGTCGACGGCAAGCGGCTCGTCCCTCACGGCGTCGGCCCGTACGCTCCGGTCGCCTCGAACGCCACGGACGAGGGCCGGGCGAAGAACCGCAGGGTCGAGCTCGTCGAGATCCGGTAGCGCCCCGCCCTGTCAGGCCGCGAGCGCGAGGACGCGCGCCGCCGTCGAGAGAACCACGGCGAGGCGATGCTCCGGGAAGCGCGCCCGGAGGCGTGCGACGACCTCGTCCTCGCCGGCGCCCGGGCCCGCCCGCCGGACTTCCTCCCGCGCCGCCTCGAACCAGGCGATCTGCTCCTCGACGATCGCCCGCTCCCCCGGGTCGCCGTGCCCCGGGACGAAGAGCGTCCCGGCCGGCTCGCGGAGGAGCGCCTCGAGCCCCCGCTTCCAGCCGTCGAGGTCGGCGTGCTCGAGGTTCGGGTGGCAGCGGTGGAAGACGAGGTCGCCCGTGACGACGACGCCGAGGCCGGGCAGGTCGACGCGCAGGTCGCCCGGGGTGTGCGCCGGGCCGCAGGGGCGGACGACGGCGCGGAGGCCGCCGACGAGAATCTCGAGGGGAACCGTGACGAGTCGCGTCGGGACGGCCGGGACGGCGTCGAGGAAGAGCGCGCTCACGGGGCCGCTCCCCTTCCGCTCCGCGAGGAGCGCCGGCTGCTCCGCCGCCATCCGCTCGGCGGCCAGCGCGTGGGCGACGACCTCGGCCTCGTCGGCGGCGAAGACCGAGGCGCCGACGGAGTGGTCGGTGTGGTGGTGCGTCGTCACGACCCATCTCACCGGACCGGCGCCGCGTTCCGCGAGGAGACGCTTCAGCTCGCGGGCGTAGACCGGCGAGACGAGCGGGTCGACGAGAAGCGTCTCGCCTTCCCCGAGGACCGCCACGGCATTCGCGCCCCAGCCCGACGCGAGGTCCTCGCCGCCGGTCGACCAGAGGACGACCCGCTCGTTCACGACCGTCTCGCGAAGGGGCGACACGAGCGGGCGCGGGAGAGCGTCCACCACCGCGTCGCCGAGCCACGCGCGCGCCTCCTCGACCGGCAGGCGCCTCAGCTCCTCCCCGTCCTCGCTCCCGTTCGCGAGGTACTCGTAGCGCGTCTCGTACGAATAGAGCGTCGCGCAGAGCGGGCAGAACCGGGGCGAGCGCGGCTCGTCCTCGCGCCCCGCGACCCGGACCTCGACGAGGCGGCGGTACGCGACCGGCAGCAGGCGGTCGTTCTCCTCCCACCCGTGTTTCGTGAGCGACGTCTCGACCGGCTTCAGCTCACGGCAGATCTCGCAGGAGACGGGAGGGGATTCCATGCCCGGAATCGTACGACGCGGCGCAGCGGAGGCGCCGCCTCGCGGGCCGGGCGGCGGCGACTGTAGGATCCGCCGCACAGGGAGCCGACATGATCCTCTCCACCGCGCTCGCGAGGGCGGGACGCGGCGTCCTCGCGGGCGCCCTCCTCCTCGCGTTTCCCCTCACGGGGCAGGGCCCCGGCGACGACTACGACCTCGTCCTGGAGTGCCGCGGCGCGCTCTGGAAGGCCACCTTCGACGACGCCACCGCTGCCGGCCTCGACCCGGGCGCCGCTCCCGTGTCGTTCCACGGCTCGGAGGCGCGACGGACGCGAGGCGCGGGCGTCGTGACGTTCCGCGGGACCGAGGAGTACCAGCCGTCGCACCGGACCCGGGCCATCCCGGTGAGGTACGAGTGCGTCGTCGACGCGGCGACGCGGAAGGTCCGGTCGATCACCTACGAGGCCGTCGACGCGAAGGGTTCCGCTCTCGCGAAGCGCCCCGCCGAGCTCGTTCGCGACGCGCTTCTCCTCGGCGCCTGCCGCGAGTCGCTCGAAGACGAGGTCCGCGACGAGGCCCGCACCGGCGGCGCGAGCACCGACGGTAGCGACCTCGAGCCCGACCCCGCCTCGGTCGCGCGGACGGAGAAGGGAAAGCTCGTCGAGCTGACCGGCAGCGGCC
>CAYVPO010000102.1:0-5048 GCA_964453825.1 uncultured Holophagales bacterium
GCCACGGTCAAGCGTCTCGGCTGGGCTCTGGAGTCGTTCGGAGCGAAGGAAGACATCCTCGCTCCGCTCCTCGCCTACCCGGTGAAGATGACCCAGCCCCTCGACCCCAGGCGCGCGAGAAAGGGGCCGGTCATCCCGCGGTGGAAGCTGCAGGACAACCTGAAGGAGCCGGCGCGGCGATGAGGCTCGAGCTCCGGCTGAAGAAGGCCGCGGCCGAGAACGGAGTGCCTTACGAGACGGTCCTGAAGGACTACTCCATCGGGCACGTCCTCTCGGCCATCGCGGCGGAGGAAAGCCTCGCCGGGACGCTCGTGATGAAGGGGGGCACGGCTCTCCGGAAGCTCCATTTCGCCGACTACAGGTTCAGCGAGGACCTCGACTTCACCGCCCTCGGCGCGCCTCGGGGCGACGACCTCGAAGCCGGGCTCCGCTCGGTCGCAGGGCGCGCCCGCGAGCGGATGGAGGCGAATGGGCCTTTCGCGGCGACGGTCGACCGGGTCGTTCTCAAGGAAGAGCATCCGGGCGGGCAGGAGGCCCTCGTCGTGCGAATCCGGTTCCCCTGGCAGCGGGAGCCGCTCTGCGTGCTGAAGGTGGAGGTTACGGCCGACGAACCGATCCTTCTGCCGACGGAGGCGAAGCCGATCCTGCAAGCGTACGGGGAGGAGCTGCCGGGGCACGTCGTCTGCTACTCGCTGGAAGAGATCGTCTGCGAGAAGCTGCGCGCGGTGCTCCAGAACGAAGAACGGCGAAAGCGGCGGCCCTGGCTCCGGCCGCGATGCCGCGACTTCTACGATCTCTGGACTCTCCTTCGGAAGCCGCAGCCCGGTTTCGACGCGGGCGCGGTGAGGCGGAGCCTGCGCGCGAAATGCGAGGTGAGAGGCGTGGACTTCCGCATCTGGGAGGACTTCTTCCCGGAGCCCCTCGTCGCGCTCGTCGTCGACGCGTGGCAGGGCGACCTCGGAGGCCTCGTCCCCGAGATGCCCGAGGCGGTCACGGTCGTCGCGGAGCTGAAGGGGCTCGTGGCGAAGCTGCTGGAGGCGGAAGGGTGACGCGCTCGTCCGGGGAAACCGAATGACTGCGTCCGTTCTCTCCGGGCAGGTCCGTCGCGGGATCGAGGGGTTTCATCGCACGATGTTCCCGGTCACGACGACGCTCTTCCAGTAGGGTCTCCCGGAGCTGCTTCGGTCGGAGGGGTCGGTGTTCGGGGGGCCGTATCTCTCGCTAAAGCTGCCTTTCCGGGAGGGGGAGAAGGCGGCCCGGTACTTCCTGGATGTCCTGCCGGGGGGTTCCGGCCCCACCGTCACCAGGAGCGGGGGTCCGAGCGGCAGGCGGGGCCGGATCGGAGAACGACGAATCGACGCGGCGATTCGTCGTCGTCTCCGATGCGAAGGAGCCGGCCGAGCTGCGGAACGCGCCGCTCTACCTGTGGTGGGTCTTCCTTCACCCGAAGCAGCGAAAGCTCGTCTCGATGGCGGCGAGCGGCCCCTACCGAGTCCTCGGAGGGGCAGGAACGGGACAGTCCGTCGTCGCGATGCACCGGGCGAAGCACCTCGTCGAGACGGTCTTCCCCGGCCGGAACGACCGGATTCTCTTCACGACCCTCACGCGGAACCTCGTGACCGACATCCACGAGAACCTGAAGACGCCTTGCGGCCCCGACCTCCTGTCGCGCATCGAGGTCGTCAATTTCGACGCCTGTGTTTCGAGCCTCCTGAAGGGGCGCGGCTGACGGTTCGAGCCGGTCTTCGACGGCGAAAACGACGAGCTCTGGGAGAACGCCCTCGCGCTCGCGCCGCCCGAGACGGGCCTCTCCGGCGAGTTCTATCGCCAGGAGTGGAACGGGGTGATCCAGCCGCAGGGGATCGACACGCTGGCCGCGTATCTCCGCGCTCCCCGCCTCGGCCGCGGGACGATGCTCGACCGCGCCACGCGAGAGGCGACGTTCCTCTCCAAGCATGTCAAGCAGCTCCTCGCCACCGGCGTGGCCACGGAGTCGATCTGCATCGTCGGACGCACGAAGAACGTGATCGAGCACGTCAAGGACGCGCTCCGCGCCGCCGACCTCGACCTATACGAGATCAAGTGCGAGGCCACCGACAACCGCAACCGCCCCGGCGTTCGCGTCGCCACGATGCACAGGGTCAAGGGGCTCGAGTTCGACCACATCCTCGTCGCCTCCGCGAACGACAAGGTCATCCCGCTCGAGAAGGCCGTGAACGTCGGCAACGACCCCGTCGCGCGCCGGAACGCCGAGACGGCCGAGCGCGCGCTGCTCTACGTGGCCCTCACGAGGGCGAAGAGGTCCGCGGTGGTGAGTGGGTGGGGAGTAGTGAGCGGGTTTGTCGGTTAGATCTGCGAGTGAGTCGTCCGGGTGACTCGACTCTCCTGCCTCGGCCGAGGCGACCGACGCGGGTAGACTCGCACGCATGGCACACGCCGAGAACGCCCTCTACGCCCGCCGCCGCGAGCGGTTCTTCGACCGCGTGAAGGAGGGGGTAGCGCTCCTCTTCGCCACGCCCGAGCAGAGCCTGAGCTGGGACGGCACGTACCGCTACCGGCCCGACCCGGACTTCCTCTACCTGACCGGGTTCGACGAGCCGGAGGCGGTTGCCGTCCTCGACGCGAAGATGCGGGCCTTCTTTCTCTTCGTGAGGCCGAAGGACCGCGAGAGAGAGACGTGGGAGGGGCGGCGCGCCGGGGTGAAGGGGGCCGTGAAGGTCTACGGGGCGAACGACGCGTGGGAGATCGGCGAGCTCGAGAAGCGCCTGCCGGACCTGATCCGCGGCGCCGGAACGCTCCATTACGCGCTCGGCGTCGACGCGGAGCGCGACCTCCTCGTCGGCTCGATCCTGAACCGCTTCCGGCGCGAGGCCCGCAACCCGAAGCGCGGCCCGGTCGTCGTGAACGACGTGACGGACGTCCTCCACGAGATGCGCCTCCGGAAGGAGCCGGTGGAGATCGCGCTGATGGAGCGGGCGGCGGCGATCGCCACGGCGGCGCACGACGACGCGCGGCGGACCGCGCGACCCGGGGCGTGGGAGTACGAGGTCGAGGCGGCGATCCTCTCCCGCTTCCGGAAGGAGGGGGCGTCGGGACCGTCGTTCGAGACGATCGTCGGCTCGGGGCCGAACGCGGCGACGCTCCACTACGTCTCGAACGACCGGCGGATCGAGGAGGGAGACCTCGTCCTCGTCGACGCCGGCTGCGAGTACCGCGGCTACGCCTCCGACATCACGCGGACGTTCCCCGCGTCCGGGGCCTTCACGCCGGAGCAGGAGGCGGTCTACCGCGTCGTCCTCGCCGCGAACCACGCCGCGACCTCGAAGGTGCGCCCCGGCGGACGGTTCCAGGACGTCCACGAGGCGGCGGTCGACGTCCTCGTCGACGGCCTCCTCGAGATCGGCCTCCTCGAAGGGAAGCGGAAGAAGGTGATGGAGAAGGAGAGCTACACGCGCTTCTTCATGCACCGGACGTCGCACTGGCTCGGGATGGACGTCCACGACCGGGGCCGGTACCACGACGCGGCCGGCGAGTGGCGCCTCTTCGAGCCGGGGATGGTCCTGACGGTCGAGCCGGGCCTCTACATCCGGCCGGACGAGAAGAAGGTGCCGCCGGGCTTCCTCGGGATCGGCGTGCGGATCGAGGACGACGTCCTCGTGACGGAGGACGGCCACCGCGTCCTGACGGCCGCGGCGCCGAAGTCCGTCGAGGCGATGTGCGAGCGGGGGGCGAAGCCGGCTCCGCGGGCGGCAGGTCGAACGGCGCCGAAGGCGGGCCGGGTCTCGAAGGTGTCGAAACCCGGGGCGTGAGCGCGTCTCTCGTCGACGGCTTCGTGCGGCTCGCGAGGCGCCTCTTCTCCGGCGGCTCCCGTCGTGAGCCGCCGCGCCCCGGCGGAGGTCCGGACGAGCTGCGCCTCTACCTCGATCTCCGCTCGGAAGACCTCGGCCCCCCGGGCGTCGACGCGCGGACCGCCGCCGACCTCGACTTCGACGCGCTCTTCGCGCGGGTCGACCGCTGCGCGAGCGCCGTCGGACAGCAGTGGCTCTGGGCCCGGCTTCGGACTCCGGCCGGGGAGCCCGAGGCGCTCGAGCGATTCGACACGCTCGTCGCGGCGCTCGGTGCGCCGGGCGTCTCGCGCGACGGGCTTCGTCGCTCTCTTGCCCGCCTCACCGGCGCGAGCTCCTATCTCCTTCCGTACGTCCTTCACGGCCAGCTTCCCGCGAGACCCGCCACCTATCGGCTGGCGCCCGTCCTGACGGGGGCGGCCTTCGGCGCGGTCGCGGCGTCGTTCGCGCTCGGAGTGCCGGGCGTTCTCGCGCTCGTCGCGATCTGCGCCGTGAACGTCGTCGTGCGTCTCTCGTTCCGGGCGAAGGTCGCGCCGGCCCTCGGGTCGCTCCCAGCGGTGCGAGCCCTGCTGAAGACCGCCCTCGACCTCGCGAGGCCCGGCTCGGGCCTTCCCGACGGCCTCCGCACCCGCCTCGACGAGGCGATCGCTCCGCTGC
Source organism: uncultured Holophagales bacterium (assembly GCA_964453825.1). Lineage (GTDB taxonomy): Bacteria > Acidobacteriota > Thermoanaerobaculia > UBA5066 > UBA5066 > UBA5066. The sequence goes on from CAYVPO010000102.1 coordinate 4,503, forward strand.
GCGGGCTCCTTCGGACGACGGGCTGGCTCGCGATCGAGACGGACGCGAAGGACGAGCTGAGCCGGCTCTTCTACGAGTACGTGAACCTCGTCTTCCTCCTCGACGTGAACGCGCTCCTCTTCAGCCTCGAGACCCTCTCGAAGCGGCGGGAGGCCATGCGCGCGCTCTTCGACGCCGTGGGTGAGACGGACGGGGCTCTCTCGACCGCGGCGTTCCGGGAGTCCCTCCCGTTCTGGTGCCGGCCGAGGATCGTGACGACCCGCGAAGGGCTCGCCGCCGAGGAGGCCTTCCACCCGATCCTCGAGGCCCCGGTCCCGAGCTCGGTGGCGCTCGACTCGTCGCTCCTCGTCACCGGGTCGAACATGTCCGGGAAGACGACGTTCCTGAAGACCCTCGGAGTGAACGCGCTCCTCGCGCGGACGCTCGCGACCTGCGCCGCGCGCCGCTGGGAGGCCCCCGCGTTCGAGGTCGTCTCGGCGATGGGGAGGAGCGAGAGCCTCACCGAGGGGACGAGCTACTACCTCGCGGAGGTCCGACGCGTCGGCG
>CAYVPO010000102.1:5148-13417 GCA_964453825.1 uncultured Holophagales bacterium
CTCTCGTTCGACTACAGGCTCCGCCCGGGGCCGTCGTCGACGAGGAACGCGATCGCGCTCCTCGCCTGGGCCGCCTACCCGCCCGAGGTCGTGGCCGACGCCCTCGGGACCGTCGAGGCGGTCCTGGCGGGCGGCTGGCTCGGTCCGGAACCGGGCCGGCCGGCCCCCTGAACGCCGGGAGCTTCGGGTTCCCTTCGGGGCGCCGCGCTACTCGAGGGAGAAGCCGCGGTCGAGACAGGCGAGGGCTTCCTCGCCGAGGCGGGCGAGGTCTTCCTTGCCGTCGGTCGCGAACCAGTGCCGCATCGTGGCGCGGATGACGCCGATCGCCGCGCCCGCGAGGACGCGGGCCCGGAGCTCCGAGGCGTGGCCGGGTCCGGCGCGCTCGCGGAACGCGCGGGACATCGCCATCTCCCAGTCCCGGTCGATCTCGCGCTCGCGGGCGAGGAGGGCGGGAGAGGTGTGGATGAGCTTCTGCTGCGCGACGAGCTGGACGCGGTGCTCGCTGTACTCGCGGGCGAAGATCGCCGCGGTGCGGCGCAGCGTCGCGATCGGCCTCTCGTCCGGCGGGGCGCTCATGAGGAACGCCACGAAGCGCTCCAGCCGCTCGGCGCGGTGCGGGAAGACGAGCGCCTCCTTGCTCGGGAAGTAGCGGAAGAACGTCCGCCGGCTGATCTCGGCCGCGTCGCAGATCTCGTCGATCGTCGTCGCCTCGAATCCCTTCGTGTGGAAGAGGCGGTTCGCGATCTCGAGCAGCGCTCGCCGGGTGGCCTCCTTCTTCTTTTCACGCAGGGGCCGTGGCGATTTCACGCGGGGAAGGATATAACTGCGCCCTAGTGCAAAACGCCACTCGGTGCCATTTTTGTCCGGGGACCTCATCGTGACCTCTCCCGCCTCCTCGCTCCGCTGGAGGCCGGACGGAAGGGCTCCGGCCTTCACGCCGGCCGAGATCGGGAGCGCGCTCGAAGAGGTCCGCCTCACGGCCCACGTCGTCCGCGACGACGGAGGCCGGATCGGCCTCGGCCTCGGGGGTGAGCTGGAGCCGACCGGCGCGAGCGCCGGGCCCGGGACTCTCGAGCACCTGGCTACCCTGCCGCCGCTCTACCCGGAGTGGCTCGGCGACCGGACCTTCTCGGAGACGCACGGGACGCGCTTCCCCTACGTCACCGGCTCGATGGCGAACGGGATCGCCTCGGTAAGGCTCGTCGCCGAGATGGCCCGCGCGGGGTGCCTCGGCTTCTTCGGTTCGGCGGGCCTCTCTCCGGCGCGGGTCGAGGCGGCGCTTCACGAGCTCGAGAACGAGCTCGGAGAGAAGGGCCTCCCCTGGGGCGCGAACCTGATCCACAGCCCGAACGAGCCCGAGCTCGAGGAGGCCGTGGCCGATCTCTACCTCCGGCGCGGCGTGACGAAGGTGGAGGCGTCGGCCTACATGGCGCTGACACCGGCCGTCGTCCGGTACGCCGCGGCGGGCCTGACGACGGACCCCGCCGGGAAGGCGCGGAGGAAGAACCACCTCTTCGCGAAGATCTCGCGCGAGGAAGTGGCGATCCGCTTCCTCGCGCCTCCGCCTGCGGAGATCCTGCGCCGGCTCGTGGAGCGGGGCCAGCTGACGGCGGAGGAGGCGCGGCTCGCCGCGACGCTCCCGCTGGCGGAGGACCTCACCGCGGAGGCCGACTCCGGCGGTCACACCGACAACCGGCCGCTGACGGCGCTCCTCCCGACGATCCTCGCCCTCCGCGACCGCGTCGTCGCCGAGCGCGGATACCGGCGCGCCGTGCGCGTCGGCGCCGGCGGCGGGCTCGGAACGCCCTCGTCGGTCGCGGCGGCGTTCGCCCTCGGCGCCTCGTACGTCGTGACCGGCTCGGTGAACCAGGCCTGCGTCGAGAGCGGCCTGCACGAGAGCGGCCGGGCGCTCCTCGCGGAGGCGGGGATCGCCGACGTGATCATGGCGCCCGCGGCCGACATGTTCGAGCTGGGCGTTACGGTGCAGGTCCTGCGACGGGGAACGATGTTCGCCGTCCGGGCGAAGAAGCTCTACGAGCTCTATCGGACCTACCACTCGCTCGAGAGCATCCCCGCCGCCGAGCGGGAGAAGGTCGAGACGCAGCTCCTCAAGGCGACGTTCCCCGAGGCGTGGGCGTCGACGCGCGCGTTCTGGGCCGCCCGCGACCCGCGCGAGGTGGCGAAAGCCGAATCCGACCCGCGGCACCTCATGGCGCTCGTCTTCCGTTCGTACCTCGGCCTCTCGAGCCGGTGGGCCGTCGCGGGCGAGCCGGAGCGCAGCGCCGACTTCCAGATCTGGTGCGGGCCGGCGATGGGCGCGTTCAACTCCTGGGTCCGCGGCTCGTTCCTCGAGAAGCCCGCGGCTCGTTCCGCCGTCCAGGTCGCCCGCAACCTGATGGAGGGAGCCGCCGCGGTGACCCGCGCGCAGCAGCTGCGCGCCTCGGGTCTCGCCGTCCCTCCTTCCGCCTACGACTTCCGTCCGCGTCCCCTTTCCTGATCCTCCGTCCCGCAGCTCCGAACCGTCCCAAGCCGAGGCACCCATGAAGCACGACACCTCCCCGAACCGGAAGCCCATCGCCGTCGTCGGCGTCAGCGCCCTCTTCCCCGGCTCCAGCGACGCCACCGGTTTCTGGAAGGACATCCTCGCCGGCACGGACCTGATCACGGACGTCCCTCCGGGCCACTGGCTCGTCGAGGACTACTACGACCCCGACCCGGCCGCCCCCGACAAGACCTACGCGAAGCGGGGCGCGTTCCTCGACAAGGTCGACTTCGACGCGCTCGGCTGGGGCGTTCCCCCTTCGACCATTCCGGCGACGGACACGTCCCAGCTCCTCGCTCTCGTCGTCGCGCAGAAGGTGCTCCAGGACGCCCTCCGGGAGCAGTTCGAGACGGCGGACCGCTCGCGCGTCTCCGTGATCCTCGGCGTGACGAGCGCCCAGGAGCTCCTCTCCTCGATGGTGAGCCGCCTGCAGCGGCCCGTCTGGGTGAAGTCGCTGCGCGAGTCGGGCCTCCCGGAAGACGAGGTGACGTCGATCTGTGACCGGATCGCGAGCCACTACGTGCCGTGGCAGGAGGCGACGTTCCCGGGTCTCCTCGGGAACGTCGTCGCGGGGCGGATCGCGAACCGCCTCAACCTGGGCGGGACGAACTGCGTCTGCGACGCGGCCTGCGCGTCGTCCCTGAGCGCGCTCTCGATGGCCGTCGCCGAGCTGCAGCTCGGGCACAGCGACCTCGTCATCTCCGGCGGCGTCGACACGCTGAACGACATCTTCATGTTCCTCTGCTTTTCGAAGACGCCGGCGCTCTCGCCGAGCGGCGACTGCCGCCCCTTCAGCGACCGGGCCGACGGCACGATGCTGGGCGAAGGGCTCGGAATGGTCGCGCTCAAGCGGCTGGAAGACGCCGAGAGGGACGGCGACCGGATCTACGCGGTGATCCGCGGCGTCGGCTCCTCCTCCGACGGGCGCAGCAAGAGCGTCTACGCACCGGTGCCTGCGGGGCAGGCCCTCGCGCTCGGCCGCGCCTACGAGCTCGCGGGCTACGGCCCGGAGACCGTCGAGCTCCTGGAGGCGCACGGGACCGGGACGAAGGCCGGCGACGTCGCCGAGTTCGAGGGGCTGCGCCTCGTTTTCGACGCCGCGGGGCGCGAAGACCGGCAGTGGTGCGCGCTCGGCTCGGTGAAGAGCCAGATCGGCCACGCCAAGGCCGCCGCCGGCGCGGCGGGCCTCTTCAAGGCGGTCATGGCGCTCCATCACGGGGTGCTCCCCCCGACGATCAAGGTCGACGCCCCGAACCCGAAGCTCGGCCTTCCCGAGAGCCCCTTCTACCTGAGCACGAAGGCGCGCCCCTGGGTGCGCGACGCCCGCCACCCGCGCCGCGCCTCGGTGAGCGCGTTCGGCTTCGGCGGCTCGAACTTCCACGTCGCCCTCGAGGAGTACCGGGGCCCCGCGCCGCGCGCGGCACGCCTCGGGACGCTCGCGAAGGAGCTGGTCGTCGTCTGCGGCGACACGCCGGCGCAGGTCGTTTCGACGGCGCGGGATCTCGCGAAGGAGTGGGCCGGCGTCGCGGGGGCTACCGGCCTCGCCGTGCTCGCTCGCGACACGCAGGAGAGCTATCGCTCCGACGCGCCTGCGCGTCTCGCGGTCCTCGCGGCGGACGGAGCCGGCCTCGCGACGGCGCTCCTCGAAGCCGGGAAGCGGATCGAGGCCGCACCGGGTGACGCCTTCGCGCTCCCGGACGGAACGGCCTACGGGGCGGGCCCGAACGAGGGGAAGGTCGCCTTCCTCTTCCCGGGGCAGGGGAGCCAGTACGTGGGGATGGGCGCGGACCTCGCCATGTCCTTCCGGACGGCGCTCGACGCATGGGATCGCGCCGCGAACCTCGACCTCGAGCCGGGCACGCCGCTCCAGGAGGTCGTCTTCCCGAGGCCGGGGTTCGGAGAGGAGAAGGAGAAGCGCGACCTCGCGCGGCTCACGTCGACGCAGTGGGCCCAGCCGGCCATCGCGTGCGTCTCGCTCGCTCAGCTCGCGCTCCTCGAGGAGGCCGGGATCCGTCCCGACCTGGCCGGTGGCCACAGCCTCGGCGAAGTGGTCGCGCTCCGCGCGGCGGGCGTCCTCTCGAGCGACGAAGACCTCCTGCGCGTGGCGCGGCGCCGCGGCGAGCTGATGGCCGAGGCGGCCGCGATCCCGGGCGCCATGACGGCGCTGACCTTGCCGGTCGCGGACGTCCGCGCGCTCCTCGCCCGCCTCGCCCCGAGCGTCGTCGTCGCGAACCACAACGGCCCGACGCAGGTCGTCGTCTCGGGCTCGACCGCCGACGTCGCGGAGCTCGAGGCGAGCCTGAAGGCGGAGGGGATCACGTTCCAGCGCCTCCCCGTCGCCACCGCGTTCCACTCGAGCCTCGTGGCGGGCGCCTGCGAGCCGTTCGCCCGCTTCCTCGCGGACGTTCCGTTCGCGCCGCCCGCGCTCCCGGTCTACTCGAACGCGCTCGCCGCCCCGCACGAAGACGCCCCCGAGGCCCTGCGGTCCGCGCTCGCGGGCCAGGTCGCGAGCGAGGTCCGCTTCGTCGAGATGGTTGAGGCCATGTACGCCGCCGGGGCCCGCACGTTCCTGGAGGTCGGGCCGGGAGCGGTCCTCACGGGACTCCTTGGGCGCATCCTCGACGGCCGACCCCACGTTGCCGTGAACCTCGACCGGAAGGGGAGGAACGGCGTCGAGACGCTGCAGCTCGCGCTCGCGCGTCTCGTGGCGGCGGGCGTGCCGATGTCTCCCGCGAAGCTCTTCGCCGACTGCCGCGTCGCGCAGCCGGTTGCGTCCGGCGCCGCCTCGAAGCTCGCCATCGCGATCGACGGCAGCAACCACGGAAAGCTCTATCCACCGCCGGGCGGCGCCGCGTCGCTTCCCGCCCCGAACCCGCCGCGGCCCGCGCCGCTTCCGCAGCCGACCGCGTCCGCTCCGGCGAATCCCCCTGCCGCCGCGCCCCGGGAGAGCCCGATGAGGATCGAAACCGCCGTGCCCGTTCCGTCCGCTCCGTCTCCGTCTCACGAGTCGCCCGTCCGCCCCCTGGCCGGCTCTCCCTCGGACTGGGTCCTCGCGTTCCAGGAGACGCAGCGGCAGACGGCCGAGGCTCACGCCGTCTACCAGCGGGCGATGGCCGAGAGCCACTCCTCGTTCCTCCGGGTGGCCGAGTCGGGGATGCTCGGCCTCACCGCGATGGTGACGGGCCAGCCCCTCGCGATGCCGGCGCCGCCGCTCGCGAGGGAGGCGGCTCCGCGCTTCGTTCCCGAGCAGCCCGCGCCCGCTCCCGCCCCGGTGCCGGCACAGCCTCGCGCTCACGTGCCGGCCGTCGTCGAGATGCCGACGCCGGTCGCGGCGCCGTCCGCGCCGCCCGTCGTCGCCACGCCCGCTCCCGCCGGACCTCCGGCGGCGGCGTCCTCCGACACCGACCTCGTGGCCCTGATGCTCGCGGTCGTCGCGGAGAAGACGGGCTACCCGGCCGACATGCTGAACCTCGGGATGGACCTCGAGGGAGACCTCGGGATCGACTCGATCAAGCGGGTCGAGATCCTCTCGGCCGTAGCCGACCAGGTGCCGGGGCTCCGGTCGGTGGACATGGGACACATGGGGACGCTGCGCACGCTCGGCGCCATCGTCGACGACATGACGAGCCTCGGGCCGCGGGAGTCGGCGGCTCCCCTGTCGAAGAGCCCGTCGACTTCCGACACCGACCTCGTGGCCCTGATGCTCGCGGTCGTCGCGGAGAAGACGGGTTACCCGGCCGACATGCTGAACCTCGGGATGGACCTCGAGGGAGACCTCGGGATCGACTCGATCAAGAGAGTCGAGATCCTGTCGGCCGTAGCCGACCAGGTTCCGGAGTTGCGGTCGGTGGACATGGGGCACATGGGAACGCTGCGGACGCTCGGCGCCATCGTCGACTACATGAAGGGGATCGGAGAGCCGGGAGCGCCGGCTTCCGCTGCGGCTCCGACGACGGCGCCCGTTGCGGTTCCGGCCGCGCCCGCGCCGGTCCACGCCGCGAAGGCCGCCCCCGCGCTGGGCCGCTTCGCGCTCGAGAGGATCGAGGCCCCGGCCACCGGTCTCGCGCAGCCCGGCCTCCTCTCAGGCGGCGAGGTCTGGGTGACGGGCCTGGACGAGCTGAACGAACCCCTGGCCGCGGAGCTTCGCGCTCGCGGCGTGAACGCGAAGGCGACGTCGAGCCTCTCCGAGGAAGCGACGGCCTGCGTCTACCTCGGCGGCCTCCGGGACGCCGCGGACGTCGACGCGGCGATCGCGGTGAACCGCGAAGCGTTCGCCCTCGCGCGCGCCCTGGCGGTGCGGTTCGAGAAGGAGCGCGGCCTCTTCGTGACGGTGCAGGACACGGGAGCCGCCTTCGGGACGGCTCCGATGGACCCGCGGCGCGCGTGGCTCGCGGGCCTGCCGGCGCTCGTGAAGACGGCAGGACAGGAGTGGCCGCAGGCAACGCTGAAGGCCGTCGACCTCGAGCGCGGCGGACGCGGGGCGGAAGAGATCGCGAAGGCCCTCGCGGCCGAGCTCCTCGAAGGGGGCGGCGAGGCGGAGGTCGCTCTCCCGGCGGCCGGAGGCCGCTTCACGCTCCGCAGCGTCGCGAAGCCCGTGTCGGCGGGCGCTCCGGTGATCGCCCCCGGCGAAGTCGTCGTCGTCTCGGGCGGCGCGCGGGGCGTCACGGCCGCGTGCGTCGAGGAGTGGGCGCGGGAGAGCCGCGCGCGCTTCGTCCTCCTCGGGAGGACGCCGCTCGCGCCGGAGCCCGCCTGCTGCGCGGGCGTCGCGGACGAAGCGGGCCTGAAGAAGGCGCTCCTCGCCGAGGCCCGGGGCCGCGGCGAGAGCCCCACTCCGGCCGAGCTCGGGGCCCGCGTCCACGAGGTCCTCGCGAACCGCGAGATCCGCCGGACCATCGCCGCGATCGCGGCCGCGGGCGGCGAGGCGCGGTACGAGGCCGCGAGCGTCGAGGACGCCGCCGCGCTCGACGCCGTCCTGGCCCGGGTCCGCTCCGAGTGGGGCCCCGTCGCCGGGCTCGTCCACGCCGCGGGCGTCCTGGCCGACCGGAACATCTCGCAGAAGACCGACGCGCAGTTCGACCGGGTCTTCGACACGAAGGTGAAGGGCCTCCGCGCGCTCCTCGCCGCCACCGCGAACGATCCGCTGAAGCTCCTCTGCGTCTTTTCGTCGGTCTCGGCCCGATGCGGCAACAACGGCCAGGCCGACTACGCGATGGCGAACGAGGTCCTCGCGAAGGTCGCCTGGGCCGAGTCCCGCCGCCGCCCGGATCTCCTCGTGAAGTCGTTCGGGTGGGGGCCCTGGGAGGGCGGAATGGTCACGCCGCAGCTGAAGGAGCGGTTCGCGTCGCTCGGAGTGCCGATGATCCCGCTCGCCGCGGGGGCACGGATGTTCGTAGACGAGCTCCGCGGCGCGGAGCGCGCCGAAGTCGAGCTCGTCCTCGGCGGAGAGCCGAAGGCCGAGGCGCTCCTCTTCGCGGGCGCCGAAGCGCGCGTCCAGGAGCTCGAGGTGAAGGTCCAGCGAGGAAGCCACGGCTGGCTCGAAGGGCACTCGATCAAGGGAACGCCCGTCGTGCCGGTCGTCCTCGCGGCGGAGTGGCTCTCGCGGGCGGCCCGCTCCTTCCGGCCCGGTCTCGCGCTCGCCGCGCTGCTCGACGCCAAGGTCCTGTAGGGGATCCGCCTCGGAGCCTTCGACACCGGGGGCGACCGGTTCGTCATCCAGGCCCGGCAGAC
>CAYVPO010000103.1:0-13290 GCA_964453825.1 uncultured Holophagales bacterium
GCCCCGAGGGCCGGGGCGGGCGCGTGCGGGCGGCGCAGCCCCGGCAACCCGAGGAACGCCGCGGGCGTCGCGAGGACGCCGCCGCCCGGCAGGGAGGTTCGCTCCATTCGCGAAGCGAGCTCTTCCCGCGCCGCCGGGACGTCGTTCACCGGCGTGAGCGGGATTCCGAGCGCCTCCGCGAGGTCGAGCCACTCCGCCCGCGGCCGGGTGCCGAAAACGGCGGCGAGCCGTCCGGCGGCGTCGGCCCCCGCCGTCCCCGTGTCGAGGCCGTCGGCGGCGTGGTCGGAGAGGCCGGTCATCTCGCAGAGGGCGACCCAGAACTTCGGCTCGAGAGCGCCGAGCGCGACGCGCGCGCCGTCGCCGCAGCGATAGGTCCGGTAGGAGGGGCACTTCCCCGCGAGGAGGCCGTCGAGGGCGCCTCCTCCCCCCGCCCCGAGCTCCGCGAAGGCCCACGTCAGGAACGGGAGCGGGCCGGTGACGAGCGGCTGGTCGACGCGGACGCCGCGCCCCGTCCGCACGCGGAGGAGGAGCGCGGCAAGCGTGGAGGACGCCGCCAGGAGCCCTGCGGCGACGTCGGCGACCTGGACGCGCGGCAGGTCCCCGGCCGGAAGCTCCGAGAGGAGCCCGGTGACGGCGGTGAAGTTGAGGTCGTGGCCGATGCGCGAGGACTCCGGCCCGTCCGCGCCGAAGCTCGTGAGCGAGACGACGACGAGCCCCGGGTTGAGCGAGGAGAGCCGCTCGTACCCGAGGTCCCACCGCTCGAGCGTCCCGGGGCGGAAGTTCTCGACGAGGACGTCGGCGTGGCGGACCAGCCTCCGAAGCGCTGCGGCTCCCGCAGGGCTCTTCAGGTCGAGGGCGACCGACTCGACGCCGCGAAAGAAGGCGAGGAAGCCGGCGCCGATGCCGCCGACGACCGGCGGCGTGACGCGCATCGGGTCGCCCGAGTGCGGGTCCTCGATCTTGACGACGCGCGCTCCGAGGTCGACGAGCGTCCGGACGAGGACGGCGCCCGGGAGCATCCGCGAGACGTCGAGGACGATCGTGCCCTCGAGCGGGAGCGGCGCCGTCACGGTGCGACCTTGCGGAAGAGCTTCCCGAAGCGGGTCATCGCCGCGATGTTCGAGACCTTCACCTTCCCGAGGAGGAACGCCGTCTCCGGCGACTGCTGCCCGCTCTCGATGGCGAGGTAGGTCTTCTCGGTCGTCGTGACGACGCAGTCGGGCGCCCCCTCGTGCCCTTCGACCGTACGGCAGAAGCCGTCCTCCACGACGACTGTCCAGTCGGAGCGCGGGACGTCCTTGAACCGGAAGTGGAAACGGGCGTTCCACCCCTGGGCGCGGTCGGCGCGGAAGCGGAGCGGGAGCGTCTCGAAGAGTTCCTCGACGCTCCGCGGGACCGGCAGCTTCATCGCCAGGGAGGTCGACCCGACCTCCGGGACGGACCGGAGGGGCGCCGGGGGCGGGACCGGCTCCGGGAAGAAGGCGGGCTCCGTCACCTCGACGTCCACGGGGAACGACGGCGGGGGCTCGGAACCGGCGCCGGGGGGCGCCGGGAGCTCGGAGAAGACCGCTTCGAGCGACTCGGTGGCGTCTTCGACGAAGAGGTCCGGGACGAGGTCTCCCTCGAACGCGTCGGACGGAGCGTCGGCTTCGGGGCTCGCGGTCTCGCCGGCGGGAGGCCGGGCGTCCGCGATTCCGTCGCCGGCGGCCTCTCCGCCGTCCTCCGCGGCCGCACGCTCCTGCCTCCCCGGGAAGACGACGCCGTCGATCGTCGCCTTTGCGATCACCTCCCGCATGATCTCGCTCGTCCCGGCGACGATCGTCCCGAAGCGGGCGTCGCGGAAGAAGCGCTCCATCGGGTACTCCTCCACCGTGCCGTAGCCGCCGAAGAACTGGAGGCACTCGTCGGCCGTCTTCTTGGAGAGCTCCGTGGCGAGGAGCTTTGCCATGCACGCTTCGGCCACGGGGTTCCCGCCCCGCTCGTGGAGCCAGGCGGCGTGGTAGACGAGCTGCGCCGCCGCCTCGAGCTCGGCGTGCAGGTCGGCGAGACGGTGCCGGATCGCCTGGAACTTCCCGATCGGCCGTCCGAACGCCTCGCGCGAGAGAACGTACTTCCGCGTCTCCTCGAGTGCGAGGCGCGTGCTCCCGACCGACGTCGCCGCCGTGACGAGCCGCTCGAGGACGAACGTCTCCATGATCAGGAGGAATCCCTCGTTCTCGGCGCCCACGAGGTTGCCGAGCGGCACGCGGACGTCCGTGAACGTCAGCTCGGCGGTGTCGGAGCAGTGCCAGCCCATCTTCCGGAGGCGCGAGCGCGAGAAGCCGGGCGTGTCGGCCTCGACGACGATCAGGCTGATCCCGCCCGCGCCGGCGTCCGCCAGGGTCCGGCAGGCGACGACGACGAAGTCGCCCTCGACGCCGTTCGTGATCCAGGTCTTCGCGCCGTCGATCACCCAGGAGTCGCCGTCGCGACGCGCCGTCGTCCGGATCGCGGCGACGTCGGAGCCGGTGTCCGGCTCGGAGATCGCGATCGCGCCCACCTTCGTCCCGGCGACCGACGGGACGATCCAGCGCCGCTTCTGCTCCTCGCTGCCGTGGAGGGCGATCGCCCCCGTCGCGATGAACTGCTGCACCGAGACGGCGGCGACGAAGCCCCCCATCCGGGAGCGCGGCAGCTCCTCGAGGAGCGCGATCGCGTGGAAGATCGAGGCGCCGGCCCCGCCGAGCGCCTCCGGGACGAGGACGCCCAGAAAGCCGAGGTCGCCCATGCGCCGGAAGACGTCGCGCGGGATGCGCCGCGCCTCCTCCCACTCCCGGGCGCGCGGCGCAACCTCGCCTTCCAGGAACTGTCGGACCGAGCGGCGGAAGCTCTCGTGCTCCTCGCCGAAGTAGATCGACGTCATGCGGACCCTCGGGATGGAATAATCGGGCCGGTCCCGGAACGAAGAGATTACGCCAGTGCCCGTCCCCCTGCCCGCCCCCCAGACGGCCGCCGAAGCTCCCCCCGGCCTCGGGACGCTCGAGACCGTCTTCGGCGCGCTCGGCCGGGTCCTCGTCGTCCTCGACCGCGAGTTCCGGGTCATCCGGGCGAGCCGCTCGCTCGACGACCTCGCCCGGCCCGGAGCCGTCGAGGCGGCGCTCGGCCGCCCGATCGAGGAGCTGATCGGAGCCCGTCTCTTCGGGCCGTCCGAGTCGCTCCGCGAGTCGCTCGAGCAGGGCCGCCGCGAGGAGGGGCGCCGGGCCATCCTGCGCTGCGGGGAGGAGAGCGCCCGGCTCGTCTCGCTCACCGCCGCGGTCCTCCCGAGCGACGTCACGAGCCACTGCGACCCGCGGGCGCGCTACATCGTCGTCCTCCGTCCGGCCGAGACCGACAACGGCCTCGTGCAGTCGATGCTCTCCTCGCACGGCCTGGTGGCCCGCTCTCAGGCGATGCGGGGGATCGTCCACCTCGTCGAGTCGCTCCATCGGAGCGAGGCGACGGTCCTCGTCACCGGGGAGAGCGGCACCGGCAAGGAGCTGATCGCCCGGGCGCTCCACGCGAACTCTCCCCGCTGCACCGGCCCGTTCGTCGCCGTGAACTGCGGTGCGCTCCCGGGCGACCTCCTCGAGAGCGAGCTCTTCGGGCACGTCCGGGGCGCCTTCACCGGCGCCGTGCGCGACCGGGTCGGCCGGATCGACCTCGCCCGGGGCGGGACGCTCTTCCTCGACGAGGTGGGGGACATGCCTCTCCACCTCCAGGTGAAGCTCCTCCGCGTCCTGCAGGAGCGGCGGTTCGAGCGGGTCGGCGAGAGCGCTCCCCGCCCGATGGACGCCCGCGTCATCGCGGCCACGAACGTCGACCTCGCCGAGGCGATCCGCGCCGGGCGCTTCCGCGACGACCTCTACTACCGGCTCCGCGTCGTCCCGATCCACGTCCCGCCCCTTCGGGAGCGGGTCGAGGACGTCCCTCTCATCGCCCACCACCTCCTCGCCCACATCGGCGGGCGGGAAGGACGGGCGCTTCTCCTCTCCCCCGACACGCTCGCCGCGATGGCCCGCTACCCGTGGCCCGGAAACGTCCGCGAGCTCGGCAACGCCCTCGAGTACGCCGTCGCGACCTGCACCGGCCAGACGATCCAGATCGAGAACCTTCCCCCCGAGCTGCGCCAGGGAACCGAGCGGGAAGGCCTCGAGCCGGTTTCGTCGCAGGACGCCGCGCCGCTCGGGGACCCGCTCGCGGAGGACCCGGCGGAGCGTCTCCGGATCCTCCAGACCCTCGAGTCGGCACGTTGGAACCGCGGGCGCGCCGCCGATCTGCTCGGGATGAGCCGGAGCACGCTCTGGCGCCGGATGAAAGAGCTCGGCATCGAGTGAGCTCCCGCCGGGACTTCCTCGGGACCGCCTGGACGGCCGCCGGCGTGGCCGCGGCCGCCGCCGGGACGGCCGTTCTCGGCCGGGCCCTCTCCGGGTCGCCCGAGCCCGAGAGGAGCGTCCGCCTTCCCGCCGACCTCCTCGCGCGCGCCGAGAAGGAAGGAGGGCTGGTCCACGAGGGGCTCCACGTTCGCGGCCCGGCGGCCTCCCCTCTCGTCCTCGACCTCACCTGCACGCACCTTCGCTGCCGCGTCGCGCCGGTCGAGGGGGGCGGCTTCTCGTGCCCCTGCCACGCGAGCCGGTACGACGCCGAGGGACGCGTGACGGCGGGCCCCGCCACGAGGCCGCTCGCCCGGCCCCGCCTCTCCCCCGAAGGAGCGGGATTCGTGGCGCGGCTCTCGTGATCCTCGGACGCGTCACCTTCGGCCTCCTCGCCGTCGCGATCCTCTCCGGCTTCGCCCTCGCCCCGTTCTGGTCGGCGGGGCGTGCGCTCGAGAGCCTCGAGGCGCTGAACGGCGCGACTCCGTGGGGCTTCTGGCTCCGCGGCGTCCACGCGTTCTCGGCGTGGGGATTCCTCCTCGGGTCGCTCGCCCACCTCGTGGAGGTCCTCTGGAAACGGACCGAGCGCAGGCTGCGGCCGGCCGTCTGGTGGCGCTCGGTCGCCCTCCTCGCCGTTTCCGTCCTCGCGCTCCTCGGCGGCTTCCTGATGAGGGGCGACGCGGAGGCGCAGGCCGCGCTCGCCGTCTGGCGCGAGGTCTCGTCGAGCGTCCCTCTCGCCGGCCGGGCTCTCGCCGCGCTCCTCCTCGGCCTCCCCGGCTCGGACCTCGCCCCGGTCGCCCTCCACCACGCCGGGACCTTCACGCTCCTCGCCTGGTTCCTGACGGCCGAGCACGGCGGAACGCTCCTTCCCGATCTCCGTTCTACCGTTCTCGCCGCGCTCGGGAGCTTCGCCGCCGCGGGCCTCTTCCCCGTCTCCCTCGGGCCTCCGCTCGCGCCCGACGGGGCTCTCCTCCTCGGCCCCTGGTACCTCCTCGGACTGCAGGGGGCGCTCCTCGACCTTCCCGTCGCGGCCGGCTGGCTCCTGCCGCTCGCCCTCCTTCTCGCGGTCGGGCTCGTCCGGCACGTCGACGGGCGCGCCCGCGCGGCCCTCCTTGCGCTGTCGGCCGCGTGGGGCGCGGGCTACCTCGTCCTGACGCTCCGGCTCCTCTTCACCGCGCGCTGATGTTTCGGGCGCAGTCGCTCCTCCTCGCGCTCCTCCTCGCGCTCGCGGGGCTCCTCGGCGCCCTCGGGCGCGACCGGCAGCGCGCCGCCGCCCTCGGGCGCGGTCCCGACCGAGCCGGCGGGAAGGTGGAGCGCTGCGTGACGTGCCACGTCCGCCCCGAGGAGGACCCCGGCGGGGCGCACGCCCGCGCCGCCGTCGGCTGCTCCGCCTGCCACCTCGGCAACCCGTTCGCGTTCGACAAGGCGCGCGCGCACGCCGGAATGGAGCCGGAGCCGGGCGCTCTCCGGAGCGTCGCCCGCACCTGCGGCCGGAGCGGCTGCCACGTCCGCGAGGCGGCCCGCGTCGCCACGTCGCTCATGGCGCGCGCGAGCGGGATCGTCTCGGTGAACCGGTGGGCCTTCGGCGAGCTCCCCGAGCCGCGCGGCACGGCGACGATGGCCGGGACTCTCGCGAAAGCCGATCCCTCGCCCGCCGAGCGGCACCTTTCGAGACTCTGCGGCGGGTGCCACCTCCACGCGCTCCGCGCGAACCGGGACGACGCGGTCCACGGAAACGGCAGCGGCTGCTCCGCCTGCCACGTCGCGCGCCGGCTCCCGGGCGCGGTCCCGCGGCCGCACCCCGCCGTCGACGCGCGCGTCACCGACGACCGATGCCTCGGCTGCCACAGCCGGAGCGGGCGGATCGCGCTGACGTACGGGGGGCTCTACGAGCTCGAGCCGTCGCAGGCCGCCGGCCTCGGCGCGGCCGCAACGACGCTCCACGACGGGCGCCCCGCCGCGCGCGCCGAGGCGGACGTCCACCGCCGCGCCGGCCTCGCCTGCGTCGACTGTCACCTCCACACCGACCTGATGGGCGACGGGACCGGGCACGAGCACGAAGAGGATCAGGTCGAGATCACCTGCGAGGCGTGCCACGGCCCGGTCCGCGCGGGAGGCGAGACGACCTGGTCCGAGGTGAGGGACCCGATCACCCGCGACCTGCTGCGGCAGCAGGGCGAGACGCGACCGCCCGGCGAGCGCGTTCGCCTCGGCCGGCGCGGGACGCCGGTCTGGAACCTCCGCCCGTCGGAGGGCGGGTGGTCGACGGTCCGCAAGCGGCAGGGAGTCGCGCTCGCCACGAGGCCGACTCCCGCCGACGCGAACCATCGTCTCCCCGGCCACGAGCGCCTCACGTGCAGCGCCTGCCACTCCGCCTGGGCGCCGACCTGCTCGACCTGCCACACGCGCTTCGAGCCCGACGGCGCGCAGTGGAACTTCGCGAAGGCTTCCGAGACGCCCGGCCGCTGGGTGGAGAGCTCGCGCGGCTACGACGCGCGACCGCCGGCCCTCGCCGTGAGGAGCGACGGGCGGATCGCCCCGGCGATCCCCGGCATGGTGATGCAGCTCGACGCCGCCGCGGCCTCCGGCCCGACCGCCTCGCGCCGCCTCTACGCCTCGCTCGACCCGCATTCCACCGGGAAGAAGGCGCGCGACTGCGCGAGCTGCCACCTCTCCTCGTGGGCGCTCGGCCTCGGCACCGGCACGCTCTCGTTCGCGCGGGGCGAGCCGGCGTTCGCTCCCGCCGCACCCGCGCCGGAGGATGCCCGGATGGCCGTCGACGCCTGGACCCGCCTCGACGCTTCCGCGCCCGGCCTCGGCACCCGCGTCGGCCTCCGCTCGCTCGACGCGGCCGAGCTCCGCCGCGCGCTCGCGGTCGGCGCCTGCCTCCCCTGCCACGCGAACGCGGCCGACCCGGTCTGGAAGGACTTCGCCGCGTCGAAGGCGCGCCTCGCGCGGGGCGGGACGAGGTGCGGGTTCCGAAGCGCCGGCTCCCCGCTGCGCTCAGCCCGGGCAGAGCGGGCAGGGCTCGTCGGCCTGCAGGACCTTCGGTGACAGTGCCGTCGAGGAGCACGAGAACTTCAGCTTCGTGTTGAGACGGTAGCCGAGGAGCTCCCGTGCGCGCTGCACGTGCTCCTCTCGCAGCGTCGCCGACGGGTTCCCTTTCCAGCCGCAGCGGCCCTTCTGCTCGTTCTCGAGGCATCTCGAGGTGAGGGTCCCGAGGAAGCAGGCGAATCCGAGGAGCGTTCTCCTCTCGGCCTCGGTGAGGCTCGGATAGAGGCGATCGAAGCGCTCGCCGTACGCCCCCTCGAGCGCCTTCCGGACGAGCTTCTCCTCGTCGGCGGTCAGGTCGCCGTACCCGATCCGAAACTCCTGGAATGCGAGCTCCTTGTCCTTTGCGGGGTCTCCCGACGGCTTCGCGCCCGTTGAGGGCGGCGTCGCGAGCCCGTCCTTCGAGAGCGAAGCGAGGAACACAGAGCCCGCGGCGGTCAGGAGCCAGCGCCTGTCGAACGGCATGTCGACCTCCCCGATGAGCTTCGATCCGGTTTGCCCCGATAATCTGCGTGCAGGATGACCGCGGTCAAGACGATCCTCGCGAGGCTCGCGCGGGCCTATGCGCTGTGGGGCGCCCTGCTCGTCCTCCTCGGCCTGCCCGGCGCGCTGTTCCGCGTCGGGACGACGCGAGAGCGCCCTGTCCGGCTCGAGTCGATCCCGGCGCCGGACGGTTCCCTCGACGGGACCATTCTCGCGGACGGCCGGACGGCGAGGTTCTCGGCGATCTCCATCGCCGGCGGTCCCTGGGTACCCGCCGGCGGCGTCGTCGCGGCACGCAGCCTCCCCGAGCTTCCTCCCGGCACCCCCCTCGCGTACCGCGAGGCGGGGATCGACGTCCGCATCGTCTCGGGCGAGGTCCGCGAGCGCCGATCGACTCTCGACGAGTCGGTGACGAAGGCCGTGCTCGCCATCCTCGCCGTCGCGCTCGCGCTGGCCGGAGGCGGGGTCGCGCTCGCCGGCATCGGCGCGCAGGCGCTTCTCGCAGGGGTGGCGCTCGCCGGCCTCGGGCACTTCGCCGGTGCGAGGTTCCTCGAGGCGAACGCCTCCCTCGTCGAGGCCCCCTCCCTCAGGAACGCTCTCGTCTTCGTCTGGGTCGCCTTCCCGAGGCATCTCGCCTTCCCCGCCCTCGCGGCGTTCCTCGCCCTCTTCCCGTCCGATCTGACCCGGTCGCGCGCCAGCCGGCTCCTCCTCGCCCTCCTCGGCGTGACGGCGCTCGTCCAGGCGCTCCTCGTCCCGCTCTTCGAGGTGCCGGGAACGCTCGACACGCTGGGCGCGAGCACGCAAGCGTTCCTCCTCGGGGGGACCCGGAGACTCACTTCGTTCCTCTTCGGAGCCGGGTCGTTGAGCGGGCTCCTCCTCTTCCTCTTCCAGGCGCGCGCGCTCCGAAGGGAGCCGCTTTCCTCCGTGACGAGACGAAGGGCTTCCGTCATCGGCGCCGGCCTCCTCGCGGGGCTCGGACCGCCCCTCGTCGCCGCTCTCGTCCAGGTGGGCTGGATCGCCGGCACCAGCCGGCCGCTCTTCTCCCCGGTCGCGATCGCGCTATCGCTCCTTCCGGTCCTCCTCCTTCCACCGGTCCTCGCCTACGCCATGCTCTCCCCGCGGGTCCTTTCGGTCGGGCTCCTCGTGAAGAAGGCGATCCTCCTCGCCTTCGCCGAAGGGAGCGTCCGAGTCGTCTCGCTCGCCCCCCTGGCCGCGCTCGGCCTGCTCTTCTGGACGCGGCGCGAGGTCCCGATCGGCGAGGTCTTCTCGTCGCATGCCTTCTTCATCGGCATCGCGCTCGCCGCGACGACGGCGGGCCTGCGCTACGGCGACCGTACCCGGGGCCTCCTCGAGCGCCTCTTCTTCGACGCCCGGCGAGCCTCGCCGGGCGCCCTTGCGAGCCTCGCCGGCGAGGCGCAGCGCGCCCGCGACGTCGCCGAGCTGGCCGAGGCCTTCTCGGGCGGAATCGAAAGGGCGCTCGGCGTCGAGCAGTCGAACCTCTTCGTTCGCGACGAGCGGACGGGGACGTTCGCCAGCCCCATCCGCCCGCTTCCCGCCCTCGAAGGGGACTCGCCGATCGTCGAGGCCGCCGCCCTTCGGCCGGGGCCGATTCGCCTCGACGGCGGCCCGGCTCCGGCCGACCTCTCCGACCTCTCGGAGGTCGACCGAAACTGGCTCGACGCCTCCCGCGCCCGGCTCCTCGTCCCGCTGGCGGGCTCGACGGGCAGTCTCCTCGCCCTCCTCGCCGTCGGCGAAAAGCTGAGCGAGCGCTCCTTCGACGCCGACGAGGAGCAGCTCCTCGCCGCGGCCGCGTCGGCAGGCGCCCTCGCCCTCGAGAATCTCCTCCTCCGCTCCTCCCAGGCCTCCGCGGGAGGCGCCCCCCGCGCCGAGAGTCTCGCCGACGCGATCGAAGCCCCGGAAGCGGCGCGGCTCTGCCGCCGCTGCCGTCGCCTCTTTCCCGCCGACGCCGGGAGCGCATGCCCCGACGACGAGACCTTCTTCGAGACGGTGCCCGCGCCGTACCTCCTCGCCGGGAAGTACCGGCTCGAGAAGTGGCTCGGCGCGGGCGGGATGGGCGTCGTCTATCTGGCGCGCGACCTGGCCCTCGCCCGCGACGTCGCCGTCAAGTCGCTCCCGAGCCTCGCCGCCGGCTCCGCGCGGAGGCTTCAGCGCGAGGCGCGTGCCGCAGCGCTCGTGATCCACCCGAGCCTCGGCCTCATCTTCGCCCTCGAGAGCTGGCGCGGCACGCCCATGCTCGTCCTCGAGTACCTCCCGGGCGGGACGCTCGCGGACAGGATCCGGACGGGACCGGTCGACCCGGCGCTCGCAGCGGCCTGGGGAGCGACGCTCGCTTCCGGCCTCGAGGCGATCCACGCCCGCGGCGTCCTCCACCGAGACCTCAAACCCTCCAACGTCGGCTTTGCGGCGGACGGTGGGCCAAAGCTCCTCGACTTCGGCCTCGTCCGACTCCTCGGCGAGAGGGACGCGCCTAACGGGCCTTCCGTCCCGCTCGACCTCGGAAACGCCCCGGACGGTGCCGTCTCCGCGACGCGGACGGCGGCGAGCCACGTCGTCGGAACGGTCCCCTACCTCTCGCCGGAGGCGTTGCTGGGGAATCCCCCCTCGGCCGGCTTCGATCTCTGGGGGCTCTCTCTGACGATCTACGAGGCGCTGACCGGGGTGAACCCGTTCGCGGCGAGCAGCAGCACGCGAGCAGCCGAGAGAATCCTCACCCTTCCGGTCCCCGACCCGCGAGGTTACCGGTCCGACTGCCCCCAGCCCCTCGCCGCGCTCCTCGTCGCCGCGCTCGCCCGTGACGAACGCACGCGCCCGGCGACGGCCCATGCTCTCAAGGAGGCGTTCGAGACCGTGCGGCGCGAGATTGCCGCCGCCCCTGCGGGACCTCCGGGACGTCGCACCCCGAGCGCTCCGGGCGGCAGAACCGCGCCAACCGCCGGGACGTGAGACCGGGGCGCGCGCTGCCGAGGCGGCCGCCGGCCGCGACGGCGATCGAGGCCATTCCCCGGACCGTAGTGCGTGCGGAGGCCGTGATCGTGCCGCGTCTTCCCCGCCGCATGACGGCCTCTCCCGCGAACTCCGTCCTTTATGGCGGACCCCGGACCTTCTATGCTCGACGCCGCTTCGGCTCGCCATCCGCCCCACCGCGACGAGGGGACCGTATGGCCGAACGCAGCACGCCGCCCCCGGAGGGCACCGCGACGGTTGTCTCGCGCGGCAACGTGCCGCCGGGGCTCACGGAGACCGGCAAGCTCCGGATCCTCACCGAGCGCGAGATCGAGGCGGCGCGCAGCGAGACGGCGCGAGCGCAGGAGGCGCTCAAGGAGAGCGAGGCGCGCTTCCGGACGCTCTTCGAGAGCAGTCCCGACGGGATCTTCCTCACGGACCCGGAGACCCTCGAGATCCTCGACTGCAACGCCCAGGCGTGCGAGATGAACGGCTACGCCCGCGAGGAGCTCGTCGGCCGGAGCATCAACCTCCTGCACCCCGAGGAGATCCGCGCGCAGACGAAGGGGGGGCCGGAAGGGCGCGCCCGGTTCGTCGAGCAGCTTCGGGCGAAAGGCGTCATCACGGTCGAGTCGGTCCACGTCCGCAAGGACGGGGCGACGTTCCCGATTGAGACGTCGATGTGCCTTCTCGAGGTCGGGGGCCGCGACGTCGTCATGGGGATCGACCGGGACATCAGCGAGCGCCGGCGGGCGGAGGCGGAGCTCGCGCGCCATCGCGAGCACCTCGAGGAGCTCGTGGCTTCGCGGACCGCGGAGCTCGCCGTCGAGCGGGACCGGGCCGAGGCGGCCGACCGCCTCAAGTCGGCGTTCCTCGCCACGATGTCCCATGAGCTCCGGACGCCGCTCAACTCGATCATCGGCTTCACGGGCGTCCTCCTGAAGGGGCTCGGTGGCCCGCTCACGGACGAGCAGTCCCGCCAGCTCGGGATGGTGAAGTCGAGCGCGCAGCACCTCCTCGCCCTCATCAACGACGTCCTCGACCTCTCCAAGATCGAGGCGGGCCAGCTCCGGGTCTCCTTTGCGCCGTTCGTGCTGAAGGACGCCGTCGACGAGTGCCTGCGGGGCCTCGCGCCGACCGCGGAGAAGAAGGGTCTCGCCCTCGTGGCGAAGGTCGACGCCGGCACCGGAACCGTCGTGAGCGACCGGCGGCGCGTGGAGCAGGTCCTCCTGAACCTCGTCTCGAACGCCGTGAAGTTCACCGAGACCGGGAGCGTGACGGTGAGCGCCGCCCGCGAGGGGGCCTGGGTCGTCACCCGCGTGAGGGACACCGGGATCGGGATCGCCGAAGAGGAGCAGCCGAAGCTGTTCCGGCCGTTCCAGCAGCTCGAGTCGGGCCTCACCCGGCGCTTCGAAGGGACCGGCCTCGGGCTCTCCATCTGCCGGCGGCTCGTGGAGATGCTCGGGGGGGAGATCGCCGTCGAGAGCGCTCCCGGCCAGGGGAGCACGTTCAGCTTCCGCCTCCCCGCGGGGACGGAGGAGGGCGGACGCGGCGCGGAGGGAAGATGAGCGGCAACGTCCTGGTCGTCGAGGACAACGAGCAGAACCTCTATCTCGTCCGGTTCCTCCTCGAGGGGGCGGGCTGGACCGTCATCGCCGCGACCGACGGCCCTCGCGCCCTCGCGGAGGCGCGCACCGGACGCTTCGACCTCGTCCTCCTGGACATCCAGCTCCCCGGCATGGACGGGCACGCCGTCGCGCGGGAGCTGCGCCGCATCCCGGCGCTCGACGGTGTCCCGATCGTGGCCGTCACGTCGTACGCGATGCTCGGCGACCGCGAGCGCTGCCTCGAGGCCGGCTGCACGGGGTACGTCGAGAAGCCGATCAACCCCGACACGTTCCTCGACGAGGTCGTGAGCTACGTGAGGCCGGAGGTGAGGCCGTGACCCGCGTCCTGGTCGTCGACGACGAGTCGCAGAACCGCTACCTCCTCGAGGTCCTCCTCGGCGGCGAGGGGTACGAGGTGGAGTCGGCCGCGAACGGCCGCGAGGCCCTCGCCGCCGCCCGGCGCCGCGCGCCGGAGCTCGTCATCTCCGACATCCTGATGCCGGAGATGGACGGCTTCCTCCTCTGCCGCGCGATCAAGGCCGACACCGCGCTCCGGAACGTGCCGTTCGTCTTCTACACCGCGACCTACACCGAAGCCGAGGACGAACGGGTCGCCCTCGAGGCGGGCGGAGACCTCTTCCTGCGGAAGCCGACCGAGCCGGACACCCTGCTCGCCGCGATCCGGCGGCTCCTCGAGGAGAGGAGCCCGGTGAGCGACGACGGGCCGACGCGAGGCCTCGCGGAGGAGGTCGCCTTCCTCGCGCGTCACGACCAGGCCCTCGCGCGCAAGCTCGAGA
>CAYVPO010000104.1:0-5535 GCA_964453825.1 uncultured Holophagales bacterium
CCCGGTTGCAGCGTGACGGTCCCCACCTGGAGCGGCTCCGTCACGGTGAACGTCGCCTCCTCCGGCGGGCTCTGCGCCAGCGCGGAGAGGGTCGTCGCGGTCGCGAGGAGCGTCGCGAAGGCGCAAAGGGCGAGTCGGTCCATCAGCTTCCTCATGTCAGGTTCTCCTCTGTCGGTTCCGTTCGGCTCGAACGGAGGTGGATCTGGCCGGAGGCGGTCCGGCGACCGATGACCGGTTCGTGCAATCGTTTCCTCTGCCCTGGTAAGAATTTCTCGCGGGGCTCGGGCGTCCCCGGCCCCCCCCCGCCGCGCGTACGGATCGGGAGCGGGCCCACCGGGAGCCCCTGCCGTGCGACGTGAATCGAACCAGGTCGTTCTCATGATTGCGGGCGCGGCCGTTCAGTTCGCAAGGGGCGTGCCGCATCTCGGGACGCCGGAGCGGGCCCGCGAGCGCACGCGAAGAGGTGGGCCGCGGGTCGCGACGGCTGAAGTCGCGTACGCTCCGCGCAGATGTACGACGTACGAACCCGGGTCCCCCCCCGCATCCGCGCCGTGGGCCGGGCGCTGCCGGAGCACTACGCCGACCAGGAGAGCCTCACAGCCGCCCTGAGCGAGGCCTGGGGCGAGGCCCACTTCAACCCGGAGCGCCTCGAGGCGCTCCACAAGGCCGTCCAGGTGTCGGGGAGGCACCTGGCGCTGCCGCTGGAGGCGTACCGGGACCTGACCTCGTTCGCCGTCCGCAACGACGCGTGGATCACGGCCGCGGTCGACCTGGGCGAGGTTGCGATCCGGGACGCGCTCGCGCAGGCCGGGCTCTCGCCGTCCGACGTGGATCACCTCGTCTTCGTCACGACGACCGGGATCGCGACGCCGAGCATCGACGCGCGGCTCGTCGAACGTATCGGCCTCCGGCGCGACGTGCGGCGCTCGCCCCTCTTCGGTCTGGGCTGCGCCGGCGGGGCGGCAGGGCTCTCCCGCGCCTCGGACCTCCTCGCCGCCGCTCCGGACGGAGTGGCCGTCCTCCTCTCCGTAGAGCTCTGCTCGCTGACCCTTCAGCGGGACGACCTGTCGATCCCCAACATCATCGCGTCCGGTCTCTTCGGCGACGGCGCGGCCGCGGTCGTACTGACGGGCGGCGACCGCGACCCGGGTGGCCCGGAGGGCGGTCCCGCTCTCGTCGCGTCGGGCTCCTCGTTCTATCCCGGCACGGAGCGCGTCATGGGCTGGGACGTCGTCGACTCGGGCTTCAAGGTGGTCCTCTCGGCCCGGGTGCCCGACGTCGTGCGCGAGAACGTGGCCGCCGACGTCGACACGTTCCTCGGTGCGCACGGACTCGACCGCGCCGCCATCCGCCACTGGATCGCCCACACCGGCGGTCCGAGGGTGCTCCAGGCGTTCGAGAGCACCCTCGGGTTGCCCGAGGCCGCCCTCGCCCGCTCCTGGAAGTCGCTGAAGGAGGTCGGGAACCTCTCCTCCGCGTCGGTTCTCTTCGTCCTGGGGGAGCTCCTCGCGTCGGGGGAGCCTGTCAAGGGAGACCGCGGCCTCCTCCTGGCGATGGGTCCCGGCTTCTGCTCGGAGCTGGTCCTCCTGCAGTGGTAGGGACGTGGTCGACGTGAAGCTTTCCTCGGCCGCCGCGATCTACCTGGGGCTCCTCTTCCTCCTCGTTTGCGAGAGGGGCGCGGAGCTCGTCGTGTCGCGCCGGAACGCCCGCCGGGCGTTCGCGGCGGGCGGCGTGGAGACGGGGCGCCGCGCCTACGCTGTCATGGTCGCGGTCCACGCGCTCTTCCCGCTCGCGTGTGCGGGAGAGGTCCTCTTCCTGATGCGGCCCTTTCCGGGCGCCGCAGGCTTTGCGGCGCTGACGGTGGCCCTCGCAGCCCAGGCGCTGCGCTGGTGGGCCGTGGCGACCCTCGGACACCGCTGGAACACGAGGATCATCGTCGTCCCGGGCGTGGCGCCGGTCACTGGAGGCCCCTATCGCTTCCTCCGTCATCCGAACTACCTCGCGGTCGTCCTCGAGATGGCCGCCGTCCCCCTGATCCACGGCGCCTGGCTCACCGCGCTCGTCTTCTCGGCCCTGAACGCCGCGCTCCTGGCCGTCCGCATCCCGGCGGAGGAGCGGGCCCTCGGACGGCCCTACGCCGAGGCCTTCGCAGAGCGAGGGCGGCTCCTTCCCCGAGGTCCGCGTGGCTGACGTTCGCGAAGAGATCCTCGCCGAGATCCGTCGGACTCTTGCGACCGACCTGGAGTTCCGCGGTCCGGTCGAGCTGCACCACGGCCTCGCGACCGACCTCCAGGTCGACTCGATGGGCGCCCTCGTCCTGGCCGTGGCGCTCGAGGACCGATTCCGGGTGAAGCTCACGGGCATCGAGGCCGCCTCCGTCGAGTCGGTCGAGGAGCTCGTCGGCGTCGTCGAGCGCGCCGTCCGCGAGGAGAGGGCCGCGGGCATGTCGCGGGACGGAAGCGGAGGGGAGCCCTCGTGAACGGACCTCTCCTCCCGCGGCCGAAGCACCGCACCGTCAACGAGACCCTCGCCGCGAGCGCGACGAGCGGAACGGGCCTCACGTTCGTCGACCTCGCCGAGCGCGAGACGTTCCACCCGTACGAAGAGATCCACGCACGCGCCCGCAGGACGGCCGGGGCGCTCCGGGCCCGGGGGATCGCGCCCGGAGACCGCGTGGCTCTCGTCTTCCCGACGTCGCCCGCGTTCGTCGACTCCTTCTTCGGCGTCCTCTTCGCCGGCGCCGTGCCGGTTCCGCTCTACCCGCCCGTCCGCCTCGGTCGGCTCGCCGAGTACCTCGTCGCGACGTCGAGGATGATCGCCGCCGTCGGCGCGCGCCTCGTCCTCGCCGACGCGGCGACCCGCAGGCTGCTCGGCAAGGCGGTCGAGTCGGCGCGCCCGGAGCTGGGATGCCGGACGCCGGAGGAGCTCGGTGAGGGCGGCGAGCTGGACGCGAACGCACAGCCCGACGACCTCGGGCTGATCCAGTTCTCCTCCGGGTCGACGGCGGAGCCCAGACCCGTCGCGCTCTCGCACGAGAGCCTGCTGGCCCAGCTCGCGGCTCTCAGGGCCCTGCTCCCTCCCGAAGAGGCCGTGCCGACGAAGGGCGTCTCCTGGCTTCCGCTCTACCACGACATGGGCCTGATCGGCTGTCTCCTCCAGGCCGTCTACTACCCGGGCCCGCTCGTCCTGATTCCTCCCGAGCTCTTCCTGGCCAGGCCCGGGCTCTGGCTCCGGGCGATCGCCCGCCATCGCGCAACGGTTTCCGTGGCGCCGAGCTTCGCCTACGCGCTCTGCGCCCGCAGGGTGCGGGACGAGGAGCTTTCCGGCGCCGACCTCTCGTCGTGGCGGCACGCCCTCTGCGGCGCCGAGCCCGTTTCGCCCGACTCCCTCGATCACTTTGCCCGGCGGTTCGAGGCATACGGATTCGACCGGCGAAGCCTGCGGCCCGTCTACGGCCTGGCCGAAGCCTCTCTCTCCGTCACCTTCACCCCCGGCGGTCGCGAGGTGAAGTCGCTGCGCGTCGACCCGGTGCGGCTCGCGGAGGCCGGCGAGGTCGTGGACGGAGCGCGGGCGATCGCCTCGGTCGGAGCGCCGGTCCCGGGCACGGACGTCGAGGTGCGCGATCCCGAAGGCCGCGCGCTCGAGGAGCGCCGCGTGGGCCGGATCTTCGTCCGCGGACCTTCGGTGATGGCGGGGTACTACGGCCAGCCTGCGGCGACGGCGAGCGTTCTCTCTGGCGGCTGGCTGGACACCGGGGACCTCGGCTTCGTCGCCGGGGGCGAGCTCTACGTCTGCGGCCGCGAGAAGAACGTCATCATCATTCGCGGGGCGAATCACCTTCCGCAGGAGTTCGAGGAGAGTCTCGCCGGCCTGGACTCCGTCCGCGCCGGGTGCGCCGTCGCGCTCGGGTTCGTCCCGGACGGGGAGGACGGCGAGCAGCTCCTCGTCCTGGCCGAACGAGCCCGCGGGACCGGCCCGGCCGACGACGACAGCCGAACAGCCGACGCGATCCGTCGCGCGATCCTCGCCCGCACCGGCATCCGGCCCCACACGGTCCGTCTCCTCGCCCCGGGGACGATCCCGCGCACCTCGAGCGGCAAGCTCCGACGCAACGAGGCGCTGCGCCGGTTCCTGGCGGGGGAGCTCGACCCGCCGTCGAACGTCTCCCGCCTCCGCATCCTCCTCGAGGTCTTCAAGTCGGCGGTCGCGTTCGGGAGGGTGCGGGGCGTGGCCGAAGGGCTCCGCGTGATGGAATCGAAGGACGAGCGCTCGGAACTATGAAGAGCCGGACGTTCGGATCGCAGCTCGCTTCGGGACTCGGAACCTGGAGGACCAGGACGCTTGAGTGACGAAACGGGTCGGAGTTCGCGCGCGAGGCTTTTCGCGGCGGCGGTGGCGGCTCCTGTCGTCCTCGCCGCCTGCTTGCGAGCCGGGCGAGACAGCAGGAATCGTAGCTACCGGTTCGAGCGCGCGGCGTCCAGAGGCCCGTCGATCACGAGAACGGTCGGGCCATCGGAGGCGTATGGAGTGAGCATGTTCCGAACGACGACATCGGCGGTCTTCCTCGGCGAATGGAGACGCACGACAAATGGAGGGTCCGCCAATTCGGCGAGGAGGTCGTAGAGATCGCCGTAGCTCGGAATCTCGAGGGAGGACTCCTCTCGTCGTTCGAGGCGCCCGAGATGGGCGTGAGAAACAGGAATCGTCGCGAGCGGAGCCCTCCGTGACTTCGGCACCGGAGTCCGGTCCGGCTCGTCGATCCAGCCCTCGGCGTGAAGGCGCGCCCACTCGGACTTCCAGTTCTTCAGTTCAACGACACCCTCGATCGTGAAGCGGAACGCGATCTCGGCCAGATCCCAGTGGACCGCGGAGACGAGGACGGTGGCCTCTGGAGCGTTCTTCTTCATCCCGTTGATCAGGCGAAAGTGAAAAGGCGGCGAGCCGACCTTCTTTAGGCGCGCCTCCCAGAAGTCAGACGTGCCCCGCCACTCGTACCTCTTCTTCCCTGAGATGATTCGCGCCAGCCACTCACGTGTGATCGTCGCGGTGATGGTGTTCATCCTTACCCCCGAGGCGTTCCGCAAGCGCCCGGTTCTGCCGCCAGCGCGGCCAGGAGCCCGATGATGATCGCCCGCACGTGCCCCGACGTCGACAGGAATCAAGCGCGGCACGTCCGGCGCCCCGCGCTCCCTTAGACTCCTTCCCACCGGACCCTCTCGGACGCCATCTGACCGGGTCCCGGTGCTATCTGAAGGGGCGGAGGCGACCTGCGTGCGGAGAAGCTCCCGTGACCGCTGACGACCTGCCGGAGGCCCTCGGCTTCAAGAACGGCGACACCAGCGTCCACACCGCCCGGACGATGATGCTCGCCGAGCTGACCGCCCTCTTCGCCGCCGAGCCGCCGGACGGGTCTCTAGAGGATTACGCCCGCGCGGCGATCGACGACAACGTCCTCGGGAAGCGGAGCCTCGTGACGCGCCGCTCGACCCTCAAGCACCTGACGGCGCTCTACGGCTTCACGCCCCTCCTGCCCCT
>CAYVPO010000104.1:5635-13080 GCA_964453825.1 uncultured Holophagales bacterium
CGCGGGCCGGCGCTCTTCACGACGTTCTGGGCCTCGCTCCTCGACCGCCGCCCCGAGGAGATCCTGACCCTGGCCGAGGAGGCCTCCGCGGCAGGCATCCTCTCCCTCAAGCAGGCCGGCCCCGTCGTCGACGTCCATTTCCCCGGGTGGCTGACTCCCGAAGAGGAGGCGCTCCTTCATGAATCACATTGAAGCCCTCGTGAAGGCGTGGTCTTCCCACGTCGCCACTCCCTGGGCGGGCGGCCTTTCGGGCGGCGAGAAGGTCTGGTTCTGCGTCTACGACAAGGCCGACGAGCGCCGCCTCCGGCTCCACCTCCCCGAGTTCGAGGGGGCGGCGAAGAAGGCCGGGCACGGCTGGGACTCCCTCGACCTGACCGACTCCTTCGCCACCTGGATGGCGGCCGAGGAGTACCGCGACAGCTACTTCGAGGACCCCGACTCCCTCGATCGCGACAAGCTCGTCGACTTCCGCGCCTGGCTGGTCGACCTCGTGCGTCCCGTCCTCGAGAAGGCGGGCGAGGCCGACGTCGTCGCCCTCACGGGCGTCTCCTCCCTCTTCGGCTTCGTCCGGGTCTCCGAGCTCGTGGGCGCCCTCGAGCCCGCCATCCGGGGCCGTCTCGTCGTCTTCTTCCCGGGCGGATACGAGAACGGCAACTACCGCTTCCTCGACGCCCACGACGGCTGGAGCTACCGGGCCGTTCCCATCCTCGCCAGCGAAGGAGCTTTCGCGTCATGACGATGAAGAACCGCGAGGTCTTCCAGAAGGACCCCCTCGAGCTCCGCCTCGTCAACAGCGGCGTCGCCAAGGTCGGGGACGACTCGACCGCCGAAGAGCTGAAGACGCTCCGGTGGGAGCTCGAGACCTTCGTCTGCGAGAAGCAGTACGCCCGGGGCCTGCAGCGAATCCTCGACGGCTATCTCGGTGCCCTCGGCAAGGAGGAGCAGAAGCCCGTCTGGGTGAGCGGCTTCTTCGGCAGCGGCAAGTCGCACCTCGTCAAGATGCTCCGCGCCCTCTGGGTCGACCAGGAGCTTCCGGGCGGCGCGCGCGCCCGCGGCCTCGCGCACCTGCCGAACGACCTGAAAGCCTCGCTCAAGGAGCTCGCCGTCCAGGGCAAGCGCCTCGGCGGCCTCCACGCCGCGGGCGGTACGCTCGGGTCCGGCGCCGGCGGCAGCATCCGCCTCGCCCTCCTCGGCGTCGTCTTCCGCTCGGCCGGCCTGCCGGAAAGCTGGGCCCACGGCCGCTTCGTCCTCTACCTGAAGAAGCACGGCTGGTACGACAAGGTGAAGAAGGAGGTCGAGAAGGCGGGGAAGGAGCTCGAGAAGGAGCTCCGGAACCTCTACGTCTCGCCCGTCCTCGCCAAGGCGCTCCTGAAGGTCGACCCGAACTTCGCCGAGAGCGAGGCGAAGGCCCGGCTCCTCCTGAAGGAGGAGTTCCCGAGCAGGGACGAGATCAGCGAAGACGACATGATCGCCGCCATCCACGAGGCGCTCGACGTGGACGGCAAGCTCCCGCTCACGCTCCTCGTCCTCGACGAGGTCCAGCAGTGGATCGGCGAGGACCCCGCCCGCAGCTCCCAGGTGAACAACCTCGCCGAGTGCCTCGCGAAGCGGTTCGGAGCGCGCGTTCTCCTCGTCGCGACCGGGCAGACGGCGCTCTCGGGGACGCCCGTCCTCCAGAAGATCCAGGACCGCTTCCCGGTGAAGATCGAGCTCTCCGACGCCGACGTCGAGACGGTCATCCGGAAGATCGTCCTCGCCAAGAAGCCCGACAAGGCCGACGCCGTCGAGAAGCTCCTCGACCGCTGCAGCGGCGAGGTCTCGCGGCACCTCACCGAGACGAAGATCGGCCCGCGCCCCGAGGACGAGGAGACCCGCGTCGTCGACTACCCGCTCCTCCCGGTGAGGCGCCGCTTCTGGGAGAAGGTCCTCCGCGCCGTCGACCGGGCCGGCACCTCGGGGCAGCTCCGCACGCAGCTCCGGGTCGTCCACGAGGCGGTCCAGCAGACGGCGGAGGCCCCCCTCGGCACGGTCGTCCCGGCCGACTTCGTCTACGCAAGTCGGGCCACCGAGCTGATACAGACGGGCGTCCTCCTCCGCGAGATCCACGAGCGGATCGAGAAGCTCGACGACGGCACCGCCGACGGCTCCCTCGCCTCGCGCCTCGCGTCGCTCGTCTTCCTCGTCGGCCGCCTTCCGCGCGAGAAGGGAATCGACGACGGCGTCCGCGCCGACTCCGACACCCTCGCGAACCTCCTCGTCGAGGACCTGACCGCCGGCGGCAACGACCTTCGCCGCCGCGTGCCGAAGGTCCTCGAGGCCCTCGTGAAGGCGGGCCACCTGATGAAGGTGGACGACGAGTACCGCCTCCAGACGAAGGAGGGGAGCGCCTGGGACGCCGCCTACCGCGAGGCCCTCGGCCGAGTCCAGGCCGACGAGCCGAAGATGGCCGGCCTCCGGCGCGACGCGCTCGAGGGGACCTTGAAGGACCTCCTCGGCGGCATCGCCGTCAGCCAGGGGAAGTCGAAGGTCCGCCGCGTCGCCGAGCTCTCGTTCGGGCCGGACAAGCCGTCGGGGACGAAGGGCGGCATCCCGGTCTGGGTCCGCGACGGCTGGAACGAGGACGAGAAGGGCGTCGTCGCAGACGTTCACGCCCTCGGCACCGGCGCCCCGCTCGTCGTCGTCTTCGTCCCGAAGAAGCGGAGCGAGGAGCTGAAGAAGGCCCTCGCCGCCGCGAAGGCCGCGGAAGAGACGCTGCACGCCCGGGGGATGCCGACGACTGACGAGGGGCGCGAGGCCCGCCGGGGGATGGAGGGGACCTTCGACGCCCGCCGGCAGGAGGTCGACGGCCTCGTCGCCGAGATCGTCGACGACGCCCGCGTCTACCTCGCCGGCGCCCCGGCCCCGCTCGAGGGGGGCGACCTCGCCGAGACCGTGACGGAGGCCGTCGAGTCGGCTCTGGCCCGCCTCTACCCGCGCTTCGGCGAGGGCGACGACCCGAAGTGGGAGCAGGTCTTCACGAAGGCGAAGGGCGGGAGCCCCGACGCCCTCGAGGCCGTCGGGCACAAGGGGGCGGTCGAGGCCCATCCCGTCACGGCCGCGCTCCTCGCGGCGATCGGCTCCGGCCGGAAGGGGAGCGACCTGCGCAAGCAGTTCGGCGACGCCCCGTACGGCTGGCCGCAGGACACGATCGACGGCGGCCTCTTCGCCCTCCTCGCCGGCGAGCGGCTGCGCGCCACGCTCCAGGGGCAGGCGATGGGCGTGAACCTCGACCGGACGAAGACCGGCCCCGCCGAGTTCCGGCTCGAGCAGGCCGTCGTGACGGCCCAGCAGAAGGTCG
Source organism: uncultured Holophagales bacterium (assembly GCA_964453825.1). Taxonomy (GTDB): domain Bacteria; phylum Acidobacteriota; class Thermoanaerobaculia; order UBA5066; family UBA5066; genus UBA5066. The sequence goes on from CAYVPO010000104.1 coordinate 8,973, forward strand.
CCCTCCGCGGCCTCTTCCAGGGCGTCGGCCTCTCGGCTAAGCCGGGAGAGGAGGTTGCCTCGGCGGCCACGTTCCTCTCCGAGCTTCGCAGGCGCGCCGAGGCCGCGGGCGGCGAGCCGCCCCTCCCGGAGCGCCCGTCGCTCACGAGGGCCTCCGAGCTCGCGGCCCTCTCCGGCAACGAGCAGCTGATCGCCCTCTTCGAGGCGAAGGCCGATCTCGCCGCTCTCGCGAAGACGTGGAAGGAGCGCGCCGACGAGATCGCCCGCCGCCAGCCGGCCTGGGAAGCCCTCGGGTGCCTCCTCGCGCACGCCGCGCCCCTTCCGGTCGCAGTCGAGGTCGAGCCCCAGGTCGAGGCGATCCGGAGCGGCCGGCGCCTCCTCGACACGCCCGACCCCGTCCCGCCCCTCTCGGCCCGGCTCGTCGACGCCCTCCGCGTCGAGCTGAAGGCCCGGTACACCGCCTGGCGAGAGCGGTTCGAGAGCGAGACGAAGACGCTCGAAGCCGACGCCTCCTGGCAGAAGCTCTCCCCGGCCGACCGCAACGCGATCCTCGCTTCCTGCGGCGTCATCGAGCTGCCTCAGCCTGCGGCGGGCACCCCCGAGGAGCTGCTCGCTTCTCTCGACGCCGCCTCCCTCGCCGACTGGACCGAGCGGCTCCACGCCCTCCCGTCCCGCTTCGCCGAGGCCCGCGCCGAGGCCGCGCGGCGGATCGCGCCGAAGGCCGTCCACGTCTCCCTGCCGAAGGCCACCCTCCACGACGACGCCGAGGTCGAGAAGTGGCTCGAGGAGACCCGACGGCTCCTGAAGGAGAAGCTCGCGACCGGCCCCGTCATCGTATGAGCGCGGCAGATGGGACTCCTATACTTGCCGTGGAGAAGCGACGAATGCTGACGAAGGAGGATGTCCTGCGGCGCCTGGCGGCGGAACGCACCCGCCTTCGGGAGGAGTACGGAGTCCGGAGGATCGGGCTCTTCGGCTCCTTCGCCTACGGGACCCCGACCGAGGCGAGCGACGTCGACCTCGTCGTCGAGCTCGAGCGGCCTCTCGGTCTCCGTTTCGTCGACCTCGCCGAACACCTGGAGAAGCTCCTCGACCGCAAGGCCGACGTCCTGACTCCCGCCGGCCTCACGAGCATGAGAGAGGGGCGCCTGCGCGACGACATCGCGCAGCGCATCGTCTATGTCTGAGCGGACCGACGGGCAGCTCCTCGGCGACATCGAAGAGGCGATTCGCCGGATCGGCGTCTACGTCGCGAGCCAGCGTTACGAGGAGTTCTGCGCCGACCTGAAGACGCAGGACTCGGTCCTTCGCAACCTCGAGGTCATCGGGGAGGCCTGCCGCCACGTCTCCGAGGCGCTTCGCGCCGAGAGCCCGGACGTGCCGTGGAAGAGCATGGCGGGAATGAGGGACCGCCTCATTCACGACTACGCGGGCGTGAACCTCGACATCGTCTGGCAAGTCGTCTCGGCCGAGCTGCCCGGCCTGGCGGATCGGATCCGGTCCCTTGCGAGGGGACGGAACCCGAACGCCGACTGACCATCACCCGGGGCGTGCCCCGGTTCGCACCGGCCTATCCCTCTCCGATCCGGAACGGAGTGAGCATGTCGAGTCTCCATCCCGACCTTCGCAACCGTCTCCGCTCCGTCGTCCTCGAGGCTCGGCGCGTCGCCGAAAAGGGAGCCGAGCAGGCCCTCCGCGCCCTCGCCGTCGACGCCGCCGAGCCGGCCGGGGCCCTTTCGGTCGAGAAGCGGAAGCTTCGCGTCGCCCTTCGCGCCCGTGGCCGCCAGCTCGGCGACGCGCTCGGCCGCGACAACCGGCAGAAGCTCGACCACCTCCTCGCCGAGTGCGCCTACGAACACTGGCACCGGATGCTCTTCGCCCGGTTCCTCGCCGAGAACGACCTCCTCCTCCACCCCGACGGCGTCGCCGTCACCCTCGACGAGGTGCGGGCATTCGCGAGCGAGGAGCAAGCGGGTGGAGCGAGGATCGAGCCGTGGGAGCTGGCCGCCCGGTGGGCCGCGCGGATGCTCCCCGCCCTCTTCCGCCCCGACGACCCCGTCCTCGCCCTCGACCTCGCGGCCGAGCACCGGACGAAGCTCGAGGCCCTCCTCGCCGGCCTCCCGACGGAGGTCTTCACGGCCGACGACGGCCTCGGCTGGGTCTACCAGTTCTGGCAGGAGGAGCGGAAGGACGCCGTCAACAAGTCCGAGGTGAAGATCGGGGCGGACGAGCTTCCCGCCGTGACGCAGCTCTTCACCGAGCCGTACATGGTGAAGTTCCTCCTCCACAACACGCTCGGGGCCTGGTGGGTGGGCCGCCACGGCGGCGCGCCCCCGATCGAGATGGAGTTCCTGAGGCGGAACGACGACGGCACGCCCGCCGCCGGAACGTTCGACGAGTGGCCAAAGCGAGCGGCGGAGCTGAAGTGTCTCGACCCGTGCTGCGGCTCCGGCCACTTCCTCGTCGAGATGCTGAAGATCCTCGTCGCCTTCCGGATGGAAGAGGAGGGGCTCGAAGCAGGGCAGGCGGTCGACGCCGTCCTCCGCGACAACCTCTTCGGCCTCGAGATCGATCCCCGCTGCACGCAAATCGCGGCGTTCGCGGTGGCGCTCACGGCGTGGAAGCTCGCCGGCGGATACCGGGAGCTTCCTGCCGACGGCGTCCACGTCGCCTGCTGCGGCATCGCGCCGCGGGCGAAGAAGGAGGAGTGGCTCCGGCTCGCGAACGGCGACGAGAAGCTCCGGAACGGCCTCGAGCGGCTTTACGAGCTCTTCAAGGAAGCAGCCACGCTCGGCAGCCTCATCGATCCGACGCGGGAGGAGGGCGAGCTGTTCGTCGCGGGGTGGGGCGACCTGAAGCCGCTGCTGGGGAAGGCGCTGGCGGGGGAGAAGAAGGACGAGGAGGCGCGGGAGCTGGGAGTTGCGGCGCGGGGGATCGCGGCGGCGGCGGTGATTCTCGCGGGGCGGTATGCGCTGGTGGCGACGAATGTGCCGTACTTGGCGAGGGGCAAGCAGGCAACCGCTCTCTATTCGTTCTGTGAGTCAGCCTACCCCGACTCGAAGGCGGACTTGGCCACAGTCTTCCTTGAACGCTGTATCGCTGGGTGCGTCAGTGGAGGGACTAGCGCACTCGTGCTCCCTCAGAGTTGGCTGTTCTTGACGAGCTACAAGAAGATGAGGTCTCGCCTGCTCCGTGAGACGCGCTGGGACGCGCTGGCAAGATTGGGCGAGGGAGGGTTTCGGAGTAGTGCCGCTGCGGGGGCGTTCTCGAGCCTGGCAATGTTGTCGAAGGCGCTGGCCCATCAGCGGCACAGGATCTGTAGCCTCGACGCCGTGGCTGCAAACTCAGTTGACGAGAAGGCGCAGGTGCTGCTCCGCACGTTGCCGTCTTCACTCCTACAGCGAGAGCAGCTTGAGTCTCCGGACTCGAGGATCTTGTTGGCTTCTCAGGGAGCAGGGGAACTCCTCAGCGGACTTGCGGACTCGTTTCAGGGGCTCACGACTGGCGACAATCCGCGGTACAAGCGGTTCGTGTGCGAACTGCCGCCGGGAACCCTCGAGTGGACGCCGTTGCAGGGTGCTCCGGTCCAGGAGGGACTCTTTCAAGGACTGGACGAAATGCTTTGGTGGAAAGGGGAGGGCCAGTCGCTTCAGGCCGACCCCGCAGCGAGGATTCAAGGTCTGGGGGCGAGGGGCAAGCGCGGGATCGCGGTGGGGCAGATGCGCAGTCTGCCAGTAAGCATCTACGTCGGCAGGCTCTTCGACATGAACACAGCCGTGATCGTGCCGAAGCGAAACGAGCTGTTTGCGGCTATTTGGGCCTTCTGTGCCTCCGGCGAATTCGTCAGAGAAGTCCGAAAGATCGACCAGAAGCTGAACGTCACAAATGCAACACTGGTGAAGGTCCCATTCGACCGCGCCCGCTGGGAAGCCGTCGCCCGGAAGCAGTACCCCCACGGCCTCCCCGCACCCTACTCCGAAGACCCGACCCAGTGGATCTTCAAGGGCACGATCACTTCCTCGACCTCTCCCCTCCACGTCGCCGTCGCCCGTCTCCTCGGCTACCGCTGGCCCGACCAGGAGAAGGACGGTCTCGACGCCCTCTGCGAC
>CAYVPO010000105.1:0-11779 GCA_964453825.1 uncultured Holophagales bacterium
TCACCGTGGACCTCGGCCACCTTGTCGGCCATCCGCCCGAGACGGGGAAGGTCCTCCCGCAGCGCCAGGTGGTAGCGCGAGACGATGTGATCGAGCAGGGCCCCGAGCGGGGCGTCGGTGAAGACGCGATCCTCCGGTACCTCGCGTGCGGCGGCGGCCGCGATTTCGGCCGCCACGGCTTCCACCTCGGCGCCGTGCTCGCGGCAGGCCTCGCCGAGCGGGCGGTGCCCCCCGCAGCAGAAGTCGATCCCGTGATGCTCGAAGACCTCGATGCTGCGGGGGTGGTGAGCCGCGATGTCGGCGACCAGCGTGTCGGGCGTGATCTCCATCGTCTCTCCTTCGTCCGTCTCTCAGTGCCCGTGCTTGGCCGCGGGCGCCCCGGCGTGGGCGGAGGCCGACGTGGTGGCGTTCAGGTGCAGGCGCTCGACGTAGTGCGTGAGCTCCACGTACGCCTCCACGAACTCGCGGCCGGCGGCCACGCTCGCATCGGCCTGCTTCTTCGTGGCGGCCGCGCGCGCAAACCGCTCGCGGATCCCCTCCTCGACGTGGTTCGTGATGGCCTTCACCAGCTTGTCGGCATTGCCGCTGCCGAGAGCCTGGTCGGCCAGGGCGATCGCCGGCTCGACGGGCGTCCCGGTGGGCAGGATGCCGGTGTAGGGCGCGCCTTCTCCGGCCCGGTGGATCCTCACGAGGTTCTCGAAGAAGAACTGGTCCGCGAGCGCCTGGGCGTCGGGGCCCTTTCGGCGCACCGCGAGCGCCCGCGCGAAAGCCGCCCTGATCTCGGATTCGGCCTCGGGCTTGACCCACTTGAGGACGGGGGTGATGTCCCCCTTCTCGAGCGCGACCTTCGCGGTGGCGACGACGGGACCGTCGGCCGTGTCGCAGTGGGCGGCGGCGGGGCGGGCGGCGAGCAGGCAACCAGCAGCGACGAGGGAGGCGACGGATGATCGCAGGTTCTTCATAGGTGTCCTCGTTCTTCCGACAGTCATCATGAGAGTCGTGGCCTGGAGCCGCGCGCGCGTGACCGAGATGTCCCGGCAATCCGCTCGCCTCCGAGGTGCAAAGGCGACCGACGTGTCGGGCGTGAATTCCATGACCGCTTCTTCTCCCGCACGGTTTCCTCCAAGGGCGCGCCCCGGGAAGAGGAGGTTGCCGAAACTCATCGTCACATGTCGTCGACGCACCAAGTATGACGGGTGTCAGGTGCCTCGGCGGATCGTCGCGCCGTGCGCGCTGCCCTTCGTTCGCGCCGCGGGATGACGGGGATCATGGAAGCCCCAATGGCCAGTGCGTAATATGCGGCAATGGAGGACGCCGGTGCTCTGCCCTCTCGAACCACGGGTTGCACGCGTCCAGGCCAGAACCGGGCCGAGCGGCTCGTCCCGCCCGAGCCGACCGGCCTGACCGATCCGATCGGTCGACGGATCACATACCTTCGGCTCTCCATCCTCGAGAGCTGCAACCTCCGCTGCACCTATTGCCGTCCCGCCGGAGAGGCGGGGGTCGCCGCGCTGCCGCCTGCGATGGAGGCTCGGGAGATCGTCCGCCTGGCAGCGCTCTTCGTGTCGCTCGGTGTGAGGAAGGTCCGGCTCACCGGAGGCGAACCGACCCTGCACGCCGGGCTCGTCTCGATCGTCCGCGCCCTCGCGGCGCTCGAGCCCCGGCCGCCGATCCTGGCGCTCACGACGAATGGCGTCCTGTTGCCGCGTCTGGCTCGTCCCCTCTCAGAGGCGGGCCTATCGCAGGTGAACGTCAGCCTCGACGCCACTACCCGCGAGTCGTTCCGGGCGATGACCGGACGAGACCGGCTCGACGCCGTCCGATCGGGGATCGACGCGGCGCTGGCGGCCGGTTTCTCCCGCGTGAAGATCAACGCCGTGATCCTGGCCGGACAGAACGAGGATCAGGTCGTCCCCCTCGCTCTCCTGGCGCGAGACCTGCCGGTCGACGTCCGCTTCATCGAGTACATGCCGATGCCCGGCGTCTCGGCCCAGGCCGGGAAGCACCTCGCGGCGGTCGAGATCGAGCGCCGGCTCGCCGAGCGGTTCGTGCTGGAGGAGGTTCCGAAGGAGGCCGACGCGGGCCCGGCGCGCATGGTCTCGGTTCAGGGCTTCCGGGGGCGGATCGGCCTCATCTCTCCGTTCTCCGTGAAGTTCTGCAGCGACTGTAACCGGCTTCGCGTCACGGCCCGAGGATCGCTCCGGCTCTGCCTCCTCGGCGGCGGCGAGGTCGACCTCCTCGACCCGATTCGCCGGGGACTCCCGGACGAGGCTCTCGCGGCGATCGTCCGCGACGCCCTGCGTGGCAAGGCCGAGCGGCATCCGTTCGAGACCGCGAGCGCGGCCGCTCCTCCGTGCGCGACGCCCATGTGGGCGGTGGGCGGATGAACGCTTCCACCGGCGCCGAGCCGCAGGTCGCTCCGCTTTCCTCCTCGTGGGTGCGGGACCTCCTGGGATTCGCTGGCGCGGCGGCTGCGACCGTGTTCCTGGTCTTCCTCGTCTTCGAGGGGCTCGAGCAGTCGTTCGTTCGGAGCGAGGCCTCTCGGCGGCTTCTGCACTACGCGCGGGGTGTCTCGGCCGGCCTCGTGACGGGGATGGTCGTGGGGCTCCTGGGCTATCGCCAGCACAAGGCGAGTGCCCTGCTGCTGCGTGAGGAGGCGGCCCGGCGCGCGACGGAAGCTCGCGACGTCCGGGCGCTCCTCGGTTTCATCGTGGACGCCACGCCTTCCGCTCTGGTCGTCCTCGATCCGGACTATCGCGTCGTGCGAGCGAACCGGGCCGCCGAGGTCGTGCACGGGCCGGGCCTGGCGGGGCGCCTCTGCCACGACGCCCTGGCCGCGTGCGCGACGAGGTGCGACGAGTGTCCCGCAGCCTCGACGTTCGCCGACGGGACGGCGAAGACCTGCGCGCGTCCGCACACCGATCCGCGGACCGGCGAGGTCCTGGCGGTGGAGAGCCACCCGCTCGACCTGCCCGACGGACGCCGGCACGTCCTCCTCGTCGAGCGGATCGTCACCGAGCAGAGGAAGCTCCAGGCGCGCCTCGTTCACCAGGAGAAGATGGCGGCGTTCGGGCTCCTGGCCGCCGGGGTCGCGCACGACCTCGGCAACCCGCTCGCGTCGATCGAGGCGCAGCTTCAGCTCCTGGACGGGACGCGCCTCGACGACGAGCCGGCCGCCGTCATGGCGACGGTCCGGCAGGAGGTGGGCCGCCTGGGTCGGATCCTCCGGGAGCTCGTCGACTTCGCCCGGCGCCGCCGCGACGAGGCGACGCTCGTCTCGGTGCAGGCCGTGACGGAGGACGCGCTTCGCCTCCTGAGGCACGATCGCCGGGCCCGGAACGTGACGGTCGAGACGATCTTCGACCCCGAGACGCCGCCGGTGAAGATGGTGGAGGACCACCTGATGCAGGTCGTGCTGAACCTCCTCCTGAACGCCGTCGACGCCATGCCCGACGGCGGAACGTTGCGGCTCGAGCTGACGCCGTCGGGCGGCGACGTGGCGCTCCGCGTCCACGACACGGGCTCCGGCATGGACCGGACGGTCCTCGGGCGATGCTTCGAGCCGCTCTTCACCACGAAGGGCTCCGGTCAGGGGACGGGTCTGGGCCTCAGCATCTCCCGCGACATCCTCCAGGAGGCCGGAGGCCACATCGAGCTGCACAGCGCGGTGGGGCACGGCACGACGGCCGTCGTGGCGCTGCCCGCGGCGACCGTGGGACGGGCCACGGCCGAGCCCGGACGAGCCGCGTGAGCGAGCCCGTCGGCCGGCTCCTGATCGTCGAGGACGAGCGGGCCCAGCGCGACGCCCTCGTGCAGTACCTCTCGCGCCGCGGGCACCACGTCGTGGGGGTCTCGACGGGGGAGGAGGCGCTCGAGCGCCTGGCGGTCGAGAGCTTCGGCCTCCTCGTCACCGACCTTCGCCTTCCGGGCGTGGACGGGCTCACCGTGGTCCGCAGGGCCCGGGAGCTGGACGAGGAGATGGGCGTTCTGCTGACGACGGCCTTCGCGTCCGTCGAGTCGGCCGTCGAGGCCCTCCGGCTCGGCGCGCACGACTACCTCCTGAAGCCGCTCATCCTCGAGGAGGTCGCGCGCAAGGTGGCGAACCTCCTGGCCCACGGAGAGCTCGTGCGGGAGAACGGGCGCCTGCGCCGGATGCTGAACGAGCGGGACTCGGAGACCGAGATCGTCGCCGTGTCGGCCGCGATGCAGGAGGTCCTGGGCTGGGTCCGCCGCGCCGCCGGCTCGCGGGCGACGGTCCTCGTGAGCGGCGAGACCGGTACCGGCAAGGAGGTCGTCTCGCGGTCGATCCACCAGCTCGGTGCCGGACGCGACGAGCCGTTCCTCGCCGTGAACCTCGCGGCCCTGCCGGACACGCTGGTCGAGAGCGAGCTCTTCGGGCACGAGCGCGGGGCCTTCACCGGAGCCGAGCGCCGGCGGGAGGGGATCCTGCGGGCCGCGGGGCGTGGAACCGTGTTCCTCGACGAGATCGGCGAGCTGTCTCAGACAGCGCAGGCCAAGCTCCTGCGCGCGCTCGAGGCGCGGGAAGTGCAGCCGCTCGGGAGCGACCGCACCGCGCCGTTCGAAGCCCGGCTCATCGTCGCGACCCATCGCCGCCTCGCGGACCTCGTCGAGACGCACGAGTTCCGGGAGGACCTGTACTACCGCCTCGCCGTGCTCGAGATTCACGTCCCTCCGCTCAGGGAGCGGTCCGAGGACGTGCCCGGTCTCGTTCAGCGGCTGCTTCTACGGAACGCCCGGCGCAGCGGCATTCCCGTCCCGATCGTGACGGCCGGCGCGATGCGGGCGCTTTGCCAGTACCTCTGGCGGGGGAACGTGCGCGAGCTCGCAAACGTGCTCGACCGCGCCCTCATCCTCGCCGACGACGGCCGGATCGACGTCGAGCAGATTCCGTCCGACGTCCGGAGCGCCGGAGGTCCGGATCTCGACCTGACGCAGGCGATCGATCGGTTCGAACGGGGCTACATCGCGATGGCGCTGCGCCTGTCGGGAGGGAATCGCGAGAAGGCCGCCGAGGATCTCGGCATCTCGCCGGCGACGCTCTACCGCCGGCTCGAGCGGTTCGGACTCAAGGGGGGCGAGACGGGCCGGAACCGCTCCTGAGCCGGAGGCGCGGCTCTCAAGCCTGACGAACCGGAGACCGGCCTTTTCTCAGAAGTGAGAGCCACGGAGACGGCCGGTGCCGTCCCGAGCTGGTTTCCGCGGTGGTACGCCCCTTGCCCTTCCTTTGACGTCGACGCGGCGCTCAAGCCGGCTCACGAGGAAGGGAAACGAGTGCGATCAGCTCTCCTCTGGATCCTGCCCCCTCTTCTCCTCTCCGCCCCCCTTTCGGCCCAGATTCCGGCAGCGGCGTCCGCCACGCCGTCGACCGTCCCCGCCGCGACGGCTTCGGCGCCCGCGGCCCCACCTCAGGCACCGGAACAGTCTCCGGCTGAGGACCTCTTCGCCAGGAAGTGCGGCTCGTGCCACACGGTGGGCAAGGGGGTCCGCGTCGGGCCCGACCTGAAGGACGTCGCCAGGAGGCGGAGCCGGGCCTGGCTCGAGCTGTTCGTGAAGACGCCGAGCGCCCTCCTCGACAGCGACCCCGACGCGCGGAACCTGCTCGCCGAGTTCAAGGGCGTGAGGATGCCCGACCTCGGCCTCTCCGACGCGGAGTCCCGGATGCTCGTGGACCTCGTGATCCGCTGCTCGACGGAGCCGTGCAACCTCGCGGGCCGGTTCGTCGCCGCGACGACCGCCACTGCGCGCGACAGGGCGGTCGGCCGGGAACTCTTCCTGGGGCTCGCCCCGATGAAGGCCGGCGGCGCTCCGTGCGTCTCGTGTCACACCGTGAGGGGATCGAAGGGCCTTCTCGGCGGGGGGCGCCTCGCGAAGGACCTCACGAACGTCTTCGCGCGCCTCGGAGACGAGGGTCTCGACACCGCCCTCAAGAGCCCCGCGTTCCCGCTCATGAACAAGGTCTACGCGGTCCACCCGCTCGAGGCGAGCGAGGCCTTCGCGCTCCGGGCGTTCCTCTACGAGGCGAACCTGGGCGGGGAGCCGGCCCGGGACGATTCGTGGAGCGTGTCCCTGGCGGGCGGTCTCGGGTCGCTCGCCGTCCTCGTCGGCCTGAACGTCGCCTGGGGACGCCGGCTCCGCGGCGTGCGGCAGCCCCTCACGCGGCGTCGCGAGAACGGGAAGGAGCATCTCTCGTGAAGTGGATCAAGGACCTCGTCAGCCCGAAGACACGCTCCTGGGAAGAGTTCTACCGGAACCGCTGGCAGCACGACAAGGTCGTGCGCTCGACCCATGGCGTGAACTGTACGGGCGGCTGCTCGTGGAACATCTACGTCAAGGAAGGGATCGTCACCTGGGAGATGCAGGCCCTCGACTATCCCCTCCTCGACCGCTCGCTCCCTCCGTACGAGCCGCGGGGCTGCCAGCGCGGGATCTCCTACTCCTGGTACCTCTACTCGCCCATCCGGGTGAAGTACCCCTACGTCCGCGGCGCGCTCCTCGACCTCTGGGCCGAGGCGAAGAAGAAGCACCAGGACCCGGTCGACGCCTGGGCGTCGCTGCAGTCCGACCCGGAGAAGCGGAGCCGCTACCAGCGGGCACGCGGCAAGGGCGGGTTCCGGCGCGCCGGCCTCGACGAGTGCATGGAGATCATCGCGGCGGCGAACGTCTACACCGCGAAGAAGTACGGCCCCGATCGCGTCGTCGGCTTCTCCCCGATCCCCGCCATGTCGCAGCTCTCCTACGCGGCGGGCTCCCGCTTCCTCCAGCTCTTCGGAGGCGTGAACCTCTCCTTCTACGACTGGTACTGCGACCTGCCTCCCGCCTCGCCCGAGATCTGGGGCGAGCAGACCGACGTGGCCGAGAGCGCGGACTGGTTCAACTCCAAGATGATCGCGGTCATGGGGTCCAACCCGAACATGACGCGGACCCCGGACTGCCACTTCCTCCCTGAGGCGCGGCACAACGGAACGAAGCTCGTGGTCCTCTCTCCGGACTTTTCGCAGGTGTCCAAGTACGCGGACCAGTGGATCCCGCTCCACGCGGGACAGGACGGCGCGTTCTGGATGGCCGTGGGCCACGTCATCCTGAAGGAGTTCCACGCCGACCGCCCGACCCCGACGTTCCAGTCGTACCTGAAGCAGTACAGCGACTGTCCGTTCCTCGTGGAGCTGACGCCGACGTCCCGGGGCTACCGGGCGGGGCGGCTCGTCCGGGCCGGCGAGCTCGACGCCTATGCAGGCGAGGAGAACGGAGAGTGGAAGTTCCTGGTCCTCGACACGAAGACCGGCCTTCCGAAGATGCCGGGCGGATCGGTCGGGCACCGCTGGGGCGAGGCCGACGGGAAGTGGAACCTGAAGCTGGAGGACGCACGGACAGGTCAGGTGATCGACCCGGCGCTGTCGCTCCTCGACCGGAAAGGCGAGGTCCTCCAGGTCGAGTTCGAGCAGTACGAGTCCGAGAACGTCGTCCTCCGCGGCGTCCCTACCGTCACGCTCGCGACGAAGGACGGAAAGAAGGTCCGGGTCGCGACGATCTTCGACCTCCTGATGGCCCGGTACGGGGTCAGCCGTGGACTGGCCGGCGAGTACCCCGAGAACTACGACGACGCCGACCTGACGTACACCCCCGCCTGGCAGGAGAGGCTGACCGGAATCGACCGGAAGACCGTCATCAGCTTCGCGCGCGAGTGGGCGAGCACGGCGGAGCGGACGGACGGGAAGTGCTCGATCATCATCGGGGCCGGGGTCAACCACTGGTACCACAACAACCTGATGTACCGGTCGGGCATCGTGGCGCTCATCCTGACCGGCTGCGTCGGAAAGAACGGCGGCGGCCTGAACCACTACGTGGGGCAGGAGAAGCTCGCGCCGGTCGCGCCGTGGTCCTACCTCGCATTCGCACGGGACTGGGCGAGCCCGCCCCGGCTTCAGAACGCAACCTCGTGGCACTACATGCACTGCGACCAGTGGCGCTACGAGGCGGAGTTCACCGAGTACCACCCGGTCCCCGGCGAGCAGTCGGCCGCCACCATCGCCAGGGGCCACACCGCCGACCTCCAGGTGAAGGCGGTCAAGAACGGCTGGCTCCCGTTCTTCCCGCAGTGGAACGAGAGCTCGATCGAGGTGGTGAAGAAGGCGCGCGCCCAGGGGGCCAAAACGGAGGCCGAGGTCGTCGCGCACACGGTGGACCGCCTGAAGAAGGGCGACCTGAAGTTCGCCGTCGAGGATCCGGACGCCCCGGAGAACTGGCCGCGCGTCTGGTTCATCTGGCGCGGCAACGCCCTGATGGCGAGCGCGAAAGGGCACGAGTACTTCCTGAAGCACTATCTCGGCACGCACACGAACCTGATCGCCACGGAGAAGGCCCAGGGGAAGGTGGACGACGTGGTGTGGCGCGACGCGCCCGAGGGGAAGCTCGACCTCGTCGTCGACATCAACTTCCGGATGGACACTTCGGCCCTCTACTCCGACATCGTCCTGCCGGCCGCGACCTGGTACGAGAAGGCCGACCTGAACTCCACCGACATGCACTCGTTCATCCACCCGCTCTCGGCGGCGGTCCCGCCGGCGTGGGAGTCGCGCTCGGACTGGGACATGTTCCGCTCCATCGCGGACAGGACCTCCCAGCTCTCGAGCCGGCATTTCCCGGAGCCCTTCGAGGACCTGGTGATGACCGCGCTCCAGCACGACACGAGCGCCGAGATCTCGCAGCGCGACGTGAAGGATTGGGCGAAGGGGGAGTGCGAGCCGATTCCCGGCAAGACGATGTCGCCGATGAAGATCGTCACCCGCGACTACCGCGAGCTGCACCAGCGCTTCGTCGCGCTCGGGCCGGCCATGAGGGACGGCATCGGCGCCCACGGCGTGAAGCTGAACGTGGCAGAGCAGTTCGACGAGCTGGTGAGGTCGCGGGCCACGGAGACGGTGGGCGACAGGGTCCTGCCCTCGATCCGGGACGCGGAGCAGGCGGCAGACGCGATCCTCCACCTGGCTCCCGAGACGAACGGCGAGATCGCATACGACGGCTACAGGTACCTCGAGAAGCGGACGGGGCTGAAGCTGACCGACCTCGCCGAAGGAGCGCGGGCGGCGCGGGCGACCTACAAGGAGCTGCAGGCGCAGCCGCGCCGCGTCCTGAACAGCCCCTGCTGGTCGGGGCTCGTCGAGAACGGGCGCGCCTACTCGGCCTTCACGACGCAGGTCGAAAAGCTCCTGCCGTGGCGGACGCTCACCGGGAGGCAGCACCTCTACCTCGACCACCAGGGATACCTGGATTTCGGCGAGAACCTGCCCGTCTACAAGCCGATACCGTACCCGGTCGAGTACGGCGACCTGAGAGAGACCATCGACGACGGGCTCCTCCTGAACTACCTGACGCCTCACGGCAAGTGGCACATCCACTCGACCTATTCCGAGAACCACCGGATGCTGACGCTCTCGCGCGGGTGCGAGCCGCTCTGGGTAAGCGACCGGGACGCCGAGAAGATCGGGATCGTCGACAACGACTGGGTCGAGATCCACAACGACCACGGCGTGGTCTGCACGCGGGCGGTGGTCTCGGCTCGCATTCCGGCCGGCATCTGCATCCAGTACCACGCGCCCGAGCGGACGATCGGGGTGCCGAAGTCGCCGCTCAGGGGCGGACGCCGGGCGGGGGGACACAACAGCCTGACGCGCATCCGGCAGAAGCCCGTCCTCATGATGGGGGGCTACGGGCAGTTCACGTACCACTTCAACTACTGGGGCCCTACGGGTTCGAACCGGGACACCTCGGTCCGGGTCCGGAAGCTGTCCAAGGTCGAGCTGTAGGAGCAGGACGATGGACGTACGCGTACAGGTCTCGATGGTCTTTCACCTCGACAAGTGCATCGGCTGCCACACCTGCTCGATCGCCTGCAAGAACATCTGGACGGACCGCAAGGGCGCCGAGTACATGTGGTGGAACAACGTCGAGACGAAGCCGGGGACGGGGTATCCGACGGCCTGGGAGGACCAGGAGAAGTACAAGGGGGGCTGGGAGAAGGACGGGGACGAGCTGAAGGTGCGCGCCGTCGGGAAGGTGCGGGGCGCCATGACGGTGTTCCACAACCCGAATCTCCCCACGATCGACGACTATTACGAGCCCTTTACCTACACCTACAAGGACCTCTTCGAAGCGAAGGAGGGTGCGGACCAGCCGATCGCCAGGCCGGTCTCGATGATTACGGGCAAGGAGATGGAGATCGAGGCCGGGCCGAACTGGGACGACGACCTGGGCGGCTCGCCGGTCTACGCGGTGAACGACCCGAACCTGGCCCACGTCTCGGCCGAGGAGCGCAGCGCGCTCTTCGAGCTGCAGAAGCTCGTCTTCTTCTATCTCCCGAGGATCTGCAACCACTGTGTCAACCCGACCTGTGTGGCGGCCTGCCCGTCGGGCGCGCTCTACAAGCGGGGCGAGGACGGGATCGTCCTCCTCAGCCAGGAGCGCTGCCGCGCCTGGCGGTTCTGCGTGACCGCGTGTCCGTACAAGAAGGTCTACTTCAACTGGGGCACGGGCAAGAGCGAGAAGTGCATCCTCTGCTATCCGCGCCTGGAGACCGGGCAGGCGCCGGCGTGCTTCCACTCGTGCGTCGGACGGATCCGTTACTTCGGAATCGTCCTCTACGACGCCGAGAAGATCGGGGAGACGCTCGCAGCCGACGAGAAGGACCTCGTCAAGGCGCAGCGCAAGATGATCCTCGACCCGAAGGACCCGGAGGTGATCGCGGCCGCGAAGCGGGCCGGCATCCCCGACGACGTGATCGCCTCGGCGCAGAAGTCCCCCGTCTACAAGTGGGTCGTGGAGTGGGGGCTGGCCCTGCCGCTCCATGCCGAGCACCGGACGCTCCCGATGCTCTTCTACGTCCCGCCGCTCCTCCCGGTGATGGCCGCGAACGGAGAGCAGGGGTACGACACGACGATCGCCGAGGGTCCGGAGGGGCCGTCGGGCACCCGGGACACGACGGTCGGGTTCCTCGGCGTCATCGACAAGTACCGCCTGCCGCTCCAGTACATGGCGAGCCTCTTCGGCGCCGGGAACGAGGGCGTGGTGCGGTACGCGCTCCGCAAACAGCTCGCGGTGAGGATCTACCGCCGTGCCGTCACCGTGGGCGACGTGACGCTCGAGGACGCCACGAGGCTCCTCGCCGAGACGGACACCACGGTAGAAGAGGCCGAGGCGATCTACTACCTGACGTCGATCGCGCCGGCGGACGACCGGTTCGTGATCCCGCCGATGCACCGCGAGGAGGCGATCGAGATGCTCGACGAGCCGCTCGCGGTGAAGGGCTTCGCGGGAATGGGCTTCCGCAAGAAGCCGGAGAGGGGCTCGTGAGGCTCGCCGGGCTCGACCCGGCCCTCGTCTCCCGCTCGCTCGAGCAGGTCGCGGCCGCGCTCGGCTACCCGAGCGGATCGTCCGCGCGCGGCGCCCTCGAGGGGGCCGCGCTGGCGGAGGACGTCGCGCCGGAGATGTCCGCGGCGCTCCTGAGGCTGTCGGGCTGGCTGTCGTCGGCGGCGCCAGGCGGGGCCGAGGAGCGCTACTCCGGGCTCTTCGACCTGTCGCCGGTCTGCACGCTTCACCTCGGCTATCACCTCTTCGGCGAGTCGTACCAGCGTGGCGCGCTTCTCTCGGGGCTCGTGGCCGAGATGCGGAAGGCGGGCGTGGCGCTGCGGGACGGCGAGCTGTCCGACTACCTGCCGGCCGTCCTGCGCCTCCTGGCCTCGCTGCCGCCCGGGGAGGACCGGGA
>CAYVPO010000105.1:11789-13079 GCA_964453825.1 uncultured Holophagales bacterium
CGCCCGGTAGCGGGCCTCGCTCGCCCGGAGCGCCTCGTCGACGCGCTTCTGCTCCCGGGGCTCACGCGCATGACGGAGGCCCTGAAGGACGCCGACAGCCCGTGGGCCGACGTCCTGCGGGCGCTGCCCTCATTCCTCGCGCCGCTCGGCGGCGGCGAACCGCTTCCCCCGCCCGAGAGGGTCGACGACATCGACCTGGAGGCTGAAGCCCTTGCTTAACGTCCTGCTCTTCGCCGCGCTCCCTTACGTCTCGGTCGTCCTCTTCCTGCTGGTGTCGATCCAGAGGTACCGGCGGGACCCGTTCACGTTCAGCAGCCTCTCGTCCCAGTTCCTCGAGACGAAAGAGCTCTTCTGGGGATCGGTCCCGTTCCATTTCGGGATCCTGACCCTCTTCTTCGGGCACCTCGTGGGATTCCTCTTCCCGCGCGGGATGACGCTCTGGAACGGCGTGCCGATACGGCTGTTCGTTCTCGAGTCCACGGCGCTCGCGGCCGCGCTCCTCACGCTCTTCGGCCTCGGAGCGCTGATCGTGCGGCGCGCCACGGTGTCCCGCCTGCGGGTGGTGACGTCGCGGGCCGACATCCTCGTCTACGTCCTCCTCCTCTTCCAGATCGTCACCGGCCTGTGGGTTGCGATCGCGCTCCGTTGGGGGAGCGCGTGGTACGCGCAGACGGTCGTTCCATACCTCTGGTCCCTCGTCCGCTTCCAGCCCGAGATCCAGCTGATGGTCGACCTGAAGCTCCCGGCGCAGATGCACGTCGTGGGCGGCTTCGTCCTCCTCGCGGCTTTCAGCTTCACACGGCTCGTGCACGCCCTGGTCGCGCCCGTGCCGTATCTCTGGCGCCCGAATCAGCTCGTGGTCTGGAACCGGGCGCGAGGCGAGGCGAAGCGCTGAAAGCGCCGCGGCGGGGAGGAGCCAGATGAGCGAGCGCGCGACGGCCTGGACGGTCCTGACGATGAACACGCTGGCGTTCACCGTCTGCTTCGCCGTCTGGATGATGAACGGCGTCCTCGTGACGTTCCTCGTCGACAACAAGGCCTTCGCGTTCGACAAGGCGGAGATGGGGTGGCTGATCGGGCTCCCCGTCCTGACCGGGTCCCTCCTGCGGCTTCCCGCCGGCATCCTGACCGATCGTTTCGGGGGGCGCGTCGTCTTCACCGCCGTGCTGCTCGTCTCGGCCGTGGCCGCGTTCCTCACGAGCTTCGCGAACGGCTTCTGGGGCTTCGCCGCCGGTGGCCTCGGCTTCGGCATCGCGGGGAGCTCCTTCGCGGTCGGCGTCGCCTACACGG
>CAYVPO010000106.1:0-13013 GCA_964453825.1 uncultured Holophagales bacterium
TCTCCTCGGCGAGCTCTCTCTCGGCGCGCGCGAGCGCCGCCGGCCGCCGGAGGCGGAGCTCCTCCGGCCACTCGCGGAACGCGGCCCCGCCGTAGCGCCCCTTCAGCGCCATGAAGAGCGACCAGTCGCGAAGCCAGTAGCCGTGGGCCGACGCCTCGGCGAAGCCCTGCAGCCCGGCCCGCAGAGCGGCCGGGGCGTCGGTCCGGAAGCGCCGCCACGCCTCGCGCAGGAGCGACTCCTTCCACGGGATCACGCGCTCGAAGTCGACGCGGTGCTCGGGGAAGCCGGGGGCCCCGTCGAGCGCCGAGGCGGGGAGGAGGCCGTCGGCGACGAGGAGCTCGGGCGAGAGGAGCATCGGACTTCCGGCGAAGGCCGAGAGCGTCCCGTACGGCGAGTTCCCGAACCCGGTCGGGCCGAGCGGCAGCACCTGCCAGACCGACTGGCCGGCGGAGGCGGCCCAGTCGAGGAAGGCGTCGCACTCCGGTCCGAGGTCGCCGATCCCGAACCGGCCCGGCAGGGACGTCGGGTGGAGGAGGAGGCCCGCGGCACGCGTTCTCATCCGGGAGATCCTATCCGGTGCCGGCAACGCTTCGCCGCCTGCCTCCGTAAAAGAGGGCGGGAATGAAACGGGGACGACTCTCCCGGCTCGCGCTCGCGGTGGTTCTCCTGCTGGCCGCCGCGAGCGCTTTTTCGGGCTGCGGCGGCTCCCGCGCCGGAGACGGATCGCTCCCGGCGACGCCGGTGTCCGACGGCCCCCGACCGCTCCTCCTCACGGGCGAGCTCGCTGCGCTCCGCTCGGCGGACCTCTTCGTCCCCGAGACTCCGCTCTGGGAGCTCCAGCTCCGCTTCCTCGAGGAGGACGGGACCGTCGTGAAAGCCGGGGACCGCGTCGCCGAGTTCGACGCGGGGAACCTCGCCTCCGAGCTCGAGCAGAAGCGGATCGCCGCGATCGAGGCGGAGACCGAGCTCGTCCGCTTCGACGCGGACCGCGAGGTCTCGGAGCTCGCGCGGGAGCAGGCCGTACGCGCCCGGACGACCGACCTCGAGAAAGCGCGCCTCGACGCCGACCTCCCTCGCGAGCTTCGCGCGCGGCGCGACCACGAGGAGATGCAGCTCGCGCTCCGCCGCGCGAGGACGGAGCTCGAAAAGGCCGGGGAGGAGCTCGCCGGATACCGGGAAGCGGCGGGGGCCGACCGCGCCACGAAGCTCATCGCCCTGGAGCGGGCGCGCGCCGAGCGCGACAAGCTCGAGGCGGCGGTCGCCGCCCTCACGCTCCGCGCGCCGAAGGACGGCGTCTTCGTCGTCGCCGAGAACCCGCGCGAGAGGAAGAAGTTCCTGACGGGCGACACGCTCTGGCCCGGCCTCGCGCTCGCCCGTATCCCCGACCCCGGAGCGCTCCGCGTCGACGCGCTCCTCTTCGACGTCGACGACGGTCGGGTTCGCGCCGGAGACGCCGCCGTCGTCGTCCCCGACACCTTCCCGGATCGCCGGCTTCCCGCCCGGGTCGACTCCGTCGCCCCTGTCGCACAGCCGATCGGGCGCGGCTCGCCACGGATGGCCTTCCGCGTCCAGGTCGACGTGTCCGGCGGGGAGCTCGAAGGGCTCCGCCCGGGAATGTCGGTCCGCGTCGAGACGCCTCCGGCTCCGCCCCGGGCCGCCGGCCCGGACCCGGCCGCCGTCTCCCTCCCGCCCCCCGACCTCGCGAGCACGCGCCGGGCGAAGGCCGAACGGCGCGACCTCGTCCTCTCCGTCGAGCTGAAGGGCGAGCTGGCGGCGCTCGACGGCGAGCCGATCGGCCCCACCCGTCTCCCCGAGGTCTGGGACTACCGGATCTCGTTCCTGGCGACCGAGGGCTCCGAGGTGAAGAAGGGCCAGCCCGTGATCCGCTTCGACACGACCGCGGTCTCCCAGCAGCTCGAAGAGAAGCGGGCAGAGGCCGAGTCGGCCGGCAAGCAGATCGAGCGCCGCCGCCGGACGCTCGCGCTCTCCCGGGCCGACCTCGAGCTGCAGAAGGCGCAGGCCGAGGCGCGCCGCGCGAAGGCCGCGCTGAAGGTCGACGTCCCCCCGGAGGTCTCCGGCGCGATCGAGCTGACGAAGTCCCGCCTCGACCTCGCGCTCGCCGAGGCGGAGTCGGCCTCGGTGACGCGCCGCCTCGAAGCGGCCGAGCGCGCGGCCCGCGCCGAGCTGTCGATCCTCGAGGGGCGCCGCCGCCGCGCCGCGCTCCGCGCCGGCGAGCTCGTCTCCTCGATCGGCAAGATGACGGTGCCCGCTCCGCGCGACGGGACCGTCCTCCTCATCCCGAGCTGGAACGGCGACAAGAAGAAGGTCGGCGACCGCTGCTGGTTCGGGGAGAAGGTCCTCGAGGTCCCCGACCTCGCGCGTCTCGGCGTCCAGGCGGAGGTCGACGAGGCCGACGCCGGGCTCGTCCGCGAAGGGGCGCCGGTCTCTCTCCGCCTCGACGCCCACCCCGACGCCGAGGTCCGCGGGTCGGTCCGTCGCGTCCAGAAGACGGTCCAGCGCGCCTCCCCGTCCGTTCCGCTGAAGGTTGCGCGCCTCTCCGTCACGCTCGAGGAGGTCGACCCGAAGAAGATGAAGCCGGGGATGCGCGTCCGCGGCCGCGTCGAGGTCGGGCGCGCCGCCGGCGCCCTCGCCGTCCCGGCGGACGCGGTCGTGCCGACCGAGGCCGGCCCGTTCGTCTGGGTTCCCCGCGGGAGCGGCGCCCGGTCGGTCGCCGTGAAGGTCGGGCGGCGCAACGGCGAGTGGGTCGAGGTCCTCTCCGGTCTCACCGAGGGGGACGCCGTCCTGCGCGTCGCGCGTCCGGCCTCGAAGGGAGCGCGCTCGTGAGGCGGCGCGTCCTCGTCGTCCTGGCCGTGGCGCTCCTCGCCGCGGCCGCGCTCGGGGCGCGCCTTCTCCGGCCCCGGGTGACCGCCGCCGGCGTCCCGACGTTCGTCGTGAAGGCGGCGAAGCTCGAGAGGACGGTCCGCGCCGAGGGGGTCCTCCGCGCCGTGGACGCGACGCCCGTCCGCGTTCCGGGCAACGACGTGAGCCTGAAGATCGGCTGGATGATCGAGGACGGGACGCCCGTGAAGGCGGGAGACGTCGTCGTCCGGCTCGATCCGACGCAGACGACGAAGCTGCTCGCCGACGGCCGGGCCGAGCGCGCGATCGCCGACCGCCGCGGGGACAAAGAGCGCGCCGAGGCGGGTTCGATCATCGCGAACCTCGGCCGCGACGCCGACCAGGCCCGCGACGAACGGACGACCGCCGAGACGTTCCAGAGCCGCGACCCGGAGCTCTTCTCCCGGCACGAGATCATCGAGGCGGACATCGACGTCTCGCTCGCGACGCAGAAGGAGCGCCACGCCGCCGGCTCGAAGGGGGAGCGCGAGGCCCTGGCGCGGACGAGCCGGGAGCTCGTCGCCCTCGACGGGCGCACGGCGCAGCTGAAGATCGACAAGGCCGAGCGCGAGCTCGCCGCCCTCGAGCTGAAGGCCCCCCACGACGGGATCGTCGTCCTGAAGAGGAACTGGCGCGGCGAGCTGCCGCAGGTGGGGCAGGTCGTCTGGAGCACGCAGACGCTCGCGGAGATTCCCGACCTCGGCAAGCTCGAGGCCGAGGTCTGGGTCCTCGAGGCCGACGCCGGGGGGCTCGCGCCCGGGCGCCCCGCCGCCCTCTCGCTCGAGGGGGAGACGGGTCCGCCAGTCCCGGCGAAGGTGAAGTCGGTCGACGCGCTCGCCCGGCCGCGCCTCCGGAACGTCCCGATCCAGTACTTCGGCGCCGTCCTCGCCCTCGACGCGGTCGACCCGGCCCGGATGAAGCCGGGGCAGCGCGTCGCGGCGACGCTCGACCTCGGGGCGGAGGCGGACGCGCTCGTCGTCCCGAGGCAGGCTCTCTTCGAGCGCGCGGGCGCGACGGTCGTCTTCCGGCTCGCGAAGGGGACCTTCGAGCCCGTCCCCGTCACGCTCGGCGCCTCCGCGCTCGGACGCGTCGCCGTCGCCTCGGGCCTTCGGGCCGACGACGTCGTCGCGCTCGTCGACCCGGAGGCGGCGCCGGAGCCGGCCTCCTCCCCGGCGCCCGGCTCTCCAGTCGGAGGGGCGTCGTGAGCCTCCGCGAGTCTCTGCTGCGCGCCCTCGCGAGCCTCTCGGCGCACAAGCTCCGCTCCGTCCTGACGATGCTCGGGATGATCTTCGGCGTCGGCGCCGTCATCGCCATGCTCTCGATCGGAGCGGGCGCCGAGAGCCAGGCGCTCGAGATGATCCGGCGGATGGGGATCTCGAACGTGATCGTCCGCGCGAAGGAGTTCCGCCCGGACGAGCTCCAGGAGGTCCGGAAGAAGTCGATCGGCGTCTCCCTTCGCGATGCGGCCGGGATCGAGGAGGCCGTGACGGGGGTCGACTTCACCGGGCCACGCGTCACCGTGAACCCGTGGAGCGTGAGGGGACGCGGCGGGAAGAGCGAGGCGCGCGTCTCGGGCGTTTCGTGGCGCCATGCCGAGCTCGTCTCGCTCCCGCTCGCCGCGGGGCGGTTCCTCACGAAGGAGGACGAGGAGACGCACGCGCAGGTCTGCGTCCTCGGCGACGGCGCCCGCCGCGACCTCTTCGGCTGGGAGCCCGCTCTCGGCCGGACGGTGAAGGTGAACGACGTCTGGCTCACGGTCGTCGGCGTCCTCGCCCCCTCGGGCGACGGCGGCGACACGTTCCAGGGGGTCTCCGTCGGCACCACGGCACGGGAGCTCTTCGTCCCCTTCACGACGGTCCTCCGAAAGCTCGACCGCGACCCGCTGGAGTCTCCGCTCTCCGAGCTCGTCGTGAAGCTCCGCGACGGGACCTCTGCCACGGAGGCCGCCCGCCTCGCAGGCGCGCTCCTCGACCGCCTCCACGGCGGTGCGGCCGATTTCGAGGTCGTCGTCCCCGAGGCGCTCCTCGCGCAGAGCCGGAAGACGCAGCGGCTCTTCAACGTCGTCATGGGGTGCATCGCCGGCATCTCGCTCCTCGTCGGCGGAATCGGGATCATGAACATCATGCTGGCGACCGTCCTCGAGCGGACGCGCGAGATCGGCATCCGCCGCGCGATCGGCGCGCGGCGGAAGGACGTCCTCGTCCAGTTCGTCGTCGAGGCGTTTGCGTTGAGCGCGCTCGGGGGGCTCCTCGGCGTCGTCCTCGGCGTCCTCATCGCGAAGGTCGTCGCCGTCTCCGCGGGCTGGCCCACCGTCGTGACGCTCTGGTCCTTCCTCCTGTCGACGGGCGTCTCCGGCGCCGTCGGCCTCCTCTCCGGCTTCTACCCGGCGCTGCGCGCCGCCTCGATCGACCCGATCGAGGCGCTTCGCTACGAGTGACGGAGCGGGCGTCCCCGGGGGAGGAGCCCGAGGAGCGCGCCGCTCCCCGGGAAGACGCGCCACGCGCGAGGCGGCTCCGTTCCCGCCGCGCCCCGCGACGCGGAGGCCCCGGTCACGGCGACGAGCCCGGGATGCGGCGGATCGACGCGTCGTCGCTCGGCATGCGGTCCCCGGAGGCTCCCGCGGGCGGAGCGCCGTACGCGACGAGGACGCGGTCCCGGCCCGCGGCCTTGGCGGCGTAGAGCGCCGCGTCCGCCTGACGCAGCCACGCCGACACCGAGACGCTCGCCCGGACGTTCGGGTCGAAGACGGCGACGCCGGCGGAGACGGTCGTCCCGTCGCGGGCTCCGGAGATCCTCGCCCGGCCGATGCCGCTCCGGATCCTCTCGAGGCAGGCGACGGCCCTCGTCGCGTCGGCCTCCGGCAGGAGGACGACGAACTCGTCTCCGCCGAAGCGGGCCGCCAGGTCGGTGTCCCGGATCGCCCGCGTGATCGCGTCGGCGGCCGCGACGAGCAGCCGGTCCCCGGCCACGTGGCCGTAACGGTCGTTGAACCCCTTGAACCCGTCGAGGTCGAGGATCGCCAGCGCCACCGGGTGGGCGCTCCTCCGAGCGCGGGCGATCTCGAGCCCGATCCGGTCGAAGAGGACCGCCCGGTTCGCGAGGGACGTGAGCGGGTCGGTCGAGGCCGCGAGCCGCAGGCGCGCGAGCCGGTCGGCGAGCGCCGCGAGGAGGACGCTCATCAGGACGAAGAAGGCGGGTCCCGAGAGGGCGACGTCGACCGAGGCCCCGATGCCGAACGCGAGGAGGCCGGCGGAGTCGAACGCCGCCGCCAGGACCGCCACGAGCGCCGCGACGAGAAGAGTCCGCGCGTGCCGGACTCTCCGCCGCGCCGCCGTCCCGAGATGAGCGAGGACGTCGGCCGCGGCGGCGGCACCGAGGAAACAGCCGAAAGGGAACGTGTAGTAGATGTCGTCCGGCCTCGGCCAGAAGAGGCACGCCACGGCCCCGACCGCCTGCGCCGCCAGGACGACGCGGTGGAGCCGGCCGATCGGCCGCTCGAAGAACTTCAGGAAGAGGACCCACGCGAGGGCCGGCAGGACGAAGACGCCCGCGTGCCCGACGCGGAAGAGGAACGTGAGCGGCAGGCCGAAGACCGCCCACACCGAGAGCCAGGAGACGATGAAGACGGCCGTGGCGCTCGTCGTCAGGAAGAAGAAAAGGAAGTCCGACTGCCCCCGGTCGCGGAGGAAGAAGAAGAGCGAGAAGAGCCCGAGCGCGGCGAACGCCGTCGCCAGGAGCGCCCGGGGCGCCTCGTGCATCGAGCGTCGATGGAGCGCGGCCGACACGGCGTCGAGCTGCGGGGTGCCGGTGATCCCTCCCCCGCGCGGACCGGCGTTGTGGACGCGGACGGCCAGGACGTGGAGGCCCGGGACCGACGAGCGCGACGGGGGGAGCTCGTAGATCCGCTCCACGACCGTCCCCTTGTCGTAGCTCGGGGGGAACCCTCCGGTCCGCCCGATCGGCTGTCCGTCGAGGTAGACCTCGTCCACGTCGCGGATCTGCGAGCAGGCGAACGCGAGCGGGACGATCGACAGCGAGGGGTCGAGGTCGATCGTGACCCGATACCACCCCGTTCCGTGCCCCGGGAAGCCCGCGGACTGCCAGGTCCCGGGCACGGCGATCGGCCGAAACGAGAGGGCGTCGAGGTCCGCGATGCCGCCGGGCGGATCTTCGAGCGCGAACTCCCAGGTCCCGGCGAGGGTCGCCGGCAGGCGCTCGACCCGGATGGCGCCGAGCTCCCGGCCGGCCGCGGGGCCCGGCACGAGGACGGCCCAGAGGAGGGCCGCCGCCAGAACGCACGTTCGCCGGACCATCCGGTCCAGCATCTCCCATCCGGGGAGAAGGGGCAACGGCGGGCGCGGAGGCGGGCGTACGGTCCGGATAAGATCGGCGTCGGAGGCCCTCCATGGAGCTCAGGGATTCGGTCGTCCTCGTCACCGGCGCCGGCCGCGGGATCGGCCGGGCCATCGCTCTCGCCTTCGCCCGCGAAGGAGCCCGCGTCGGCCTCATGGGCCTGACGGCGTCGCACCTCGCGGCCGTCGAGAAGGACGCGAGCGCGCTCGGTGCGCGTTGCGCCGTCCTCCCCGGCGACGTCTCCGACGAAGGGGGCGTCGCCCGCTGCGTCGCCGCGGCCGAGCAGCAGCTCGGCCCGGTCGACGTCCTCGTCAACAACGCCGGCGTCTACGCCCACGGGCCGGTCGACCGGATCGATGCCCTCGTCTTCGACCACACGCTCGCCGTCAACCTGCGCGGGCCGTTCCTGATGGCCCGCGCCGTCCTCCCCGGCATGAAGAACCGCCGCCGCGGCCACGTCGTCAACGTCGCCTCGACCGCGGCGCTGCGCGGCTTCGCCGGGGGCGCGGCCTACTGCGCCTCGAAGTTCGGCCTGGCCGGACTCTCGCAGGCGATGCTCCAGGACGCCCGGGGGAGCGACGTGCGCGTCACCTGCATCATGCCCTCGACCGTCGCCACCGACATGGCGCTTCGGGGAGGCTTTCTGAAGAGCCCGACGACGGCGATCCGGCCCGAGGACGTGGCCGAGGCGGTCGTCGGCCTCGTCCGGCTCGACTCCCGCGTCCTCCCGGTTTCCCTCGAGCTCTGGCAGACGAACCCCTGACCGCGCGGGGCCGCGCCCGGGCTCAGGGGCCGACGACCCGGTAGACCCACCCCATGTCGCGCGTCCCCTTCGCCGCGAGCTCGGCGCGGATGGCCTTGGCCTCCTCCGCGGACGGGAACTCCCCGACCATGACCCGGTGCCAGACGCCCTTCTCGCCGAGATCGACCTCCGCGACGAAACCCTCGCGTTCGACGAGCGCCGCGATCCGCTTCAAGTCGCGTTCGGCGGCGGCCCGGTCCCGGTAGGACTTGAAGTGGATCGAGAAGACCTCGGGGCGTCCGGTCCGGTCGCGGGTGACGACCAGGCCGTCGCGGCTCTGCCGGACCGGAGCGGGAGGAACGGTAGCGACGGGGACGGGCGCCGGCGCCGACGGAGCGGGCACGCCCGCCGCGGCGGCAGGCGCCGGCGCCGTGGGGGGCGGCGGCACGGGCGTGGCGACCGGGGTTGCCTCGGCCTCGTCCGGCGGAGAAGCGATTGCCGTGGAGGGTTCCGCCGCCGCGGCTTCGGGTTGCACACCCTGGTCGGGAGCTGCGGGGGTCTCGGCCTCGGCCGAAGGCACGGCGGCGGGCACGGCCTCTGCCGGCGTTCGCCGGCTCGCCGCGACCCGGCCGGACTCCGCTCCCCGGTCGATCCAGAGGCCGACGAGGAGGTAGCCGAGCGCCGCGAGGAGCGCAAGAGAAGCCGCGATCCCGGCGAGGCGCCCCCACCGCGGCCCCTCCTCGCCCTTCGCGCGGCGGCGCCCGCCTCGCGGGATCGTCAGGACGGTGTCCTCGTCGTCCTCGAACGGCGGGGGAGGCTCGGACCCGCCCGGCGCTTCCTCGATCGGCTCGACGCCCGACGCCTCTCCCCGGGTATCCAGCGTCCCTTCCGCGGGCGCCGACGTCTCGGAGGAGACGCCTTCGCCGGCGAAGACCGAGCGCAGGTCGATCGCCTCGGCCTCTCGCGAGAGGCGGGTCAGCGTTTCGTCCCCGAACTCCTCCGACATCCCGGCCGCCGGCGAAGGCGGCACCGGAGCCGGTTCTTCCTCCGGCAGGGCGAAGACGAAGCCTCCCCCCTCCTCGGCCGGGAGCGATTCCTGCTCCGCAGGGGACGGCGGCACGTCCGCCCGTGGTTCGTCGGTCTCTGCGAACGTCGAGGGCTCGGGAACGTTCTCGACCGGGGGCGGGGGCTCCTCCTCGGCCGGTACGACGGCGGCCGGCGTCCCGAGCGGCTCGCGCGCCTCGCGGTCCCAGCGAAGGTCCAGGGCACCCGTCGTCTCGGAGAACGGATCGTCCGCCGCGTTCGCGTCCGCCGGAAGGGGCCCCGGCTCGACGGGCTCCTCCGCCTGGAACGGCGGCGGGGCCGCGGCGACCACGAGAGGCGGAGGGACGCCCGCGACGCGCGCGAGCGCCCGCTCCACGAGGAGCTCGATGGCGACGCTCTCGCCGCCGGCGTCGCGAATCCGCTTCAGCTCCTCGGCGCAGACGTCCCGGGCCGCTCGGAAGGCGACGTCGGGCTCGATCGGCGCGCGGGCCGTCAGCTCCCGGAGGACCTCCGAGACCGACGGGAGCATCCTCCGGACGCGCGAGGCGGTGAGGTCCTCGCCGCTCATCCCGCGAGACGCTCCCAGTCACCTTCGGGCGCGTCGGCGGCGATCGACAGCGAGCCGCTCGCGCCGGCGAAGACCGGGTCTTCCACGGGCCTCACCTTTCCCCCGCCCACGTCGTCGAGCGCCCGCTCGAGCGCCGCCGCGAGGCCGGGGATCTGCGACCCGCCCCCCGCGAGGACGACGTTGTCGCGCACGCGCTGCTGGTACTCGGGGTCGACGCGCGAGAGGAGGTCGAGCATCGTCTCGGCGAGCGGCCCGACGAGGCTCTCGCACGCCTTCCTCATCTCCGCCGTCACCTCGAGGCGGGTCGGCTTCCCGCGGACCGGGGCCTCGACGAAGACGGGTCCCTTCGGCTCGCCGACGAAGCTGTTCTTCTCCTTCCATTCGCGGACCATGTGGATCGAGAAGTTCGCCTCCGGGTGGCGCGCCCGAATCTGGAGCCCGAGCTGCTCGTCGACGGTGTCGCCCGCGTAGGTGAGCGTCCGCTGGTCGTCGTCGGTCGGATAGCGGCCGTTCATGACGCAGAAGTCGCTCGTGCCGGCGCCGATGTCGATGATCATCGTGTGGAGGAGGGCGTCCATGCCGTAGGCCACGGCGAACGGCTCCGAGACGAGGAGGAGCGCGTCGGCGACCCCCTTCACGGCGTTCCGCAGGTGCTGGCGCGAGACGCGCATCGCCTCGGCCGGGACCCCGACGACGGCCTGGACCGTCTTCCCGGCGCCGCCCGCCTTCTCGATCAGGTGCGCGAGGAGCTCCCGGACGGCCGCCTCGGCCTTTGGGGAGCCCTCCTTGATGAGGCCCCTCTCGAGGGGGCGATGGAGGTCGAGCATCGGCCGGTTCTCGAGCGCTTCGTGCCCGAACACGACCGGCTTCTTCACGACCTTCCGGGCGACCATGTCCACGGGCCATCCGACCCAGCTCTCCACGACGTGCCTCTCGCCGTTCGAGGCCGCGATCGCGCTGCGCGAGGTGCCGAGGTCGATCCCGACGTGGAGGACGTCCTTCTTGCCGCTCATCCGTTCCCGCTCCTTCCCTCTCCCTCGAGGTTGCGCGCGTCGGCGTAGGCGCGCACGCCCCGCGCGAGCGCGTCGGCGATCGCCTCCCGGTACGCCTCGTCGCGGAGGAGGCGCGCATCCTCCTCGTGGGAGACGCTCGAGACCTCCGCCAGGATCCCCGGCATCTCGGAGGCGATCAGGACGACGAACGGGGCGCTCTTCACCCCCCGGTCGCCGGCCTCCGGCGCCAGCCTTCGCGTCGAGGCGACGAGCTCGGCCTGGACCGACTCGGCGAGCCTCCTCGACTCCGACTGGCGAACGCCCACGTAGACCTCCTCGAGAAGCCCCCTGAAGTCCGACAGAGAATAGCCCGAGGAGTAGTTCTCGGCGCTCGCGAGCCGGCGAATCGCCGGGTCGTCCGTCGGGCCGAGGTAGTAGGTCTCGACGCCGCGGCGGTCGGGCCTCGGGATCGAGTTGACGTGGATGGAGACGAGGACGTCTCCGCCGGCGTCCCGCGCCCTTCGCGAACGCTCGCGCAGGGAGATCGTCTCGTCTCCCTCGCGGGTCATCACGACGCGGAACAGGCCGCCGCGAAGCTTCTCCCGCACCCTCCGGGCGACGTCCAGCGTGACGTCCTTCTCGGCCAGGCCGTCGGCCGTGAGCGCACCGGGGTCGACGCCGCCGTGCCCGGCGTCGAGGACGATCGTCCTCACGTCGAGGTGGAAGAGCGTCGGGTCGATCGACTTCGGCGCGGGCCAGTCGAGCGTCTCGAGGCCCGGCTCGGGCGCCGGGGCGACCGTCCGCTGCGGCACGACGACGACCTCCGTCGGGGAGACGCCCCCTCCCGAGAAGGCGTTGATCGACGCGAAGAGCGCGAGCGGGATCGCGACGAGGGCGGCGACGCGCACGGCCCGGCGGGCCCACCGCCCTCCCGGGCGGAGGCGCGCCGGCGGCCGCCCCTCGATCGTGTCGAGGTTCTCCCGCACGGCGTCGCGGAGCATCTGCCTCTTCAGCCGCTCGGCCTCTCGCATGGCGAACCTCTCATTTTCGCAGCTTTTCCCGCCGGCGGCGGGCCGCCGCCCCCCGTCAGGGCGTCCGAAGGACCGCGCGGACCGGAGAGCCGTCTCCCCCCTCGATCCGGAGCGGCAGCGCCGAGAGCTCGTAGAGGCCCGGCGGGACGTGGGCGAGGACGAGCCCCTCGAGCCACGCGACCCCCGCGCGGACGAGCGCCCGGTGCGCCGTGTAGGCATGGTCGTCGTACGGGTCGACCGAGGGGGTGTCGATTCCGACGAGGACGACGCCGCGCGCCGCGAGCTCCGAGGCGAGCGACGGGTCGAGCCCCGCGAAGGAATCGTCGAACCGCTCCCGGCTCCCGAACGTCCCGGTCTTCAGGAGGAGTCGCGGCGCCGACGGAGGCTCCGCGAGGTCCTCGAGGCGTACCCGTCCCCGGGGCGCGACGCGCGCCTCGACGACCTGGCAGGGGCCGATCCACGTCTCGAGCGGGACCTCGTCGATGGCGGGCGCGCCGGCCACCATGTGGAGCGGAGCGTCGGCGTGCGAGCCGAGGTGGAGCGTCGTCCGGATCGAGGAGAAGGTCGTCCCGTCGGGAGGCGTCGTCACCTCCCGCGTGAACGGAACGTCGCCCGGCCAGACGGCGATCCGCGGCGACAGCGGCGGGGACAGGTCGTAGATCCGCGCCACCCGACGCTCACTGTCTCGCGAGCCAGGCCGAGACGTCCTCGACCATCCGGTCGAAGGAGGGCGAGACGAAGAGGAGCTCCTGGTAGCGCGTCGGGTCGTACGGGATCGCGGCCGCCGCGTCGCAGTCGAGCGGGCGTATCTCGGCGTGATTCTCGAAGTCCCCGAGCTCGCCGAACGACGAGAGGAGCCCGGCACCCACCGCTTTCCGCTCCCCGTCCTCCTCGACGAGGCCGAACTCGAGCGTGTACCAGTAGACGAGCTCGAGCCGTTTCAGCGCCGCGTCGTCGACGCGCCACGCCGCCTCGCCGAAGCGCCGGGAGAGCGTCACGATGCCGGGGTGGAAGAGGCTCGCGGCGTGGCCGACGAGCTCGTGGACGACGTCGGGCTCGGGCGTGTAGAGAGGCACGGAGTGGTGCCGCATGTACTGCGTCGAGAGGAAGACCCCCCTCCCCATCATCCCGAGGAACGTCCGCCCCTGGACGAGGCCGGCGACGGGAAGCATCCGAAAGCCGGCGCCTCTCTTCAGCGCCTCGTTCACCTCGGAGAGCTGCGGCACCCTCCTCCGGTCGAGGGAGAGGGCCGCGGAGCTCTCCTTCCATTCCTGGCAGGCGAATCGCTCGTGGAGCGGCGCGAGGTGCTCCCAGACCGTCCGCCAGACGGCCTGCTCGTCCTCGGTGTACTCCACGTCCGGCAGCGGCTGGCCCTCGCGATACTC